>NZ_JBIAHR010000040.1:0-49264 GCF_042870695.1 Streptomyces sp. NPDC006384
TGCAGGGGGGACCCTGTGGGAGAGTAGGACACCGCCGAACAATCATTGAGGAGAGCCCCGCACCGGGAACGGTGCGGGGCTTTCTGCATTTAAGGTCTTCGTATGCGCTATGAACTGGTCCTCTTCGACAATGACGGAGTTCTCGTCGACAGCGAACCGATCTCCAATCGGCTGCTCGCCGCCTATCTGACCGAGCTCGGCCACCCGACGTCGTACGACGATTCGTTGCGCGACTACATGGGGGCCGCGATGCACAGGGTCCATGATCTGATACTCGAGCGGACCGGCCGGCGGCTGCCGGAGGACTTCGACGACGTCTTCCACCGGCGGGTGTTCGCGGCCTTCGAGCAGGACCTCGAGCCCGTCCCCGGGGTCGTCGGCGTGCTGGAGAAGCTCGCCGCGGACGGGGTGCCGTACTGCGTGGCGTCGTCCGGGAGCCACGAGCGGATCCGGGTGGGGCACCGGAAGACCGGACTGGACCGGTGGTTCGACGACGCGCGGATCTTCAGCTCCCAGGACGTGGGCCGGGGGAAGCCGGCGCCCGATCTCTTCCTGCACGCGGCCGAGCGGATGGGCGTCGCTCCGGAGCGCTGCGTCGTGATCGAGGACAGCCCGCTCGGCGTGCAGGCGGCCGTCGCGGCCGGGATGGACGTCTACGGGTTCACCGCGATGACGCCGGCCGACAGGCTCGTCGGGGCCACCGGCCTCTTCGGCCACATGGGGGAGTTGGCCGACCTGCTGATATGACCCGGCCCGGACGTGAAGCCGGGGGCATGACGGTGATCCGAGGCCCGGCCGGACCGATACGGTGACGGGCATGAGCGGCCGCGCACAGCTGATGTGGGACGAGGCAGTAACGGGCTACGACTTCGGTCCGGGCCACCCGATGGATCCCGTCCGGCTCGTCCTGACACGGGGACTGGTCGGTGCGCTGGGGCTCGACCGGGAGATGGACGTCGTCGCGGCGAGGGCGGCCGGGGAGTCGACGCTGCGGCTCGTCCACCGGGGGGACTACATCGACGCCGTGAAGGCGGCCTCGGCGGATCCCGCCGCGGCGGACGCGTCGTACGGGCTGGGGACGGTCGACGATCCGGCCTTCGCGGGGATGCACGAGGTGTCCGCGCTGATCGCCGGACAGTCGGTGGGGGCGGCGGAGGCGGTGTGGCGCGGGGACGCGCTGCACGCGGTGAACTTCGCGGGCGGTCTGCACCACGCGATGCCGGGAGCGGCGTCGGGGTTCTGCGTGTACAACGACGCGGCGCTGGCGATCGCTCGGCTGCTGGAGCTGGGGGCCGAGCGGGTCGCGTACGTGGATGTGGACGTGCACCACGGGGACGGGGTGCAGGCGGCGTTCTGGGAGGACCCGCGGGTACTGACGATCTCGCTGCACGAGCATCCGCGATCGCTGTTCCCGCAGACCGGGTGGCCGGAGGAGACCGGAGCCGACCGTGCGGAGGGATCGGCCGTGAACGTCGCGCTGCCGCCCGGGACCGGGGACGCGGGGTGGGTGCGGGCGTTCCACGCGGTGGTGCCGGAGCTGATCGAAGAGTTCCGGCCGCAGGTGCTGGTGACCCAGCACGGGGCCGACACGCACTTCGAGGACCCGCTGGCGCACCTGGCGGTGTCCCTGGACGCGCAGCGGGCCGTGCAGGTGGCGTGTCACGAACTCGCGCACGAGTACGCCGAGGGGCGGTGGGTGGCTCTGGGCGGCGGGGGATACGCCGTGGTGGACGTGGTGCCGCGGTCGTGGGCGCATCTGGTGGGGATCGCGGCGGGGCGGCCGGTGGAGCCGGAGACGGTGATCCCGGAGGGGTGGCGGCAGGAGGTGTTCGCACGGACGCGGCAGCTCGGGCCGATGCGGATGACCGACGGGCGGTGGCCGGTGTCATGGGCGTCGTGGGAAGCGGGGTACGACCCTGCGGACCGGTTGGACCAGGCGGTGGTGGCGGCCCGGCGGGCGGTGTTTCCGTTGCGGGGGTTGTTGGCGTGACGGGTGGGTGACGTGAGCCGGCGTCGAGGGGCACCCGGCGTGGGAGTGGGCCGGGGTGGGGCGCGAGGTGAGGGCGTTACGCCGGCCGGGGGAGGTTTCGGGGTTCCGGGGTGTGAGGGCGGGGGATCCGGCAGGATCGTCCGGGTGCTGAGCCGTGGAGCTCTTCGGGCTCATCTTCTGGACGCTCGTCTCGCCGGGACCGTGGCCACGCCCCGGGAGACGAGCCTGCGGAGTTACCGCCTGTTCGCCGCGCGGGACCCACGGGTGCTGCTCGGGATCGACCCGGAAGGCCCTTGGGAGCAGCGGGACTTGCTCGGGCTGATGGCACGCAGATGCGGTGTCTCGGCCGACCCGCGTCACACGTCGGGCCAGGAGGTGATCGACCCCGAGCGGACGCTGACGGCGCTGGACGCCTTCGCCGGACGGCTCGCCGCGGTGGCGGAGCGTCGCGCCCCCGTCCTCCTCGGCACCGGGCACCCCCACCGGCTGCTCGGTTTCTACGCCGCCCTGGCCGGTGCGCTGTCGGCGGCGGGATGTGCCGTCCTCACCCCGGCGCAGGGGCACCGTGTCGACATAACGACCCGGTTCGGTCTACGCACCTACCGCCTCGCGTACGTCCGCAAAGTCGCGTTGGTGCGGGAGGAGGGCGCTGAACGCCCCGGTTGTGAGCCCGGCGCACACTCGCATTCGCCGCTCCCGGTTCGTACCGCGCTGGCCGTGGCGGCCGAGGCCGGCGGGCCGCTTCCGGAGCTGGTGATCGGGGACCACGGCTGGGTCTGCGGGGCAGGTCAGCTGGGGTTCGAGGCCATCGGGCCGGGTGATGTGAACGATCCCGCGCTCTTCGTGGGGGAGGCGGAGGGGTCGGTGTCCGTCGCCGTTCCGCTTGATGACGGTGTGCGTCCCGAGTACTACCGGCCGCTCACCCGCTACGTACTCAATCGGGCGTGTCTGTCCCAGTAGGACGCCGATGGGTGCACCTCTTCCCCATTCGCATCACCCGCACCTACATTGGGGAGTGAGCACGCAGCGACGAAGAGTCACCGGAAGGGGAAGCCGGTGGCCGTCGAGTGCGGAAGGTGCAGGTGTGTCATGGCTGCAGCTGGCGAAAGGCCTCTGAACGAGGTCCAGTTCCTTACCGTGGCGGAAGTCGCCTCGGTGATGCGCGTGTCCAAGATGACCGTGTACCGGCTGGTGCACAGCGGTCATCTGCCCGCGATCCGGGTGGGACGGTCGTTCCGTGTCCCGGAGCAAGCGGTTCACGAGTACCTCCGCGACAGCTACGTGGGGGTGGAAACGGCCTGACGGCGGTCCGGGAGAGGCCCACGAGGCACCACGGGCCTCTCCCCGGCCACCTCGATTACGACCTCAGCGCTCGGGCGGGTAGGCTAGCCCCTCGTAGGTCGTGTGGGCCCATGGCGCCCAAACAACCGAGTGATGAGAAGTGAGCGAGGGTAGTCGTGGGCTCTGTTATCAAGAAGCGGCGCAAGCGGATGGCCAAGAAGAAGCACCGCAAGCTGCTCAAGCGCACGCGCGTTCAGCGTCGCAACAAGAAGTGAGCGACGCTGCGCCGTCAGCGTGACCTGTGGCCCCCCACCGCATCCGGTGGGGGGCCACAGTCGTATTCCGTCCTGTGCGGAGGGGCGGCCGCCGTACGCGGTCCGCGTTCTCCGCCACGTGCTGCATCCGGCGGTCATCACAGCGCGACACCGGCCGGCTGGGTTGGCCCGGGGGCGGGCGGCGCGGCAGGGTACGGGCAGACGCAGGGAACGACGGAGCTGGACGACGCAGGGCGGAAGGAAGGCGCTGGTCTTGGGAAAGGTCGTGCTCGTTACCGGAGTGGCCCGTCAGCTGGGGGGCCGGTTCGTGAGACGGATCCTGCGCGATCCCGAGGTGGACCGGGTCGTCGGCGTGGACGTCGTCGCACCGGAGCACCATCTGGGCGGCGCGGAGTTCGTGCAGGCCGACATCCGGCAGTCGGCCATCGGGCGGGTGGTGGCGGAGACCGGCGCCGACACGGTCGTCCACCTGGACGTCACCGGCACCCCGCTGGGCGGCGGCAGCCGTACGTCGGTCAAGGAGACCAACGTCATCGGCACGATGCAGCTGCTCGGCGCCTGCCAGAAGTCCCCGGCCGTGAAGCGGCTCGTGGTCAAGTCCAGTACCAACGTCTACGGTTCCGCGCCCCGCGACCCCGCCGTGTGCACGGAGACCACCGCGCCCAAGTCGCTGCCCAGCGGCGGTTTCGCGAAGGACGCGGTGGAGGTCGAGGGGTATGTGCGGGGCTTCGCGCGCCGGCGGCCGGACGTCGCCGTGTGCGTGCTGCGGTTCGCCAACATCCTGGGCCGGAACGTGGACACGCCGCTGACGTCGTACTTCGGGCTGCCGGTGCTGCCGACGGTGTTCGGCTACGACCCGCGGCTGCAGTTCGTGCACGAGGACGACGTGATCGAGGTGCTGCGGATCGCCTCGCACGAGCCGCGCCGTGGCACGCTGAACAGCGGCACGTTCAACATCGCCGGGGACGGGGTCCTGCTGCTGTCCCAGTGCTCGCGCCGGCTGGGGCGCCCCACGGTGCCGGTGCTGCTGCCGGCGGTCACCTGGGCGGGCTCGCTCGTGCGTACGCTGGGGATGACGGACTTCTCCCCGGAGCAGATCCGGCTGCTCACCCACGGGCGGGTCGTGGACACCACGCAGATGCGCGAGACCCTGGGTTTCCGGCCGAAGTACTCGACGGCCGAGACGTTCGCGGACTTCGCGCGGGGCCGCGGCCCCGGGCTGTTGCCGCCGGAGACCCTCGCGGGGGCCGTCGACCGGATCGCGGAGCTGTCCCTGAGGGGCAGCGGCCCCCTCCCGACGCAGAGCGCCAACTGAGGAGCGCACAACGATGGCGGACGCCAAGGTCATTCCGTTCGACGACGACCGGTCCCGGGCAGGCGGCGGGGGCACGACGGGGCAGCGCCCGGCACGGCGCCGGGGCGGGGGGAACAGGCGCAAGGGCGGCGCGGCGGAGCCCGTGCCGGTGCGCGAGGTGCAGCCGCTGCCCGTGGACGGGGCCGCCGCGGCCCCGGAGGAGGCTCCCGGGGCGGCCGAGGTGCCGGACAAGGACGCGGAGGGCGGTCTGGAACGCCGTGTCGCGAGCGGCCTGGCCTTCCTGCGGCGCCGCCTGACCGGCGACTACGAGGTCGACGACTTCGGTTACGACGCCGAACTCACCGACCAGGTGCTGATGTCGCTGCTGCGCCCGGTGTACGAGAAGTACTTCCGGGTCGACGTGAAGGGTGTGGAGAACATCCCGGCCGAGGGCGGGGCGCTGATCGTCGCCAACCACTCCGGGACGCTGCCGCTGGACGGGCTGATGATGCAGGTCGCGGTGCACGATCATCATCCGGCCGGCCGGCATCTGCGGCTGCTGGCGGCGGACCTGGTGTTCGTGCTGCCGGTCGTCAACGAGCTGGCCCGCAAGCTGGGGCACACGCTGGCGTGCGCGGAGGACGCGGAACGGCTGCTGTCCCAGGGCGAGCTGGTCGGGGTGATGCCGGAGGGCTTCAAGGGCATCGGGAAGCCGTTCAGCGAGCGGTACAAGCTGCAGCGCTTCGGGCGCGGTGGTTTCGTGTCGACGGCGCTGCGGCAGCGCACGCCGATCGTCCCGTGCTCGATCGTCGGGGCGGAGGAGATCTATCCGATGATCGGGAACGCCAGGACGCTGGCGCGGCTGCTGGGGTTCCCGTACTTCCCGCTGACGCCGACGTTCCCCTGGCTGGGGCCGCTGGGTGCGGTGCCGTTGCCGACGAAGTGGACGATCCAGTTCGGTGAGCCGATTCCCACGGACGGCTATCCGCCGGAGGCGGCCGAGGATCCGATGCTGATGTTCAACCTGACGGACCAGGTCAGGGAACAGATCCAGCACACGCTCTACAAGCTGCTGGTCCAGCGGAGGTCGGTGTTCTTCTAGACGGCGACGCGGGACGGCGGTGTGCGGTGACGGGAGAGCCCCCGTCGCCGCACACCGCCGTCTGCTCGGGCCGTGCCCTCGGTCCGTGGTCCGTGCCCTCGGTCCGTGACCTCAGTCCGCGTCCTCGCCGTGGATGCCCAGGCCGGGCAGGAGGCCCGGGAGGAGGGGCGGGAGGGTGACGTCCGGCTCGGGGGCCGGGGTGTCGTCGCCCGTGGGCGGGGCGGTGCTGTCGTTGCTCTGCGGCGGGTCGAGCAGTCCGCCCGTGCTACCGCCGAGGAGGCCCCCGTCACGGTCGTCGGCGTCGGTGGACTCGCTGGGGGAGCTGCTGTCGGTGTGCCCCCCGCGCTCGGACGGGCCGCCGCTGCCGGTGCCGGGTGTCGTGGAGCGTCCGGTGCCGGGTGTGTCGGGGGTGGCCGGTACGGAGCGGTCCGGCCGGGTGTCGTCGCCGGTGGCGTCGTCCTGGTCGGGCGGCTGCGGGAGCAGGGGCTCCAGCGGGGCCACGTCGTCCTCTATGGCGTCGAACACCGACGTCACCTCCTCGCTGACGTCCCCGAGCTGCACGGGCAGCCGGTCGCGCAGCGCCCCCCAGACGTCCCGGTGCGAGCGGGAGAAGGCGGAGAGCGCCCGCATGGGGTCGAGGGAGTCGGGGTTGCGGGCGTAGACCGCGCTGAGCAGGCGGTGGCCTTCGGAGGCGTCGTGCCGCATGCCGGACAGGGCGCGGCGGATCTCGCCGAGGGATTCGTGGTCGAGGGGCCCGCTGCGACCGCGTTCCATCAGCCGGCGGGCTTCGCTCAGCCGGGTCGACGCCAGGTCGAGGTAGGCCCGGCCCCGCTCGTCGTCCCCGTCGGCGAGACCGAGCTTGAAGTCCTCTATGCCGCGCTTGAGGCCGTAGAGCGAGTCACCGGGCAGCGCGTCCGAACTGGCAGCGGCGACTCCGCCGAAGGCTCCGGCGGCGACACTCACGCTCAGCCCGCCGGCGGTGAGGCCCTTGGCCAGCCGGGAACGCGGCCGGAACTTTCCCAGCGGGGTCGCCCGGTGGGCGCCGCGGGCCCGGCGCTGCTCGGGCACCGAAGGGTCCGCCGCCCCGCCGCCCTCCTGCACCATGGCCTCGAACGCGGCCACGAGCCGGGCCCGCTGGACGACCTTCACCTCGGGGTCCAGTTCCGGCCGGGGCAGTGCCTCGAGACCGGCGGCGAGGGACAGCAGACGTCCCTGTTCGGTCTGTTCCGCGACGGCCCCGGCGGATGCCGGTCCTTCGGACTGCTCGGCCGCCGCCCCGGGATCGGACTGCTCCTCCAGAGCCTGGGCGAAGGCGTTCGCCCGCCGGTGCGCCGATACGTTCGCGATCACTGGCGGCACCTCCTCTCGTCATGACGGTCGACTCCCCAGGGGGTCCTGAGGGTTGCACGCCCCGAGCACACCCACACGATCGTGTGATCGGAATCGGCCGGGGAGTGACCACAGGGAGCCTGCATCCCGCACAACGAGCGGCGCGGCACTTGGGTTACGGACGGCTGGTGATCGGACGGCGGACTCAACAGGCGCTCACCTGTGGTGACTTGGGGAATGCGGAGGGTGGTGGCACCTCGGGGGTGCCGGAAACTCAGCGCGCGTCGTCCGGCAGCAGCCGGGCCAGGGTGCGGACGGCCCGGTACTGGAGGGTCTTGATGGCGCCTTCGTTCTTGCCCATGACGCGGGCGGTCTCCGCGACGGACAGGCCCTGGAGGAAGCGGAGGGTGACGCACTCCTGCTGCTGCGGATTGAGCCGGCGTACGGCGTCGAGCAGGGCGGCGTTGGAGAGCGACTCGAGGACGGAGTCCTCGGGGGACCGCTCGACCTCGTTGGCGTCGAGCATCTCGCCGGTGGTGACCTCCAGCCGGAAGCGGCTGGACTTGAAGTGGTCGGCGACGAGGTTGCGGGCGATGGTCACGAGCCAGGCGCCGAAGTCGCGGCCCTGCCAGGTGAAGGTGCCGATGCGCCGCAGGGCCCGCAGGAAGGTCTCGCTGGTGAGGTCCTCGGCGGTCGCCTTGCCGCCCACGCGGTAGTAGATGTAGCGGTAGACGGTGTCGCTGTACTGGTCGTAGAGCCGCCCGAACGCGTCGGTCTCGCCGGCCTGGGCCCGTTCGACCAGGTCCATCATGCGGGCGCTGTCGCTGTCCGCGGCGGGGCGGCGGTGGGTGGCGGCGGACCCGGACGAGGACGACCGGGCCCGTCTGCCGACGGCGGCGCTCCCCTCGGCCAGTGCATAGCACGGGCCGACGGGGGCGGTGGCCGCGGCGAGGGCGGGGACGGCGTACGCGGTGGGGACGAAGACGCGCAACAGGTCCTGGGCTGATTTGACCGTTGCGCGCAGCGTAGCCAGGCCCGAGGCGTCAACCCCGACGTGTGGGTACACGGGACTCCCAGAGGCAGAGCTTCCATCACGTGCAGTACGGAACCGTTCACCCGTCGTAGCGAAGGTGGGGTACCGGATTGCGTCTGAGGAGAATAACGCTTAGTACAGGTGCTGCTACGCCCAGTTGCTCAAATCATCGATTACGACGCTTCTGTGGTCGGTTGACGCCCGTTCGGGTGTGCCAGAACGATCGCTTGACGACTGAAACGGTTCGAATTCCGGGTGACTGCTGTGCGTGTTGTGCTCGATGTGGGAGAAGGGGACTGAACAGGGCCCCTGGGGGGTACGCCAGAGGGATTGGCGGGCCGAGCCGGACGGGGCCGGAGGCGGTCGGGACCTGTCGCGGCGGGTGACGGCGACGGTGACGCTGCGTGTGCCGCGGGCGGGAAGCAGGGGCCGGGAAGCAGGGGCAGGGCGCAGGGGCAGGGCGCAGGCGGGCCGGAAGCCCCGGCCGACGCGTCAGCGGCGGCGGCGGTGCAGTGCGATGGCCGCCGCCGTGCCGCCCGCCACCGCGCCGACGCCGGCCGCGGCCGGGATGCCGACCTTGGCCGCCTTGCGGCCGGTGCGGTAGTCGCGCAGCCGCCAGTCCAGCTCGCGTGCGTGTTTGCGCAGTTTCGCGTCGGGATTGATCGCGTACGGATGGCCGACGAGCGACAGCATCGGGATGTCGTTGTGCGAGTCGCTGTAGGCGGCGCAGCGGGACAGGTCCAGGCCCTCGGCCGCGGCCAGGGCGCGGACCGCCTCGGCCTTGGCGGGACCGTGCAGCGGTTCACCGACCAGTTTGCCGGTGTAGACGCCGCCGATCGACTCGGCGACCGTGCCGAGCGCGCCGGTCAGGCCCAGGCGGCGGGCGATCACCTGGGCGATCTCCACCGGGGCCGCGGTGACCAGCCACACCCTCTGGCCGGCGTCGAGGTGGGCCTGGGCGAGCGCCCGGGTGCCCGGCCAGATCCGCTCGGCCATGTACTCGTCGTAGATCTCCTCGCCGATCGACTTCAGCTCGGAGACGCGGTGGCCCTTGACGATGGACAGCGCCGAGTCGCGGGCGTCCTGCATGTGCTCGGGGTCCTCGATGCCGGCGAGCCGGAACCACGCCTGCTGCCAGGCGAACCGGGCCAGGTCGCGGGTCTCGAAGAACTTCCGTTTGTACAGGCCCCGGCCGAAGTGGAAGAGCGCGGCGCCCTGCATCACGGTGTTGTCGAGGTCGAAGAAGGCGGCCGCGCGGTCGTCGCCGTGGACGGGGAACTCCGGTTCCTCGCCGCCCGCGGGGACCGGGACGTCCTGGGTGGACTTGCGTGCTGCCTCCGCCGAGGCCTCGCCTGCCAACACGCTCCGCGCCGTGGCGGAGCGCCTACGGGGGGTGAGCCATCCGAGAGCGGCCATGCCCGTGAGCATAGCCAGTCTGTTCGGAGGCTTCGGACCCGAGAGGTTCGCGGACCGTGAACTCTGGGCGACGGCACCGTGCGGGGGCCGCCACGACCGGGGTGCCGGGTCGCTGTCGCGGGGGTGTGTGCCGGAGGAGTCCGCGGGGGCCGCGGCCGGGGCCGGGCGAGAATGGCGGGCATGAGTCCCCTCTTCCGCCGCAGGGCCCCGCAGTCGCCGGAGGGCCCCGAGACCACCGAGACCACCGAGGCTGCTGCGACCGCTGCGACCGCCGAGCGCCCGCAGTCGCCTCCGCACTCCGAGAACCATCTCGTCACCCTCATCCGCAAACCCGGCTGTCATCTGTGTGATGACGCACAGCTCGTCGTCGAGAAGGTCTGCGCCGGCCTGGGGGTCCCCTGGGAGACGAAGGACATCACCGAGGACCGCCGCCTCCACGACCAGTACTGGGAGCAGATCCCCGTCGTCCTGGTCGACGGCAGGCAGCACACCTTCTGGCGTGTGAACGAGGAGCGCCTGCGCAGGGCACTGACCGATCAGTCCAAGTAATCCGGATGGTCGCTTAGGATCGATGGCGACATGGTCTCGGGGGCGTCGATCGTGAGGAGCGTGGGCGGCTTTGCCCCCGATGGACAAGGAACGCAGGCGGGTGAGCGCCGGTTCCCGTTTCGCGCGCCGGGGGTGCGTGACCCCGGTCACGTTGGCCGGGCAAATCGGACACCATCTTTGTGCACGCGTTCACAAAGACATAGCCTGCATTCGACGGGGCGGTCATGTAGGGACGTATGACCGCCTACAGCCCCGCTCTACCCGCAGGAGCACCGTGGCAACTGGCCGAACACACCGACCGGCGACCCGCAGCCGAGGGATTCCCGAGGCCACCGTCGCCCGGCTTCCGCTGTACCTCCGAGCTCTCACCGCTCTGTCGGAGCGCTCGGTGCCCACGGTCTCCTCCGAGGAGCTGGCGGCCGCGGCGGGAGTCAACTCCGCGAAGCTGCGCAAGGACTTCTCCTACCTCGGTTCCTACGGGACCCGGGGCGTCGGCTACGACGTCGAGTATCTCGTCTACCAGATCTCCCGCGAACTGGGGCTCACCCAGGACTGGCCGGTCGTGATCGTCGGTATCGGCAACCTCGGTGCCGCGCTCGCCAACTACGGCGGGTTCACGTCCCGCGGTTTCCGTGTCGCCGCGCTCATCGACGCCGACCCGGCGATGGCCGGGAAGCCCGTCGCGGGCATCCCGGTGCAGCACACCGACGAGCTGGAGAAGATCATCCAGGACGACGGTGTCTCCATCGGCGTGATCGCGACCCCCGCCGGTGCCGCCCAGCAGGTCTGCGACCGGCTCGTGGCCGCCGGTGTCACCTCCATCCTGAACTTCGCGCCGACCGTGCTGAACGTCCCCGAGGGCGTCGACGTGCGCAAGGTCGACCTCTCCATCGAGCTGCAGATCCTCGCCTTCCACGAGCAGCGCAAGGCCGGTGAGGAGGCCGCGGCCGGCTCCGCCGTGCCGCCCGTCGCCGCGCGCAGGCAGCAGCCGGCCGCCGACCAGGGACCCGACGGGGACGTGCCCGCCGTGATGCCGGCATGAGTCTCCTCGTCGTCGGACTGAGTCACCGCAGTGCCCCCGTCAGCGTCCTGGAGCGGGCCTCGCTGAGCGCGGACGCGCAGTCCAAGCTGCTGCAGGACACGGTCGCTGCCGAACCGGCCGCCGAGGCCGCGGTGCTGGCCACCTGCAACCGCATCGAGCTCTACGCCGACGTGGACAAGTTCCACGCCGGTGTCTCCGAGCTGTCCACGCTCCTCGCCCAGCACAGCGGGGTCGGTCTGGACGAGCTCACTCCTTATCTTTATGTGCACTACGAGGACCGGGCCGTCCACCACCTGTTCTCGGTGGCCTGCGGGCTCGACTCGATGGTGGTCGGCGAGGGACAGATCCTCGGCCAGATAAAGGATTCCCTGGCCCGTGCCCAGGACCTGCACACCGCCGGACGGCTGCTGAACGACCTGTTCCAGCAGGCGCTCAGGGTCGGCAAGCGGGCCCACTCCGAGACCGGCATCGACCGCGCCGGGCAGTCCCTGGTCACCTTCGGCCTGGAGCAGCTCGCCGCGGGGGCCGACGTGCAGACGTGGGCGCGGGGACGGAAGGCGCTGGTCATCGGCGCCGGTTCGATGTCCTCGCTGGCCGCCGCCACGCTGGCGCGCGCCGGGGTCGCCGAGATCGTCGTCGCCAACCGGACCTTCGAGCGGGCCGAGCGGCTCGCACAGATCCTGACCGAGGGCGACGACACGGACGTGCTGGCCCGCGCGGTACCGATGTCGTCGGTGCCGGCCGAGCTGGCACGTGCCGACGTGGCCGTCTCCTGCACCGGTGCGACCGGGCTCGTCCTGACCGCCGACGCCGTCGCGGCGGCGGTGGAGGGCCGCACCGGCGTGCCCGCCGCCGCTCCCGACGACGCCCGTCCGGACACGGACGCCGGCCCCGCCGGGACGCGGCACGGTGCCGAAACGCCCCTGCCGGGCGCCGGCGCCGACGAGAACTGCCCGCTGGACCTGTCCGCCGTGCAGTCCGGCTTCTCCGTCATGGGGGAGGCCGCCGTGGCCGGCATGGACGCGGCGACACTGGAGCAGCACGGGGTCTGGGCCGCCGGCGGTACGGCCGTGGACCGGCCGCGCGAGGCCGGGCGGCCGGGACCGGAGGCGGACGCCGAGCTGATCGGCGCGCTCGCCGCGACGGCCGCGACCGTCGGCCGGATCCCCGAGCGGCGCCGGCCCGAGCCGGTCGCCGGGGTGCCGCGTCCGCAGCCCGTGCTCTTCCTCCTCGACCTCGCCATGCCGCGCGACGTCGACGCCGCCGTGCACCGGCTGGCCGGGGTGCGCCTGGTGGACATCGAGTCGCTCGCCGGCGCCTCGGCCGCGGGGGCCGACACCCGGACCCCGTCCGCGGCGCCGATGGCCGCCGACGTCGAGATGGTCCGCCGTATCGTCGCCGACGAGGTCGCCGCGTTCGGTGCCGCCCAGCGGGCCGCGCGCATCACCCCGACCGTCGTCGCGCTGCGCAGCATGGCCGCCGACGTGGTCGCCGGGGAGATCGCCCGGCTGGAGGGGCGGCTGCCGGGCCTGGACGACAAGCACCGCGCCGAGATCACCCAGACCGTCAAGCGTGTGGTCGACAAGCTGCTGCACGCGCCGACGGTGCGGGTCAAGCAGCTCGCCGCCGAGCCGGGCGGTGCCGGGTACGCGGACGCGCTGCGCACCCTGTTCGACCTCGACCAGGAGACGGTGGCCTCCGTCTCGCGGACCGAGAACAGCACTGAGAAGAACCGAGGGCCGGCATGACTGAGAAGGCACTGAGGCTGGGGACACGGCGGAGCAAGCTCGCCATGGCCCAGTCCGGGCAGGTGGCGGATGCCGTGAGCCAGGTGACCGGACGGCCTGTGGAGCTCGTCGAGATCACCACGTACGGCGACACGTCCCGGGAACACCTGGCCCAGATCGGCGGCACGGGCGTGTTCGTCGCCGCGCTGCGCGAGGCGCTGCTGCGGGGTGAGGTCGACTTCGCGGTTCATTCGCTCAAGGACCTCCCCACCTCGCCGCACGAGGGACTGGTCCTGGCGGCCACCCCCGTCCGCGAGGACCCGCGGGACGTCATCGTCGCCCGGGACGCGCTGAAGTTCACCGACCTGCCCCGCGGGGCGCGCGTCGGCACCGGCGCGCCGCGCCGCATGGCGCAGCTGAACGCGTACGCCCGCGCCCACGGAATGGAGATCGAGACGGTCCCGATCCGCGGCAACGTCGACACCCGCATCGGGTACGTCCGCAGCGGGGAGCTCGACGCCGTCGTGCTGGCCGCCGCCGGACTGAACCGGGTCGGCCGCATCGACGAGGTGACCGACTTCCTGTCGGTCGACGCGGTGCTGCCCGCCCCCGGCCAGGGGGCCCTGGCGATCGAGTGCCCCGCGGACGACGCGGAACTCATCGCCGCGCTCGCCGAGCTCGACGACCCGTTCACGCGGGCCGCCGTCACGGCCGAGCGGTCACTGCTCGCCGCCCTGGAGGCCGGCTGCAGCGCACCCGTGGGGGCGCTGGCCGACCTTCCCCCACTCTCGGCTCCGCTCGAGCGGGGGGACCCCCAGGCCGACAGGCAGTCTGTCAAGGAAATGCGCCTGCGCGGCGTCGTCGGCACGACCGACGGCTCGACGCTGGTGCAGTTGTCCACCACCGGTCCCGTGCCCCAGACGCACGAGGCGGCACACGCACTCGGCCGCGAACTCGCCGCCGAGATGCTCGCCCAGGGCGCGGCCGGTCTGATGGGGGAGCGAGCACAGTGAGCCCCACCACCTTTCCCGCCTGTCCGGAACACGGACACGTCACCTTCCTCGGTGCCGGACCCGGAGATCCGGGACTGCTGACTCTGCGCGCCGTGGAGGCGCTGGCGAACGCGGACGTCCTCGTCGCCGGGCACGAGGTGCTCGACGTCGTACGGACGCACGCGCGGCAGGGCGTCACCGAGGTGAACACGGACGGGGACCCGTCCGCGGACTCCTCCGTCCACCCCGAAGCGGGCACAGGCGCACCCAGGCTGGCGGTCGTTGACGGCGCGTCAACTCTCGCCGGTGTCCCCGCTGTGCGGGATGCCGCACATCTTGTCATGGAGGCCGCGCGGGGCGGCAGGCGGGTCGTCCGTGCGGTCACCGGGGACCCGGGGCTGGACACGGACGCCGCCGAGGAGATGCTCGCGTGCGCCGCGGCCGGGGTGCCCTTCGAGGTCGTCCCCGGTATCGCGACGGCCGTCGGCGTGCCCGCGTACGCCGGTGTGCCGCTGCGGGACGCCGAGGGCACCGACGTGCGGTTCGTGGACGCCCGCACGGCGTCCGAGAGGTGCTGGACCGAGGTCGGCGCCTCCGACGGCACGGTCGTGGTGTCGACGACGCTGGACTCGGTGGCCGCGGCCGCCGGTGAGCTGGTGTCGGCCGGCCGCAAGCCGGACACCCCGCTGACGGTGACGATCGCCGGTACGACGACGCGGCAGCGCACCTGGACGGCCACGCTCGGCACGGTGGCGCAGACGCTGAAGCAGGCCAAGGTGCTGCCGTCCCCGGACGGCGGCCGGCCGGTCATAGCCGTGGTCGGCGAGCGTTCCTCCGCCGCCCGGCGCGAGCAGCTGTCGTGGTTCGAGTCGAAGCCGTTGTTCGGCTGGAAGGTCCTGGTGCCGCGCACCAAGGAGCAGGCGGCGTCGCTCTCCGACCAGCTCAGGTCCTACGGGGCCGTGCCGCACGAGGTGCCGACCATCGCGGTCGAGCCGCCGCGCACCCCGCAGCAGATGGAGCGGGCGGTCAAGGGCCTGGTGACGGGCCGCTACGAGTGGATCGCGTTCACCTCGGTCAACGCGGTGAAGGCGGTCCGGGAGAAGTTCGAGGAGTACGGGCTGGACGCCCGTGCCTTCGCGGGCATCAAGGTCGCCGCGGTGGGCGAGCAGACCGCCAAGGCGCTCATCGCCTTCGGCGTGAAGCCCGACCTGGTGCCGAGCGGCGAGCAGTCGGCCGCCGGTCTGCTCGAGGACTGGCCGCCGTACGACCCGGTCTTCGACCCGATCGACCGCGTCTTCCTGCCGCGTGCCGACATCGCCACGGAGACGCTGGTCGCCGGGCTGATCGAGCTGGGCTGGGAGGTCGACGACGTCACCGCCTACCGGACGGTGCGCGCCTCGCCGCCGCCTGCCGAGACCCGGGAGGCGATCAAGGGCGGCGGTTTCGACGCGGTGCTGTTCACCTCGTCGTCCACGGTGCGGAACCTGGTCGGCATCGCGGGCAAGCCGCACAACGTCACGGTGATCGCGTGCATCGGCCCGGCCACGGCCAAGACGGCCGAGGAGCACGGGCTGCGCGTCGACGTGATGGCTCCCGAGCCGTCCGTCAACAAGCTGGCGGAGGCCCTGGCCGACTTCGGCCTGCGCCGCCGCGCGGCGGCGCTCGACGCCGGCGACCCGGTGACGCGCCCGAGCGAGCGGCGGCCGGGGGCGCGGAGGCGGCGGACGTCGACGTGAGGTCGTGAGGTGACGTGAGGTGGGGGCGCTCCTTGGGGGCGCCCCCACTGTCGTTCGCGTCAGTGGGCGGCGGCGTGCGGCAGGAAGGCCGCCCAAGTGGTGGGGGTGAGGGAGAGGCGGGGGCCGGTGGGATTCTTGGAGTCTCGGACGAGGACACGCTCCGGGACGGCGGCCACTTCCACGCAGGACGGTCCGTCGGACGTGCTGTAGCTGCTCTTTATCCACTTCAGCTCGGAGCTGGGCTTGAGGCTCATGTGTCTTCCCGCAGTTGCTCGATGAGGGCCAGGGACTCCCGCGGCGTGAGGGCTTGCGCCCGGATGATCCCATAGCGCATGTCGAGGACGGTGGTCTCCTTGGGGCTGGAATAGACGCGGCTGGTGAGTGCCGCTTCACCGAGTCCCACGGTTGATCCATCCTTGAGTTTCAGCAGTCGGAAGGAACCGTCGATTCCCGAGTTCTCCTCGCTCCCGAGAGGAAGGACCTGGAGGTCGACGTGGGGAAGCCGAGCGGCATCCAGGAGTCGTTCGAGCTGCCCCCGCATGACCATCTTGCCCCCGATCGGTCGCCGTAGCGTCGCTTCGCACAGGACGAAACTGAGCACGGGCCTGGCGGTTACCCTCGTGACGACCTCCTGGCGGGCCAGTCGCGCCGCGACGTTCTGCTCCAACTCATCCTCGCTGAACGGCGGTCGACGCGAGCTGAAGACGGCCCGCGCGTAATCTTCGGTCTGAAGGAGCCCGTCCACAACCGAGTTGTTGTACGAGCAGATCTGTACGGCCTCGATCTCCAGGCGGCGAACGTCCCGCACCTTCTTGGGATAACGGACTTCTGCCAAGTCCTTCTTCATCGCCGCGAGCCGGCCGCCCGCGCTCAGCGCCTCGTCCGCCGCGTCCAGGTACTCCGGGCGGGGAATCCTCCGTCCCCGTTCCACCGAGGAGACCAGTTCCTCGCCGTACCCGATGGCCGCCCCGAACTCCGCCTGGGTGAGGCCGGCGGACTCCCGCCACAGCTTCAGCTGCCGTGCGATCGTCCGCATCACGGCCCCGGCTTCCTCGTCCTCCGGGTTCACGTCCCCGTCGCTCATGCGCCCGCCCTCTCGCCGCGCCCTTCCCCGGTCCAACCCCCGCGCCCGCTCCCGGTCACCCCGTACGGCCCGGACGGAACCGGACGCGTCACGGACAGCCACCGTCCGCACGGGCCAGCCGTCTTCACAGCGTATGCGCGTGTGAACACGCTGGGTGACATGAATCAGGGAATCTCCACCCATCGCGTTCCGTTGCACCACTTCTCCCTGCCGCTGTCGGCCACGCGTCGCGGTGCGCGTCTCGCCCGGCTGCTCGCGGCCGAGCAACTGCGGGAGTGGGGGCTGCCGTTGGACCCGGCCCGGCTGGTCGTGGCCGAACTCGCGGCGAATGCCGCCCTGCACGGCCGGGTCCCCGGACGCAGCTTCCGGCTCGCGCTCTCCCTCGTCCCGCCGGGCACTCTCCGCATCGAGCTGACCGATGCCCGGGGCGACCGGCTTCCGGCCGGTCCCCGGGCGGCTGTGGGCACGGGCGCGGAATCGGGGTACGGGCTGCTGCTCGTGGAGGAGTTGGCCGATCGCTGGGGCGTGCGGTGCGGGCCGGTGCCGACGAAGACCGTGTGGGCCGAGCTGGATCTTCACCGATGATCAGTTCATAGGGGTGCTCGGGTGGCCGCCGTGCCGAAGCCCGGGATCGCGGGCGGCGGGGCTTCGGGCGGTAAAAGACCAAATAACCCGGGGAAAAAACCTACCCAACCAACCAAACCCGGCCCTGATCACACGGGCGGGTGAAAAGCCGCCGAATGGGTGGCGTGTCGGGCGCGTGGGCGTGCAGGCTCGGCGTGAGGCGAGTACGTCGCGCCTTCACCGACCGACCAGAGACAGGAAACGGCCCCCGCCGGGACGTAGGACTCCCGGGCGAGGGCCTGACCAACGAGGAAGAAGTGAGCTTCCCCATGGCTGAGTACAAGCCTAGTGCCGTCGCGCGCCCGAAGCAGGGGGTTCGCCGGACCACCACCCACTCCGGAGTCAACCAGGTGCGCATCCACCAGCCGACCCAGTACGTCGTCATCGGCAACCACCTCGCCCAGCACGCCCAGTTGTCGCTCACCGCGATCGGGCTGGCCGCGCACATCTTTTCGCTGCCCGATGGTGCGCTCGTCGACATCCGCACCCTGTCCGGGCGTTTCCCCGAGGGACGGCAGCGGATCGCGGCCGCGCTGCGGGAGTTGGAGGAGCACGGCTACCTGGAGCGGGTGCGCGAGCGCTCGGAGACGGGGAAGATCGTGACGCGGACGTACGCCCACCACGTGCCGGAGCGGCTGGTGTCGCCCGAGGTGCGGCAGCGGCCGTTGGCCGTCGTCCGGGAGCGGGAGTCCGTGGCCCGCCCCGCGGCGTCGGCGACGCCCGAGCCGTCCCAGGAGGACGACCAACCCGCCCCGGCGCCACAGCAGTCGCCGTCCCGGAGCGACGCCGCTCCAACGGCCGCCCGTGTGCGAGTGGACGAGCCCGGGGCGGCCGTTCCGGACGAGGTGCGGGAGGAGGACGGGGACCCGCGTCGGGAGGAGGCCGTCGCCCTGCTGGCGGGGCTGCGCCGCGTCGACGAACGGCTCATCCTCTCGGCCCGGGACGTGAACGCGTTGGCGCCGGGTGTCGTCCGGTGGTTCGAGCGGGGCGCCACGGCCGACGCCGTCCGCCGCGTCCTGACCTTCGACCTTCCGGCGGACATGCGGCGCGCGGCCGGTGTGCTCGCCTACCGGCTCGCCGAGCTGCTGCCGCCGCCCCTGCCGGCGGCCCCGGCGCCCGTGGCGAGCGAGGGCACCTGCCACCGCCCCGACCCCTTCCAGACCTGTGACGGCTGTGAGCGTGCCTTCCGGGCCCCGCACCCCGGCCGCTGCCGTGACTGCCGGGCCGGGGCAGGGAGCGTCCGCGAGGCTTCCCGAGCCGCCTGAGCGGCGCGCGGGGAGTGCCGTCGGGGCGGTCGTCACCGAGAGGGCGGGACGCCGCCGTGCGCGCCGCCAGTCACTACGGGGTGGACATGGCGACCTTGGCCCGGGGAGCACCACGTGGTGATCCCCGACGTGGTCGCGGGGAGTCACGCAACGGGACGGCGCAGCACCGCCACCTGGACTCTGTTCTCGACGCCGACTGGATCCGGACCGTCCCTCCTCGAAACGCCCGCCCAACTCGCGGCTTTCGCCCACCACGAACGTCAACTGGTCGGACCGGACGGGCGCAACGTCGGTGAGTGCGGGGTGCTTGCGCTGACGGACGACCTGCTTGCGGGCAAGTACCGTCTCCCCTTCGAGCCCGGTGGGTTCGCCGAGTGGTGCGCCCGGGAGGGGATCTTCTGAAGCCGTCGGCGGGACGGCTTACCCGGAAGCTCGGGTGAAGGTGGTGAAGGACGCGCCGCTGTCGAGGAGGGTGCGGTCGGTGACCTGCCAGGTGCGGGGGGAGAAGGCGGCGCGGTGGGAGAAGAGGGGGATGCCGGCGCCGATGGTCAGCGGGGCCGTCTTGAGGATCAGCTCGTCGATCTCGTCGTACAGGGAGCTCGCGAGTTCGGCGCCGCCCACCAGCCAGATGTCCTTGCCGTCCTCCTGCTTCAGCTCCCGCGCCTTCGCCACCGGGTCGGTCGCGACCAGTTCGACGGCCGGGTCCGGGCTCTCGGCGAGGGTGCGGGAGAACACCAGGTGGCGCAGGTGGGGGAAGGCGTCGGTCAGACCGGCCTTCAGGCCGATCTCGTAACTGCGCCTCCCCTCCAGCACGGTGTCGAAGCGGGTGCCCTCCGCCGTGATGCCCAGCGCCGCCCGGGCGGGACCGGGCAGGGTCTCCGGGTAGTGCGCCGCGAGGTGCCGCAGGTAGTCCTCGGGGATCGGCCAGAAACCGTCCGGGCCCGTGGGATCGGCTCCGTCGGGGCCGGCGATGAAACCGTCCAGGGTGGTGGCCACGTAGTACACGAGCTTGCGCATGCGGTGCTCTCTCCGTGAGGTGGGCAGGGAGCGGAACCGGTGGGGCGGGCCCGGCGCAGGATAGCCGAGGCGGTGACGCGGCGCCGGTGGTTTCGAGGGCGCGCCAGTGCAGGATGCCGAGTGCGATGTGCCCGTTCCGGCGGGGTGCGGCGAGTGCCGTTGTGGTGCCGAGGGGGTCTGGTAGAACGGGGAAGAGGCTGTGGCCAGGCCCCGCGTCATGTCCGGCCCTCCCCGTTCCCCCCACTTCGCCCCCCTGAACAGGAGTGTGTGCCAGTGTCCGAAGAGCGAGGCGTCCACGAGCTGCGGCTGGGGCTGTACGCGAGCCGGGAGGAGGCCGAGAGGATCAAGGAGCGCGTCACCGCCCTGCTGTGCCCGGACCCCGACCACGCGCCGCCGTGCCCGGTGCCCTGGTCGGTGCTCCTGCTGAGCGGGGACGACCTGGACGACCCCGACGCCTACGAGGAACTGGTCGAACAGGCGAGGATCGAGAACCGCCCCCAGGCGTGACCGTCCCGGCCGTGACCGTCCCGGCCGTGGCCGGCCAGGGCCGACTGTGCGTCGGCAAAGGCATGGGCGGGGCGGGCGTAGCGTAGGTCGTATGACGACGTACGGATCCTTTCCCGGAACCCGGCCGCGGCGGCTGCGGACCACCCCCGCCATGCGTCGGATGGTCGCCGAGACCCGGCTGCACCCCGCCGACCTGATCCTGCCCGCCTTCGTGCGGGAGGACATCGGCGAGCCGGTGCCGATCGCGGCGATGCCCGGGGTCGTGCAGCACACCCGGGACAGTCTGAAGAAGGCCGCCGCCGAGGCGGTCGAGGCCGGTGTCTCCGGGATCATGCTGTTCGGCGTGCCCGAGGAGGGCAAGAAGGACGCCCTCGGGACGGCCGGGACCGACCCGGACGGGATTCTGCAGGTCGCCCTGCGGGACGTACGGGCCGAGGTCGGGGACGAGCTGCTCGTCATGTCCGACCTGTGCCTCGACGAGTTCACCGACCACGGCCACTGCGGCGTCCTCGACGAGCGGGGGCGGGTCGACAACGACGCCACCCTCGAGCGGTACGCCGAGATGGCGCAGGTCCAGGCCGACGCGGGCGCCCACGTGGTGGGCCCCAGCGGGATGATGGACGGGCAGATCGGGGTCATCCGCGACGCCCTCGACCAGATCGGGCGGGAGGACGTCGCGATCCTCGCCTACACCGCGAAGTACGCCTCGGCCTTCTACGGTCCGTTCCGCGAGGCCGTCGGATCCTCGCTCAAGGGCGACCGCAAGACCTACCAGCAGGACGGTGCCAACGCGCGCGAGTCCCTGCGGGAGCTGGCGCTCGACCTGGAGGAGGGTGCCGACATGGTGATGGTGAAGCCGGCCGGCCCCTACCTCGACATCCTGGCCAAGGTCGCCGAGGCGGTGGACGTGCCCGTCGCCGCGTACCAGATCTCCGGCGAGTACGCGATGATCGAGGCCGCCGCCGAGAAGGGCTGGATCGACCGCGACCGGGCCATCCTGGAGACGCTCACCGGCATCAAGCGGGCCGGCGCGCGCAACATCCTGACGTACTGGGCCACCGAGGTCGCCCGCACCCTGCGCTGAGCGACCTCGGCCGGTGCCTTCCGCACGAGGACCGGTGCCCTCTTCAGTAGGAGAGGGCGTCGTTCATGTCCGTCTGCCAGTAGGTGACCGTCAGCGTGGAGTCGACGTGGACGCCGCCGGCGGGCAGGGAGACCGTGGCGATGGAGCCGTCCTCGAAGGGGACGGTGAGCGTCTTCGCCTCGTAGCCGTTCTCGCCGCTGCCGTCGCCGGCCGACAGCAGCACCCCGGCGTAGCCGGACCCGCCCGGCTGGAGCCCGGTCAGGGACTGCGGCTTGGTCGACTCCGCGACCGACGGCACCGCCTGGGCATCGCCGAAGCGGGCGGCCGGGTACGGCGGCAGCATGCAGGTCTTCGAGCCGGTGTTGGTGGCGGTCAGCAGCAGGTGGTTGATCGGGCGGGAGACCTTCTTCGCGGTGATCCTCACGTCGGAGGCGGAGCACTTGCCGGGCACGTCGTCCTCGGCGCCGGAGCCCTTTCCGCCGTTGCCGCCGGCCGAACTACCCTTGTTGCTGGAACCGTTGGTTCCGTCGGAGGCGGAGGAGCCGTTGGAGCCGGAGGAGTTGCCGGCGCCCGTGGCCGAACCCGCCGTGCCGGACGACCCCTTGTCGCCGCCCGTGGAGGCGGAGGCGCCGGCGGACGGGGTGGCCTGTCCCGTGGCCGTCGTGGAGGCGGACGGGCCGCTCTCGGCGCCCGTGTCCGAACCTCCCTCACAGGCCGTCAGGGCGAGTGCGGCCAGCGCGACCGTGGTGGCGGCGAACAGGCGGGTGCGGGTGGTGCGAGCGGACATGACGGGTCCCCGTTCCGGTGGAAGGTGGTGAGCCGCCCGGTGCTTCGCCGGGTGCGGCTGCTTGGATGACCACAGCTTGGGGTCCGGGCCGTCCCAGCCGCCAGCAGTGCCGCGACATGCGGGACAATGGGACGCCGAGAACGGCTCTGACCTGGGGAAACAGTGTCCTGCTGGGACGCGGTGCGGGAATGCGGGAGAGGGAGAGACGGTGGCGGGGGACGACTTCGCGGAACTGCTGCGGGAGCTCAAGGAACGGTCCGGGCTCAGCTACGGGGCACTGGGCAAGCGGCTGCACATGAGCGCGTCGACACTGCACCGGTACGTCAGCGGGGAGGTCGTACCGGTCGAGTTCGCGCCCGTCGAGCGCCTCGCCCGGGTGTGCCGGGCCACCCCCGAGGAGTTGCTCGAACTCCACCGGCGCTGGATCCGCGCGGACGCGCTGCGGGGCGTGAAGAAGGCGGAGGGAGGCGCCCAGGCGGAACCCTCCGAGCCGGCCGAGGCATCCAAGACGTCCGGGCCGTCCGCGCCCTCCGAGGCCCTCACGCCCTCCGCGCCGCCCGAGCCCGTCGCGTCCGCCGAGGCCGGGGAAGGCGCCGGGACGCCGGAGGCGTCCGAGGGGAGGGAGGCGTCCCGGACCGCCCGGACCGGCGAGGCGGCGCAGGCTCCCGGAGCCGCCGCCTCCCAGCCGCCCGCCACCACCGGCGCCCCCAGGACCTCCGCCACCACCGGCGACTCCGACGCATCCCCCGGCCCCGTCGCCCCCGACACCCCCGCCGTCTCCCAGGCCGCCCCCGCCGGAACCCCCGCCGGAACCCACCACCCCGCCGACGCCCCCGTCACCGTGACGGACGTGCCGTCGGGGCGCACCGCGCCGCGTCGCCGGGGGCGGCGCTCCGCGCTGTACGCGGCGACCGGTGTCGCCGTCGTCGCCGGTGCCATGGTGCTCGTGGCGAACCTCGTGCAGGGCGGCGGCGACGAGGGGTGGCGCGCGGTCACCGGGGCCACCGCGGCGCCCTCCGCCTCGGTGGCCGGGAGCGTGCCCCGCCCGGCGCCGCCGAGCGGGAGCGTCTCCGCCTCGCCGTCCGGCTCGGCCTCCGCGTCCGCTTCCCCGGACCCGTCCGGGGCCGCCTCGGCCTCCGCGTCGCGCGGGAGCACGGCCGCGCCGGGCCGCCGTGCCCCCGCCACCGGCCCGGCGCTGACCGTGGCGACCAACCCGTACTACTGGTCCGTGCCGTGCGAGCACGCCTTCCTGATCGACCGCAGTCCGCAGAACGTGCTGGATCCGCCCGTGCAGCAGGACGCCGTCGGCTGGGCCACCGCCTACGGCGCGGTCTCCGCGAACCGGCAGACGGTCGTCCTCACCGTGCAGGGCACCGGCGAGGAGACCGTGGTCCTCAACGATCTGCACGTCCGCGTGGTGAACAGCGGGCCGCCGCTGGACTGGAAGCAGTACGTGATGGGCAACGGCTGCGGCGGCGGCGTGGACACCAAGGCCTTCGACGTCGCGCTCGACATGGGCACCCCGATGGCGCTGCCGGTGGGAGGGCAGCGGGACTTCCCGTACAAGGTCACCGAGTCCGACCCGGAGGTGTTCCACGTCCGGGCGCACACCAGCGGCCACGACGTGAGCTGGTACCTGGAGCTGGAGTGGTCGAGCGGCGACCGGCACGGCATCCTGCGCATCGACGACCACGGCAAGCCGTTCCGCACCAGCGCGTCGAAGGACGACTCCTACTACGCGTACCCCCTCGGCAGTGACGCCTGGGAACTGGCCAACGAGGGCTGACGCCCGCCCGCACGTCCGCATCACGGAAAGCTTCTTGTATACGGCATGTACTTCCCTAGGCTGCGGACATGACATCGACTCAGGCCGCCGCCGCTCCGACCGCCGCCGCACCCACGCCGCCGCTCGCCGCGCGGGCCCGTTCGGTCGGAGGTTCGCCCGTCCGGGACATCCTCGCCGTCACCGCCCGTCCCGAGGTGATCAACTTCGCGGGCGGGCTGCCGGCCCCCCTGCTGTTCGACGCCGAGGGCATCGCCGCCGCGTTCCGGGCCGTCCTCGCCGAGGCGCCCGCGCAGGCGCTCCAGTACTCCACCACCGAGGGCGAGCCCGGCCTGCGCGCGGCGCTCGCCGCCCGCACCACGGCACGCGGACTGGACACCGACGCCGACGACATCCTGGTCACCACCGGCTCCCAGCAGGCACTGTCCCTGCTCGCCACCGCCCTGATCGAGCCGGGCGACACGGTCCTCGTCGAGAACCCCTGCTACCTGGCCGCCCTCCAGGCCTTCGGCCTCGCGGGCGCCCGGGTGATCGCGGTCCCCGGCGACGAGGACGGGGTGGACCCCGCGGCACTGGAGGAACTGGTGGCACGCGAGCGGCCCAAGCTGTTCTACACCGTGCCCACCTTCTCGAACCCGACCGGCCGCACCATGCCCGCCGCCCGCCGTGCCGCCGTCGCCGAGGTCGCCGGCCGGTGCGGGCTGTGGATCGTCGAGGACGACCCGTACGGGGAACTGCGTTTCGAGGGCGGACGCGTGCCGTGGATCGCCTCCCTGGACGGCGCCCGGGACCGCACCGTGCTGCTGGGCTCCTTCTCCAAGGTGATGGCACCCGGCCTGCGCCTGGGCTGGCTGCGGGCGCCCGCCGGGCTGCGCCGGGCGTGCGCGGTCGCCAAGCAGGCCGCCGACCTGCACACCCCGACCGTCAACCAGCTCGCCGTCGCCCGCTACCTGGCCGACAGCGACCTGGACGCCCACGTCGCCCGCGTCGCCGCCGTCTACGGGGAACGCCGGGACGCCATGCTCGCGGGCCTGCCGGACGCGCTCCCGGCCGGGTCGGTGTGGACCCGGCCCGAGGGCGGCATGTTCCTGTGGGCACGGCTGCCGGAGGGGTACGACACCACCACCCTGCTGACCGAGGCGGTCCGGCACGACGTGGCGTACGTCCCCGGCGCCCCCTTCCACGCCGGTGGACCCGACCGGGCCACGATGCGGCTGTGCTTCGTCACCCAGACACCGGACGAGATCGCGGAGGGACTGCGCAGGCTGGGCGCGGCACTGCGGTCCCAGGTCCTAGGCCGAAAGGCGGGGACCGGATCCGGCCGCGGCCGGCGGACGGGGCGGACGGTGCGTTCCTAGGGTGGCCGTATGGCTGACAGCGCACCGACCACACCGTTCGACCTCGACGCGTACCTCGGACGGATCGGCTGGGAGGGGGAGCGGCGGACCGACACGGCCACCCTGCGGGGAGTGCACCTCGCCCACCTCAGGGC
Source organism: Streptomyces sp. NPDC006384 (assembly GCF_042870695.1). NCBI lineage: Bacteria > Bacillati > Actinomycetota > Actinomycetes > Kitasatosporales > Streptomycetaceae > Streptomyces > Streptomyces sp. NPDC006384. Next base: position 25,410 of record NZ_JBIAHR010000040.1, read on the forward strand.
CATCCCGTTCGAGAACCTCGACGCCCTCGGCGGCGGGGCCCCCTCCCTGGCCCCCGCCGACCTGATGGCCAAGCTGGTCCACGGGCGGCGGCGCGGCGGGTACTGCTACGAGCACAACACCCTCTTCGCGCTCGCCCTGGAGGCGCTCGGCTTCCGGGTGACCCGGCTGACCGCACGGGTCGTCGTCGGCACCGACCGCTTCGAGGACCGCCCCCGCACCCACATGGCACTGCTGGCCGAGGTCCCCGGCGAGCCGCTGCCGTACCTGGCCGACGTCGGCTTCGGCGCCGTCGGGTCCCTGCTGGAGCCGGTGCCGCTGACCGCGGACACCGAGTTCCACGACGCCGGACGCCGGCACCGGCTGGTGCGCGTGCCGCACCGGGGGCCGCTGGAGATGTGGGTGCTCCAGGCCCGCGGAGCGTCCGCGGAGGCCGGCTGGCAGGGGCAGTACGCCTTCACGACGGAGCCGTTCGAGCAGAGCGACTACGAGGTCATCAACTGGCACATCGCCACCAACCCCCGGTCGCCGTTCTCCCGCCGCCCCTACGTGCAGCGCCTCACGGCGGACCGGCACCTGCTGCTCGACGGCGACCGCCTCACCACGACCCGCGCCGACGGCACGGTCACCGAGCACAAGGTGGCGGACGGGGCGACGGCCCGCCGGGTGCTGGCGGAGGACTTCGGCATCGACGTCCCCGAGGGGCTGACGCTGCCGGTGTGACACGCACGGCGGAACGCCGCGGCCCGTCCTCCCCCCGAGGAGAGGACGGGCCGCGTGCCTGCTCGAACGCGCGAGGGACCCGCGAGGGGTCAGAGCCGCTCGGGCGTCCGGATGCCCAGCAGGGCCATGCCCCGGTGCAGGGTGCGGGCCGTGAGGTCGCACAGGAACAGGCGGTTGGCCACCTGCTCGGGCGACTCGGCCTTCAGCACCGGGCACTTGTCGTAGAAGGACGTGTACAGGGACGCCAGCTGGTACAGGTACGCGGTCAGCTTGTGCGGGGCGTACTCCGCGGCCGCCTCGAAGACCGTGTCCCCGAACGCGTCCAGGTGCAGGCCCAGCGCCCGCTCCGCCGCGTGCAGCTCCAGCTCCGGGTGGGCGGCGGGGCGGACCTCGCCGGCCTTGCGCAGGATCGACTGGATCCGGGCGTAGGCGTACTGGAGGTAGACGGAGGTGTCGCCGTTGAGCGAGACCATCTGGTCCAGGTCGAACTTGTAGTCGCGGTTCGGCGACGTCGACAGGTCCGCGTACTTCACGGCGCCGATGCCGACCTGCGCGGCCCGCTCCCGGATCTCCTCCTCGGTGAGGTCCCGCGCCTTCTCCCGTACGACCTCGGCGGCCCGCTGCACCGCCTCGTCCAGCAGGTCCTCCAGCCGCACGGTCTCGCCCTCACGGGTCTTGAACGGCTTGCCGTCCGCGCCGAGCACCGTGCCGTAGCCCATGTTGTGCGCGGTGACGTCGTCGCCCAGCCAGCCCGCCCGGCGGGCCGTCTCGAAGACCATCTTGAAGTGCAGCGACTGGCGCACGTCGACGACGTACAGCAGCGTCGTCGCGTGCAGGTCCTGGACGCGGTTGCGGATCGCGGTCAGGTCGGAGGCCGCGTAGCCGAAGCCGCCGTCGGCCTTCTGCACGATCAGCGGCACCGGCTGGTCGTCCTTGCCGCGGATGTCGTCGAAGAACACCACCAGCGCGCCCTCGGAGCGCACCGCGACGCCCATCTCCTCCAGGAGGCGGGCGGTCTCCGGCATGCCCTCGTTGTACGCGGACTCGCCGACGATCTCCTCGTCGCGGATCTCCATGTCGAGCTTCTCGAAGACGGAGTAGAAGTACACCTTCGACTCGTCCACGAACTGCTGCCACAGCTCGAGGGTCTCCTTGTCGCCGGACTGGAGGGCGACGACCCGCTTGCGGGCCCGCTCCTTGAACTCCTCGTCCGCGTCGAAGAGGGCACGCGACGCCTTGTACACCCGGTTCAGGTTCGACATGGCCTGCTCGCCGTCGACCTCGTCGGCCGGGGCCAGCTCGCCCGGGTGCTCGAACAGGTACTGGATGAGCATGCCGAACTGGGTGCCCCAGTCGCCGATGTGGTGCCGGCCGATCGTCTTCTCGCCGGTGAAGTCGAGCATGGAGCGCAGGGCGTCGCCGATGACCGCCGACCGCAGGTGGCCGACGTGCATCTCCTTCGCCACGTTCGGCTGGGCGTAGTCGACGACCGTGACGCCCGCGTCCGCCTTCAGCGGCACGCCGAGGCGCTCGCCGTCCGCGTACCGCGCGGCCAGGTTCTCGGTGATCGCCCGGTCGCCGACGGTGATGTTGAGGAAGCCGGGCCCGGAGACCTCGACGTCCTCGATCAGGCCGCCGGTGGTGATCCGCGCGACGACCTCGGCCGCCAGCTCCCGCGGGTTCGCCTTCGCCTTCTTGGCCAGGGCGAGGATGCCGTTGGCCTGGTAGTCCGCCCGGTCGCTGCGTCGCAGCAGCGGGTCCGCGGGTGCCTCCGGCCGGACGGCGGAGAGCGCGGACGCCAGCTGCTGGTTGACGAGATCGGTGAGCGACGTGACCGAGGCCATAGGAGTGGGAGCCGTTCTCCTCGTGGGTTCAGATAGACCTGGTCAGTATCCCACGGGCGGGGAAACGGTTTTTGGCCGCAGGCCGGTGGGGGCCGGCCGCGCCCGCGCGGCGGAGCCGCACACCGACGCGGTCCCGGGCCCCTTCGGAGCGCCGAGGAAAAGCGGTTTTCGCGGATGCGGGCCGGGCTGGGAGAATGGAGCGGCCAGCCGTGCGACCGTACCGGCTGCCTGAGCAGGACATCAGGAAAACTCAGGAATCCCAGGAAACCCCAGGAAAGAGGACGTGCCGATCGTGGCTCAGAGCACAGAGACCACCGACTGGGTCTCCCGTTTCGCGGACGAGGTCATCGCCGAGTCGGAGCGTCGTGCCCCGGGCAAACCGGTCGTCGTCGCGTCCGGGCTGTCCCCCTCCGGCCCCATCCACCTCGGCAACCTGCGCGAGGTCATGACCCCGCACCTCGTCGCCGACGAGATCCGCCGCCGCGGCCACCAGGTCCGGCACCTGATCTCCTGGGACGACTACGACCGCTACCGCAAGGTGCCGGCCGGCGTCCCCGGCGTCGACGAGAGCTGGGCCGAGCACATCGGCAAGCCCCTGACCTCCGTCCCGGCCCCGAAGGGCTCCCCGCACCCGAACTGGGCCGAGCACTTCAAGGCCGCGATGATCGAGGCGCTCGCCGGCCTCGGCGTCGAGTTCGACGGGATCAGCCAGACCGCGCAGTACACCTCCGGCGTCTACCGCGAGCAGATCCTGCACGCCATGCGGCACCGCCAGGACATCGACGCGATCCTCGCCCAGTACCGCACCAAGAAGGCCCCGGCGAAGAAGCAGCAGCAGAAGCCCGTCGACGAGGCCGAGCTGGAGGCCGCCGAGGGCTCCGGCGCCGCCGCCGAGGACGACGGCAGCTCCGGCTCCGCCGGCTACTTCCCGTACAAGCCGTACTGCGGCAACTGCGAGAAGGACCTGACCACCGTCACCTCCTACGACGACGACTCGACCGAGCTGACCTACGCCTGCACCGCCTGCGGCTTCTCCGAGACGGTCCGCCTGAGCGAGTTCAACCGCGGCAAGCTGGTCTGGAAGGTCGACTGGCCGATGCGTTGGGCCTACGAGGGCGTGATCTTCGAGCCCAGCGGCGTCGACCACTCGTCCCCCGGCTCGTCCTTCCAGGTCGGCGGGCAGATCGTCGGCATCTTCGGCGGCGAGCAGCCCATCGGCCCGATGTACGCCTTCGTCGGCATCAGCGGCATGGCGAAGATGTCCTCCTCCAAGGGCGGTGTGCCCACCCCGGGCGACGCCCTCAAGATCATGGAGCCGCAGCTGCTGCGCTGGCTCTACGCCCGCCGCAGGCCCAACCAGTCCTTCAAGATCGCCTTCGACCAGGAGATCCAGCGGCTCTACGACGAGTGGGACCGCCTCGACGCCAAGGTCGCCGACGGCACCGCGCTGCCCGCCGACGTCGCCGCCCACTCGCGCGCCGTCCGCACGGCCGCCGGTGAGCTGCCGCGGACGCCCAGGCCGCTGCCGTACCGCACCCTCGCCTCCGTCGCCGACATCACCGCCGGCCACGAGGACCAGGCGCTGCGCATCCTCAGCGAGCTCGACCCGGCCAACCCGCTGGGCTCCCTGGACGAGGCCCGCCCGCGCTACGACAAGGCCGAGGCGTGGATCAACACCCACGTCCCCGCCGACCAGCGCACCATCGTCCGCGCCGAGCCCGACGCCGAGCTGCTCAAGTCCCTCGACGAGCCGTCCCGGCAGTCCCTGCGGCTGCTGCTCGACGGACTCGCCGAGCACTGGTCGCTGGACGGGCTCACCCACCTCGTCTACGGCGTGCCCAAGGTCCAGGCCGGCTTCTCCGCCGACGCCACGCCGAAGGAACTGCCGCCGGAGATCAAGACCGCCCAGCGGACCTTCTTCGCGCTGCTCTACCACCTGCTCGTCGGCCGCGACACCGGCCCGCGCCTGCCCACGCTGCTCCTCGCGGTCGGCCAGGACCGGGTCCGCACCCTGCTCGGCGACTGACCGCACCCGGCACGACGAAGGGGGCGCCCGGTGTTCGCCGGGCGCCCCCTCTCGTATCGGCCCGCGTGCAGTCCGCTACGCGGCTCTCCGGGTTCTCAGCGGGTCAGTGCGAAGCCCGCGAAGAGAACGACGACCGTGCAGACGGCGAAGAAGGCCAGGTGCCGACGCGGGGGCCGGATGTGGTCGGTCGCCTCGCCCCTGCGCCACCGCTCGAGGATGTCCTTGAACATCTTCCGCTGGGGGAGCAGCCCCAGGACCAGAGCGATGTGGGCGCACGAGTACATGACGAGCGCCCCGGCCAGGCCGATGCCCTCCGCCCGGCAGACGACGATCAGAAGCAGGCAACCCACGACCATCACCGTCGGAAAGACGATACGGAACCCCCGCAGCGGGATCCAACTGCCCATGACGCAGCTGGACAGCGTGACGGACGCCGCGGCCAGCAGCCAGAGCCATCCGATGGGTACGGAAGTGAGCATGAGAGGTGCCTTTCTGCACTGGCGGGTGCCCCCTGCGCCGCGTCCACCGCACGCCGGTCAGGCGATGTGGTTCTCCTCCAGCTCCGCGTGGAAGCGGTCGGAGAAGCGGACGACCAGGCGCTTGGCCTCCGCGTCCGGGAGGGAGATGCCGTACGTCGCCTCGATCTTCTCGCCGAACTCCCGCGGCGTCGGGAAGCTGTCGTCTATCGACTCCCGGAAGACCTGGTAGTACGCCTCCTCGTCCGGCTCCTCGACCGGTGCGCCGGCCCCGTCGCCCAGCTCATGGGGACGGACCGGGACGACCGGGATCGGGAAGCTGCCGGTCTGCTCCGGGAAGGGCTCGTCGACGGGCGGCTCCTCCTCGTACTGGTCCCGGTACTCGTCCGCCCGCTGCTGCTCCTCGTACCACGAGGCGTACTGCTCGGCCGGGTCGTACGTCGGGTCGTAACCGCCCTGGTACTCGACCTGGCGGGGCGTGTTGAACCACGGGCTCTGGTCCGGTTCCGGCTCCGGCGCCTGCGGCGGCCGCTCCGCCTCGCGGGCGCCGGTCAGCTCGGGACGCCTCTCCGCCGCCGGAGCCACCTGGGCCACCTGGGCCGACGACGCGGCCTGCGCCCCGGCCTGTGACTGCGCCTGCTCCTGCGGCGCGGGCGGCAGCAGCGCCGGCTCGATGCCCGCCGCCGCCAGGCCCGCCGGGGCCGTCTGGGACAGGGGAACGCCGTAACGGGCCAGACGCAGCGGCATCAGGGACTCCACCGGGGCCTTGCGCCGCCAGGAACGGCCGAAACGGGAACGCAGCCGCGCCTGGTAGACGAGACGTTCCTGCTCCAGCTTGATGACCTGCTCATAGGACCGCAGCTCCCACAGCTTCATCCGCCGCCACAGCAGGAAGGTGGGCAGCGGGGAGAGCACCCAGCGGGTGAGGCGGACACCCTCCATGTGCTTGTCCGCCGTGATGTCCGCTATCCGGCCGACCGCGTGCCGGGCGGCCTCCACGGACACCACGAACAGGACCGGGATCACACCGTGCATGCCCACGCCCAGCGGGTCCGGCCAGGCCGCCGCGCCGTTGAACGCGATCGTCGCGGCCGTCAGCAGCCACGCCGTCTGGCGCAGCAGCGGGAACGGTATGCGGATCCAGGTCAGCAGCAGATCGAGCGCGAGCAGGACGCAGATGCCCGCGTCGATGCCGATCGGGAAGACGTAACTGAAGTTCCCGAAGCCCTTCTGCAGGGCCAGTTCGCGGACCGCCGCGTACGAACCCGCGAAACCGATCCCGGCGATGATGACGGCGCCGAAGACGACCACGCCGATGAGAACGCGGTGCATCCGTGTCAGCTGAAGTGGCGCGGCCACCCGTACTCCCCTCCCAGTGCCTGTCGTTGCGCGGAACAGAGTGGCACATGTGTACGGGAGGACGGATGACCGGCCGGGCCCCCCGGGACGCTACGACTTCGAGGCACCCTTCGAGGAACGCTTGGGGGAGTCGTCCGAGTCGTCCTCCGAGCCATTGCCCGAGCCATCGCCCGAGCCGGCACCCGAGCCGCCGCCCGGCTCCTGGGACGCCTCCGAGGACGTCGACGGCGAGCTGCTCGCCGCACCGCCCCCGCCGTTGGCCTTCACCACCGCGGCCACGGCCTCCTCGGCCGCCTTCTCGGCGTCCTTCGCCAGCTCACCGGCGTCCGGCGTCTTGTCACCGGCCAGACCCGCACCGTTGTAGTCGACGGTGACGACGACGTTCTCGGCGCGCGCGACCACCGTCTGCTGCTTGAAGGTGCCTTCCTTCTTCTTCAGGTCGTAGCTCACGAGCGACGCCTCGTCGCCCGTACCGCTCACCGGCGTGGTCTTCACGTCCTTCGCACCCTCGGCGGCCTGCGTGTCCTGCAGTTGCTTCGTGTAGAAGTCGTGCGCCAGCTTCTCGCCCTCGCCGCGCACCACGTCCGAGTCGAAACGCAGCAGGGACACGCTCAGCCAGCGGAACTGCGACCCCTTCACACCGTTGTCGTCCAGGCTGTCCCAGGAACAACTGCCGCGCGTCGCCGTGTCGTTCGACGTGCCCTCCTTGCCGTCACCGGCCTTCGGCACCAGCTCGTCCAGCGTCTTCTCCGACAGCACCGAACACGGCTCCGGAAGCTTCCCGTACGCCGCCGCCCGCACCGTCGGGGACGGACTCGCGGACGGGGACGCGGACGCGGCCGGCTTGTCCGCGGCCTTCTCCTTGCCCTCGTCCGAACCGGAGTCCGAGGAGCAGCCGGCTGCCACCAGCATCACGGGGACGGCTGCCGCGCCGACAAGAACGCGGGAAAGACGCTTGGCTCGCTGGTCACGCTGGGCTCGTCGCTGCATGGTTCCTTCACTCATGGCACTCGTGGTTCCTGCGTTCGGAACGGGGTCCGAGGGGCCACCGTACGCGTTGATCTCGACCCGGGGTCCGGCTCCCCACCCCTCACGGCCGGCCGCCACGCGCACCGGACAAGGCTCACCCGCCCAGCGAATCGGCCAGCTGGGAGGCCAGTTCCCGCGCCCTGTCCTGCATTTCCTCGCTGTCAGGCACGATCCCCACGGTGGCCGGCTGCTCCGCGTACTCGATGGTCACCAGAACGTTCGACGTGCGGAACGCCACAGTCACCGTGCGCCGTTTCGCCGTCGGACCGGAGCCGCTCAGCTCGTCGTCCAGGAACGCCTCGTCGCCCAGATCGTCGAGGAGGCGCGGCTGGAGATCGGCGGGAGGGACACCGTCCGTGGCGGACGGGCCGGTGGCCGGCGCGGAACCGGAGACCGAGGCGGTGGCGGAGGAACTCGGCCCGGCGGACGGCGTTCCGGACGCGGACCCGGACGCGGACCCGGAAGGGGTCCCGGAAGAGGACTCGGAGGGCGACGCCGATTCCGACCCCGACGCCGATTCCGACCCCGACTCCGTCTCCGACCCCGACTCCGACACGGCCGGTTCGGGCAGGTCGGCCGCCTCCACCCGCTCGGCGAAGAGCTGTTCGGCCTGGCTGTCGTCGCTCACGGAGTGGTCGTAGGACACGACCCGCTCGAAGTCGACGAAGAGATGGTCGGTGGCGTCCGCCGACTCGACCTTCCAACGGCAGCCGACCTTGCGGTCGGTGTCGTACGCGAGCGTCGCCTCACCCGCGTACGCCTTCTGCCGCTGCAGTTCGTCGGGCAGTTCCTTGATGCCGGGCAGCAGCAGGTCGAGGCTCTTGCGGCCGACCGCGGTGCACGGCTCGGGGAGCGTGCGGTACTTGCCGGGCCGGGCGGCCTGGCCGGTGACGCCCGGCAGGCCGGGGTTGGAGTCGTCCGTCGTGGCACCGCCGCCCGAGCCGCCGGTGCAGCCGGCCAGCAGCGCCGCCAGCAGGACGGCGGCGCCGGATACGTAGGCCTTCCGCTGCACGGTGCGGCTCCTCTCGCCGGTGGGGCTGTGATCGGTTCTCCAGCGTCCCCGCGGCTTATTCGCTTGCCGCGCGGGGGCACCGCCTGCAGACAATGTGTATCGCACGCGCCGCCGTGAACGCCGGTCAGCCGACCTTTTCGCTGCCCTTGGCGACGGTTTTTGCGCTTCGAGACTTCTGTGCGTTTCCGGGGGAAAGAGGACGATATGTCGTACGTGGAGATGCCGGGTGCGAAGGTGCCCATCCGGATGTGGACCGACCCGGCGACGGTGGAGGAGGGCGCGCTCCAGCAGCTGCGCAACGTGGCGACCCTGCCGTGGATCAAGGGCCTCGCGGTCATGCCGGACGTGCACTACGGCAAGGGCGCGACGGTCGGGTCCGTGATCGCGATGCGGGGCGCGGTGTGCCCGGCGGCGGTGGGTGTGGACATCGGCTGCGGGATGTCCGCGGTGAAGACGTCGCTGACGGCGAACGATCTCCCCGGCGACCTGTCCCGGCTGCGGTCGAAGATCGAGCAGGCGATCCCGGTGGGCCGCGGGATGCACGACGACCCCCTCGACCCGGGACGGTTCCACGGACTGGCGACGGCCGGGTGGGACGACTTCTGGGCACGGTTCGACGGGGTGGCGGAGGCGGTCAGGTTCCGTCACGAGCGGGCCGGTAAGCAGATGGGGACGCTTGGATCCGGCAATCATTTTGTCGAAGTCTGCATAGATACGACCGGTTCTGTCTGGCTGATGCTGCACTCCGGGTCCCGCAACATCGGCAAGGAGCTGGCCGAGCACCACATCGGCGTCGCGCAGAAGCTCCCGCACAACCAGGGCCTGGTCGACCGCGACCTCGCGGTGTTCGTCGCGGACACCCCGCAGATGGCGGCGTACCGCAACGACCTGTTCTGGGCGCAGGAGTACGCGAAGTACAACCGCACCCTGATGATGGCGCTCCTGAAGGACGTGATCAGCAAGGAGTTCAAGAAGGCCAGGCCGGTCTTCGAGCGGGAGATCTCCTGCCACCACAACTACGTGGCCGAGGAGCGGTACGACGGCATGGACCTGCTGGTGACCCGCAAGGGCGCGATCCGCGCCGGAGCCGGGGACTACGGGATCATCCCCGGCTCCATGGGCACGGGCTCGTACATCGTGAAGGGCCTCGGCAACGACAAGTCCTTCAACTCCGCCTCCCACGGCGCCGGCCGCCGCATGAGCCGGAACGCGGCCAAGCGGCGCTTCACCGCCAAGGATCTGGAGGAGCAGACGCGGGGCGTGGAGTGCCGCAAGGACTCCGGCGTCGTGGACGAGATCCCGGGCGCCTACAAGCCGATCGAGCAGGTCATCGACCAGCAGCGCGACCTCGTGGAGGTCGTGGCGAAGCTGAAGCAGGTCGTCTGCGTGAAGGGCTGACGCGTCGGCCTCACGCCTCCCGGTGGATCTTCGTGTGGGAGGCCTGGGCGCGGGGGCGGACGACCAGGAGGTCGATGTTGACGTGGGCGGGGCGGGTGACCGCCCAGGTGATGGTGTCGGCGACGTCGTCGGCGGTCAGGGGCTCGGCGACGCCCTGGTAGACCTTGGCCGCCTTCTCCTCGTCGCCGCCGAAGCGGGTCAGGGCGAACTCCTCGGTCTTCACCATGCCGGGCGCGATCTCGATGACGCGGACGGGGCGGCCGACGATCTCCAGGCGGAGGGTCTCGGCGAGGACGTGCTCGCCGTGCTTGGCGGCGACGTAACCGGCGCCGCCCTCGTAGGTGCCGTGGCCGGCGGTCGAGGAGACGACGACGACCGTGCCGTCGCCGCTCGCGTCCAGCTTGGGGAGCAGGGCCTGGGTGATGTTGAGGGTGCCGAGGACGTTCGTCTCGTACATGCGGCGCCAGTCGTCCGGGTCGCCGGTGGCCACCGGGTCGGCGCCGAGCGCGCCGCCCGCGTTGTTGACGAGGACGCCGACGGTCCTGAAGGCGGTGGCGAACTCGTCGACGGCGGCGCGGTCGGTGACGTCGAGGGGGTAGGCCGTCGCCTGGTGGCCGGCGGCCCGGATCTCCTCCGCGAGCGCCTCGATGCGGTCCTTGCGGCGGGCGGTGAGGACGACGCGGTAGCCGGCGGCGGCGAGCTGCCGGGCCGTGGCGGCGCCGATGCCGCTGCTCGCACCGGTGACGACGGCGATGCGGGAGGCGGCGGACGGGGCGGCTGCGGTGGCCATGGGCTGCTCCTCGGTCGGGTACTGCCGGTTGCCGCCCAGCGTAGGACGTGGTTCAGCCGCCGTTGCGGGGTGCCCACATGATGAGCGCCATCCCGGCGAGGCAGACCAGGGCCCCGGTGATGTCCCAGCGGTCGGGGCGGTAACCGTCGGCGACCACGCCCCACAGGATCGAGCCGGCGACGAAGATCCCGCCGTACGCGGCGAGGATGCGGCCGAAGTGGGCGTCGGGCTGGAAGGTGGCGACGAAGCCGTAGGCGCCGAGGGCGAGGACGCCGCCGGCGGCCCAGAGCCAGCCGCGCTGCTCGCGCACCCCCTGCCAGACCAGCCAGGCGCCGCCGATCTCGAACAGGGCGGCGACGGCGAACAGGGCGGCGGAGCGCAGGACGAGCATGCGGGCAGCTTCGCACGGCGGGGGAGTGGGCCGGGGCGGGGGAACGGGCCGGGGCGGGGCCGGGGGCGGAATAACGTCCGGGGGCGGATCGTTCGGAAGGTATGGTTGAACGGTCAACAACTTGGAGGTTGAGCGACCATGCAGTTCGGCATCTTCACCGTCGGCGACGTCACCCCGGACCCGACCACGGGGCGTACGCCGACCGAGCGTGAGCGCATCAAGGCCATGGTCGCCATCGCGCTGAAGGCCGAGGAGGTGGGCCTGGACGTCTTCGCGACCGGCGAGCACCACAACCCGCCGTTCGTGCCCTCGTCGCCGACCACGATGCTCGGCTACATCGCGGCCCGCACCGAGAGGCTGCTCCTGTCCACGGCCACGACGCTGATCACCACGAACGACCCGGTGAAGATCGCCGAGGACTACGCGATGCTCCAGCACCTGGCCGACGGCCGGGTCGACCTGATGATGGGCCGCGGCAACACCGGCCCGGTCTATCCCTGGTTCGGCAAGGACATCCGCGAGGGCATCAACCTCGCCGTCGAGAACTACGCCCTGCTGCGCCGGCTGTGGCGCGAGGACGTCGTCGACTGGGAGGGAAAGTTCCGCACCCCGCTGCAGGGCTTCACCTCCACGCCGCGCCCGCTGGACGGGGTGGCGCCGTTCGTGTGGCACGGCTCGATCCGCTCCCCGGAGATCGCCGAGCAGGCCGCGTACTACGGCGACGGCTTCTTCCACAACAACATCTTCTGGCCCGCCGACCACACCAGGCGCATGGTCGAGTTCTACCGCTCCCGCTACGCCCACTACGGGCACGGCACCCCCGAGCAGGCGATCGTCGGCCTGGGCGGCCAGGTGTTCATGCGGAAGAACTCCCAGGACGCGGTGCGCGAGTTCCGCCCCTACTTCGACGTCGCCCCCGTCTACGGGCACGGGCCGTCGCTGGAGGAGTTCACCGCGCAGACCCCGCTGACCGTCGGCTCCCCGCAGCAGGTCATCGAGAAGACGCTGGGCTTCCGCGAGTACGCCGGTGACTACCAGCGCCAGCTGTTCCTGATGGACCACGCCGGTCTGCCCCTGAAGACCGTGCTGGAACAGATCGACCTGCTCGGCGAACAGGTCGTGCCGGTGCTGCGCGAGGAGTTCGCCAGGAACCGTCCGGCGAACGTGCCGGACGCCCCCACCCACGCCTCGCTGCTGGCCGCCCAGGACGGCACGCGCGCCGCTGAGCATGAAGGAACGCGGGCATGAAGCTCGTCGTCGTCTCCGCGGGACTGAGCGTCCCCTCCTCCACCCGGCTGCTCGCCGACCGGCTGGCCGCCGCGACCACCGGGGAGACCTCGGCCGGGGTGCGGGTGATCGAGCTGCGCGACCTCGCGGTGGAGATCGCGCACACCTTCACCAACGGCTTCCCCGGCCGGGAGCTGTCCGCCGCCTTCGACGCCGTGCGGGAGGCGGACGGCCTGATCGTCGTCACGCCGGTCGTGCCGGAGGCGCGCCTCGATGCGGCCTCGGCGTCGTACAGCGGGCTGTTCAAGTCCTTCTTCGACGCGCTGGGCGCCACCGAGCAGGACGCCCTCGCCGGCAAGCCGGTGCTGATCGCCGCGACCGGCGGCACCGCCCGCCACTCCCTGGTCCTGGACCACGCTCCCCCACGCTCGAATGCGCTCACGCGGGGGCACCCCCACCGGCCGCTCTTCGCCCACCTCAAGGCCGTCGTGGTCCCCACGGGCGTCTACGCCGCCTCCGAGGACTGGGGCACCGAAGGGCTCGACGGACGTGTCCGGCGCGCGGCCGGGGAACTGGCCGCGCTCATGACCGGGCTGTCGGCGGCCCGGAAGCCCGCGGACGCGGACCCGGGCGTCGTCCCCTTCGAGGAGCGGCTCGCCGCGCTGCGGCCCGCGGGGTGAGAGCCGGGCGGGGAACCCGGCCGCCCGGCCGCGGGGTCACCGGCCTTGGCAGACTGGACGGGTGACCCGCACCGTGCTGCTCGCCGAGGACGACCGCGCCATCCGGCATGCCCTGGAGCGTGCCCTCACCCTGGAGGGCTACCGGGTCACCGCGGTGGCCGACGGCGCCGGTGCGCTGGCGCAGGCCCGCACCGGCCGCCCGGACGTGCTGGTCCTGGACGTGATGATGCCGGGCGTCGACGGCCTCCAGGTCTGCCGGGAGCTGCGCGCCGAGGGCGACAGCACGCCGATCCTGATGCTGACGGCGCTGGTGGAGACGGCCGACCGCATCGCGGGCCTGGACGCGGGCGCCGACGACTACGTGGTCAAGCCGTTCGACGTCGAGGAGGTCTTCGCCCGGCTGCGCGCGCTGCTGCGCCGCACCGACCGGACGGAGACGGACGGCACCGGGGCGGTGACGGCGGGCCCGGACGCGGGGGCGACGGGCCCGGGAGCAGGTACGGCCGGGGACGCCCCGGCGGCGGGGGAGGACGTACCCGGGCGGGCGGCGGGAGGCGGGGGGAGCGGCGGCCGGTGTCTGGAGGCGGCCGGGGTGCGCGTGGACCCGCAGGCCCGCCGGGCCTGGCGGGGCGAGCGGGAGCTGGTGCTGACCCGCACCGAGTTCGGGCTGCTGGAGCTGCTGGTCCGCAACGCCGGCATCGTCCTCGACCACTCCACCATCTACGACCGCATCTGGGGCTACGACTTCGGCCCCGGCTCGAAGAATCTCGCCGTCTACGTCGGCTACCTGCGCCGCAAGCTGGACCAGCCGGGCGTGCCGCAGCCGATCCAGACCGTGCGCGGCGTGGGCTACGTGCTGCGGGAGGACTGAGTGGGCGCTCCGCCCCGAGCGGGTGTGCAGGGCGTGCCGGGCGGCGGCCGCGGGCGGCGGGCGCGGCTGCTGTCGCTGCGGACGACGTTCGCCGTGTCGTTCGCGACGGTGGCGGCCGTGGTCACCGTCCTCGTCGGCGTGCTGTCGTACACCGCCGCCGCGCGGCTGGTGCGGGTGGACCAGGAGTCCGTGTTCGACCGGGTCGTGCAGGATCTGCGGGCCGAGGTGCGCCAGCGGCGGATGTCGCCGGACGACTTCTCCTCCTCGGCGCCGGGCCACGACATCGTGCGCCCCGCCCGTACGGACGTGCAGGTGCTCGGGCCGGACGGCGAGGTCTCCGACCCGGCGGGGCGCCGGCTGCCGGTGACCGCCTCCGACCGGCGCACGGCGGGCGCGGCGGCGGCCGGGCGGATGGTCCAGCACAAGGACGTGGACGTCGGCGACGACGTCTTCCGGATCGCGACCGTCGCCCTCGGCGAGGGCCGGGGCGCGGTGCAGGTGGCGCAGGAGTTCAGCGACACCGAGGACCTGCTGCGGGCCCTGCAGCGGCGGACCTGGGTGCTGATGGGCGCGGTGGTGACCGCGGCGGGCCTGTTCGGCTGGTGGCTGGCACGGCACATCACGCGGCGCCTGATCGCCCTGACCTCGGCCGCCGAGGACGTCGCCCGCACCCGCCGGCTCGGCATCCAGGTCCCGGTCACCGGGTACGACGAGGTGGGCCGGCTGGGCCGCGCCTTCGACCGCATGCTGGGCCGGCTCGCCCAGTCGGAGGAGGACCAGCGGCGTCTGGTCCAGGACGCGGGCCACGAGCTGCGCACCCCGCTGACCTCGCTGCGGGCCAACATCTCGCTGCTGCGCCGGATCGACGAGCTGCCGCCCGCCGCGCGCGAGGAACTGGTCGCCGACCTGACGCAGGAGGCCCGGGAGCTGACCGACCTGGTCAACGAACTGGTCGAGCTGGCGGCCGGCCAGTCCGGGACGGAGCCGGTGCGGCGCGTCGACCTGGGGGAGATCGCGTACGCGGTGGCGACCCACGCGCGGCGCCGCACCGGGCGTGAGGTCAGCGTCCGGGCCTGCGGGGACACGACGACGGACGGCAGGCCGGCGTTGCTGACCCGGGCGATCTCCAACCTGGTCGAGAACGCGGCGAAGTTCGACCCGGAGGGCACCGGGCCCATCGAGGTCACCGTCGCCGGTCCGGCCCGCCCCGGCACGGTCCGCGTCGAGGTCCGCGACCGCGGCCCCGGCATCACCGACACCGACCTGGACCGTGTCTTCGACCGTTTCTACCGTGCCGCCGAGGCCCGCTCCCGGCCCGGCTCGGGCCTGGGTCTGTCCATCGTCCGGGAGGTGGCGCTGGCGCACGGCGGGACGCCGTTCGCCGCGCGGCGGGACGGGGGCGGGTCGGTGATCGGCTTCACGGTGCGCGGCGTCCCGGCACAGGACGGGGACCCGCCGGACGCCACCGCGGACTGACGGCGCGGCGCGGACGGCGGCGCGGAGACGCCCCGGAGACGGGAACGGGTGGGGATCAGACCGGCCGGGCGGGGCGGCCGCCGTGGTCCGTGCACAGGGACCAGATCACGAAGACGCCGATGGCGATGGAGACGATCGCCCAGAGCGGGTGGTAGGGCAGCCAGAGGAACTGGAGGACCACCACCAGGGCGACGAGTCCGACGCCCAGACCGCGTGCCCAGGCGGCGCCCTTGAGGATGCCCCAGCCGGTGACGGCGACGAGCACGCCGAGGATCAGGTGGATCCAGCCCCAGGCGGTGAGGCTGAACTTGTAGACGTAGTCGCCGACGGACGCGTAGACGTCGTCCGCGGCGATCGCCGCGATCCCGTTGAAGACGCCGAAGAGGCCCTCGATCAGCATCAGCACACCGGCGAGGACGACGCCTCCGGAGGCCCAGGCGGCCGTGTCGTCTCCCGGCCGCGCGGGCCCTCCTGTGCCGTGGGCGGTATTGGCCATGGTCGTACTCCGTCCCTCGTGTCGCGGGGTGGGCGGGGCTTCGAGTGTTCGCCCGCGCCGGGGAGGGCGGCGAGCGGGTGCGGGCCGTCCGGGTGGCAAGCGGGCCCGCGCTCGTGACCGGGGTGCCTGTCAGCGGCGGGTGGCACGATGCGGTGCATGCATACGCACAAGGACTGGTCGTCGATCCCCTCGCCCGGCCACATCGCCGCGGGGCTGGCCTTCGGCACGGCGCTCGCCGCGGCGACGGACCTGCCTCCCCGGTACACGCCCGAACCTCGGCGGGCCGTCCACGACGACGGGGGCGGCAGCTCGTTCGTGCTCGACCTGACCGGGGCCGCGCCCGTACTGGTGACCCGCGACCACGACGAGCGCGAGGTCCTGCTCACGTACGAGGACATCCGTGCCGCGCTGGGACTCTCGGAACTCCCGGGGCCCTTCGCCCACGAGCGGGACGCGGTCTTCAGCGGAGCGGCCCGGTGGGACGGAAGCGCCTGGACGTCCGCCGTCGGCGTCCCGGGGCGCGTCGTCACCCATACGGTCGACGACCGGCACCTCCTGACCGAGGCCGACATCGCCCTGGGCGAGATCGCCGATGGCGAGAGCGACCCGGACGCGCTGGCAGCCCTCCTGGCCTCGGTCCGCGCGGGCACGTGGGACCGGGACACGGTCGCGGCCGCCGTACGCCTGTCCCCCTACGAGGACGACGAGGAACTCGACGCCGAGCCCGACCCCGACGCGGCCCTCGAAGCGCTGGAGCTCTACGCCCCTCTCCTGGACAACGCCGCCGGCCGGGACCGAGGCACCCCGCCGCCGGACGGACGGTGACGCCGCCCTCGGGTCCGGGCATCGAAGAGGGCCCGGCAACCGTCGGTTGCCGGGCCCTGGAGGCGTAGGCCGAGGATCAGCGGTACTCGAGGTGCTTCGCGCTGCGGTTCTCGACGTAGAGGTTGGCCTGCGAGGCGTTGTCGCCCTCGTCCACGACGTGGACCTTCGCCGACTCCTCCTTGCTGTTCTTGGAGCAGTCGATGTTGTTGTTGGCCGTCGAGATGATCGGGATGTCGAGCACCTCGATGGCGTCGCAGCTGAGGATCTGCGTGTTGTTCTCGAACTTCGCCGTGTCGTCGTCGGCGGCCGAGGCGGTGGAGGCAACGCCACCGGCCACGGCGAGCGCGGTGAGGGTGCAGGCGAGGGCCTTCTTGAGAGCCATGTGGGGGTTTCCTCTGGTTGGACTCGGTTCGGTGAATGAAGTGGCTAATCCCTTGAGGGACACAGCACCACGTTCAGTGAATGACGTATACGGTCTGGCGGCCATGCGCGGCATGACTGTGTTGCCAGAGCGATCAGTCATTCAACGTTCCTGTTACCCGGTCGGTGTTGCTCCTCCCGGGTGATTCCGCCGCCCGGGAACCGTGAGCGGGTCACTTCCTCACCCGCGACGGCCGGAACAGTCGATGTTGTTCCCCGAAACGGACGCGATCGGAAGGTCGAGCACCTCGATGTTCAGACAGGAAAGGATCTGGGTGTTGTTCACGAAAGTTCGGGGTTCCTCGTGCGCTTGAGCGATTCCGCCGTGCAGGGCGGTCATGGACACCGCGCACAGCGAAAGCACTGCGAGACGAGCAGCCGGCATGCCGTTTCTCCTGTCTGATTCTGGACCGAGCGCATGACTGCGCCCGCGAATTGTTCGGGATGACGGAGGGGGTTGGCAACTGATGCGCTGCCCCGTGTTCTCGCAGTACGAAAAGCGCCTTTTCGGCCCGTGGTCGGACGGGGGAGGGGGCGAGGTGAGGCGGGCGGGGTCGGCCCGGATCGCATGCTTCACCCGGCTGGAGCATAACGCGCACGGCTCGCCGTCGTTTTACGGGTAGTTCGCCACGCTGAAAAGAAATCTGGTCACCCAGGTGCGCCAGGAGGAAGCGCGGCGACCTCCGAATGTGTGGTACTCATCACAGGGTCCGTGCTTTCGGATACCGACACCCAACTCAGGAGACCGAAATGGCCCTCAAGAAGGCTCTCGCCTGCACCCTCACCGCGCTCGCCATGGCCGGTGGCGTTGCCTCCACCGCCTCGGCCGCCGACGACGACACGTCGAAGTTCGAGAACAACTCCCAGGTTCTCAGCTGCGACGTCGTCGAGGTCATCGACATCCCGATCCTGTCGTCGGCGAACAACAACATCGACTGCTCCGAGAACAACAAGGAGGAGGAGAGGGAGCTCCACATCGTGGACGAGGACGACAACTCGGCGCACGCCAACTTCTTCCTCAAGAAGGACTAGTGCGGCTGACCACCGTCCAGCGGTCGGCACAGCCTGCCTGACCAGTTCTTCGCTTTCTCTTCTCGGCGGCCCCCGGACACTGTTCCGGGGGCCGCTTCCCTGTCCCCGCACCGGATGCTTGTCTTCTGCACCGGCCGGCCCGGTGTGTTCCCGCACCGGTGGCCAGGGGGCCCGGGGAGCCGGTGTCCGGTTCAGTCGGTGGACAGGGCCTGGAGCAGGTCGCCGACCTGGGGGTCGGGCAGGGCCCGCGCGACGTCGGCCTGGGCGACCATGCCGACCAGGTCGTGTCCGTCGATCACCGGCAGACGGCGCACCTTGTGTGCCGTCATCGTGCGCAGGATCTCCTCCACGTCGTCGTCGGCACCGATGGTCACGGCCTCGCCCTGGGCCAGTTCGCCGGCCCGGCAGGTCGCCGGGTCCTTGCCGGCGCCGAGAACCTTCACGACGACGTCCCGGTCGGTCAGCATCCCCTTGAGCTTGTTGTCGGTGCCGCAGATCGGCAGGGCGCCGACACCGAGGTCCTTCATCTTGCGGGCCGCGTCCAGCACCGTCTCCTCGGCGCCGATGCACTCGGCCCCGCCCGTCATGATGTCCCGCGCCTTCGTCATCCGTCTCACTCCCTGTGTCCGTCTGTCTGTCGCCCTGTCCCGTCCACCGCGTCGGCGCGGACGGGACAGGGGGTGGTTTTCGTGCGTGGGTTCCCCGCGGCCCCGGGCCGTAACGCCCGCCGCGGGCCGGTCCCCCCGCGCCGGCGAAGGGTGGTCCGACCGGGCCGGCGAGGGCGTCCGGCCGGGCCGGGGCCCGTGCGCGGGGCTACTTGCCCATGGCCTTGCGCACGGCGTCCTTGGTGCGGTCCATCAGAGCGGCGACCGGCCCGAGGGCCATGTTGGCCGCGCCGGACTCGACACCCGGATGGGGCCGGGTGGGTGCCATCGCCTCGGCGGCCTTGACGGCCCTCGCCATGGCGGCGAGGCCGGACGTGTCGGCGCTGCGGCGGATGTGGGTGAACTCGTAGCGTTCCTCGGCCCGGGCGTGTGCCTGGACGTCCCCGCGCAGCTCGAGCAGCCGGGGCATGAACCCGGGGTCGTCGGTGTCCAGCTCGTCGAGGGCGGCCAGCGCCTCCTTGGCCGCCTTCTCCTCGGCGAGCCGCTCCGCCACGACCTGTTCCCCGCCGGGGAAGCCCTTCCGGGCGAAGGGGTGGACGACCTCCTCCTCGGCGGTCTCGTGCACGGCCAGCAACCGCACCAGGCGGCGGAAGGCGTCCCGGCGTTCCTCGCCGGTGGCCGCCTCGACCTCGTCGAAGAGGTTGCGGATGTCGCCGTGCTGGCGCATCAGCAGCGCGACGACGTCGTCGTCCTCGGCCCTGTCGTCCCCGGCGTGCGGGGTGTGCAGCTCGGACATGTCGGCCTCCCCTACTTCTCGCGCTGCGAGGGGTCGGGGTGCTCGCCCTCGGTCTGGAGCCGGTACTCGCGGCCGAACACGGCGTCGTGCTCGGTGATCACCTGGTCGCTCGGGGGTGCCTCGCCGCCGTGGATCTGTTCCTGCATCCGCTCGAACCGCTCGTGCGCCTCGCGCACGTAGCCGGCGCCGAGCGTGGTCAGGTCCATCTGGGTGTCGAGCAGCTCGCGCAGGTAGGCCTTGTTCGGCTCGAAGGTGAGCACGTTCGGCAGCTCGGGGGCCAGCACCGAGGCGGGGTCGCGGCCGTCGTGGCGGCGCATGAGGTCGCAGGCCGCGTGCAGGTGCTCCAGCTCCATGTTCAGATGCAGCTCCCAGATCGCCTTGATCCTGGGGTCGCTCTCCTGCTCCATGAAGGAGTGGTAGAGGTAGCACTCGTTGTACTCGTGGTTGACCAGCTGCTCCCACCACGTCTCACCCGGGTCCACGAGGGACTCGTAGTGGGTGACGTGCTCCTCCTCGATCAGCCCGATCTCCTGGTAGAGGCGGCGGGCGATCGGCTCCATGTAGGTGGGGCCGGTGTTCATGTAGAAGTTCATGGTCTGCTGCTCCGCCGACATGACCGTCAGCGCGTGCAGCTTCGACAGCGGGTTCGTCCGGTCCTTGTCGTACGGGTCGCGGACGTTGTCGTACGCGTCCCGGTGGTGGTAGCGAGTGGGCCGGCCCGGCATGACCTCGGTCAGGCTGTCGACGATCGACTCCGCCTTGCGGTGCTCGATCATCTCGTACAGGTTCGCGTACCGGTACAGGTGGTCGAAGTCCTCCAGCACGCCGAACTGGTACGCCTGCTTCAGGTACGGGTCCGGTTCCATGCGGGCCACCCACGCCGTCAGGTCCACCGCGACCTGCTCGTAGGCGATGGTCGTCTCCAGCACCGACGACACACCCGGGAGCAGCCAGTTCACGACCTTCTGCTGCTGTGCCTCGATGTAGCGCACCCGCGCCAGCTGCCGCTTGATCTCCGGGTCGGTCGTGTGGCGGGCGAGCTGGTGGCTGAAGAGGATCGCCTCCACCTCGATCCCGTTCATCGTGATGATCCGGCAGCGGGTGTACGGGTCGCAGTGGTCCGGGTCGATCGGATCCACGTTCAGCTCACGCCAGTTGCGCAGCTGGCGGTCGAGCGGGATACCCCGCTGTTCCAGTGGATTGAACGTCATGGGGGGCCTCCTGGGGACGAGGGGGACTCGCGCACCGCCGGGGGTACCCGGCATCGGGCGACGAGCGCAGACGTGGCCCTCAGTCTGTTCACCAGGGATGCTTTCCAGCCACCGCTCACACCCGCCGGGCGCAGGGTTCCCCCGGGTGGGCCAGCCGGGCGGGCGGATCCTGCGCCGGCCCGGGCCCCGGGCCCCGCGGGACCGGCCCGGCGGCGGCCGTTTGCGGTGCGCGGTCGTGTGTCACTCGGCAGGCATCGCACAGCGGACGCCGCCGGTGTCCCCGCCGGCGGCAGAACAGGAGCGGCCCCATGAGCACTACCGTCAACGACATGCTCCGCACCTACCCCGCGGACCTGGGCGGCGTGGACCGGGAGGCGATGGCCAGGTGCATCGAGGAGTGCATCGCCTGCGCCCAGGCGTGCACCGCGTGCGCCGACGCCTGTCTGTCGGAGGGCATGGTCGGCGATCTGACCAAATGCATCCGCACCGACATGGACTGCGCCGACGTCTGCGACGCCACCGCGTCGGTCCTGTCCCGGCACACCGGCTACGACGCCAACATCACCCGGGCCGTCCTGCAGGCCTGCGCCACCGTCTGCAAGGCGTGCGCCGACGAGTGCGCCTCCCACGCGGACATGCACGAGCACTGCCGTGTCTGCGCCGAGGCGTGCCGGCGCTGCGAGCGGGCGTGCGACGAACTGCTCGCGAGTCTGGGCTGACACCTCGGAGCACACCACTGCGAAGAGTGCGGAGGCCGCCATGACCGATGCGGAGCGCGTTCCCGCCCCGCCGGTGCCGTCGCCCGGCATCAAGAAGGCGTAAAGATTGCCGTAGTAAGGCAATGTGACGCGCGGTGCACCTCGGTCAGTATGAGGGCGGCAGAAACAGGGGGAGCGGCCCCGGTGTCAGAGTCCGGCAACGGACGGCGGTGCCGGGGTCCGCTGGGCCGTGTTCCCGGTACGGCCCCGGCGATGACCGCCGTCGCGGCCGGTACCCGGCCGCCGGGCGCCGCACAGGGCGCGTCCGCCCGCAGCCGGACGGGCCGCACCGCCTCCTCGCCGGGGCGCCAACTCTTCGCAGACTCCGAGGACTTCCTATGGATTACCGCACCCTGGGCATCGGCGTGCTCGTTTGCCTGCTGCTCGCCGCCGCCGCGCTGTTCGTCGTCGCCCGGCTGTTCCGCAAGGTGGAGCAGGGCAAGGCCCTGATCGTCTCCAAGATGCGCAAGGTCGACGTGACCTTCACCGGGCAGGTCGTGCTGCCGGTGCTGCACAAGGCCGAGGTGATGGACATCTCGGTGAAGACCATCGAGATCACCCGGGCCGGCAAGGAAGGGCTGATCTGCCGGGACAACATCCGCGCGGACATCCGGATCTCGTTCTTCGTCAAGGTGAACAAGACCGTCGAGGACGTGATCAAGGTCGCCCAGGCGGTCGGCACCGCACGGGCCAGCGACCGGAACACGCTGCAGGAGCTGTTCCACGCGAAGTTCTCCGAGGCGCTGAAGACCGTCGGCAAGCAGATGGACTTCACCGACCTCTACACCAAGCGCGAGGAACTGCGGTACCGGATCATCGAGGTCATCGGCGTCGACCTCAGCGGCTACCACCTGGAGGACGCGGCGATCGACTACCTGGAGCAGACGCCGCTGACCCAGCTCGACCCCGCCAACGTCCTCGACGCCCAGGGCATCCGGAAGATCACCGAGCTGACGGCCGTGGAGCACGTGCGCACCAACGAGGCCCAGCGCACCGAGGAGAAGGAGATCACCCGCCAGAACGTCGACGCCCGCGAGGCCATCCTGGAACTGGAGCGCCGGCAGGCCGACGCCGAGATCAAGCAGAAGCGGGAGATCGAGACCGTCCGGGCCCGCGAGGAGGCCGAGACGGCGCGGGTGGTGGAGGAGGAGCGGCTGCGGGCGCAGTCCGCCTTCCTGAAGACCGAGGAGCAGCTCGGCATCCAGCGCGAGAACCAGGGCCGCGAGGTCGCGGTCGCCCAGAAGAACCGCGAGCGGGTCATCGCCGTCGAGAACGAGCGCATCGAGAAGGACCGCCTGCTGGAGGTCATCGCCCGGGAACGGGAGACGCAGCTCACGCGGATCGCCGCCGAGAAGGAGGTCGAGGCGGAGAAGCGGGAGATCGCCGACGTCATCCGGGAGCGGGTGGCCGTGGACCGCACGGTCGCCGAGCAGGAGGAGGCCATCAAGAAGCTGCGCGCCGTGGAGGAGGCGGAGCGGCGGCGGCAGGCCGTCGTCATCGCCGCCGAGGCCGAGGCGCAGGAGAAGCTCGTCAAGGACATCAAGGCCGCCGAGGCCGCCGAACAGGCCGCCGTACACCGTGCCGCCGAGGAGCTCACGCTCGCCGAGGCCCGGCTGAAGAGCGCCGACCTCGACGCACGGGCCAAACTGCGGCTCGCCGAGGGCGTCCAGGCCGAGGCCGCCGCCGAGGGACTGGCCGCCGTACAGGTCCGCGACAAGGAGGCCGAGGTCGTCGAGAAGACCGGCCGCGCTCAGGCCGGGGCCACCGAGGCACGGCTGCGGGCGGAGGCCGCCGGTCTCACCGAGAAGGCCGCGGCGATGGCCGCGCTGGACGAGGCGTCCCGCGGCCACGAGGAGTACCGGCTGCGGCTGGAGGCCGAGAAGGAGATCCGGCTGGCCGGGCTGGAGGTGCAGCGGCAGGTGGCCGAGGCCCAGGCGACGGTGCTGGCGACCGGGCTGGAGAACGCCGACATCGACATCGTCGGCGGCGAGTCGGTCTTCCTCGACCGGCTGGTCGGCGCCATCGGCCTCGGCAAGGGCGTCGACGGCTTCGTGCAGCACTCCGAGACCGCCCAGGCGCTGGCCGGGCCCTGGCTGGACGGGACGTCGAGCTTCACCGACGACCTCGGCCGCGTCCTCGGCTCGTTCTCCACGGCCGACGTGCAGAACCTGACCGTGTCCGCCCTGCTGGCGAAGCTCATGAAGACGGGCGGCGCCGACGCGGCGGCCCTGGAGCGGCTGCTCGGCAGGGCCGGCGGGGCGGGCCTCGCCGAGGCCCGGCCGGTGGCCGCGAACGGCAGCGCCCAGGGCTGACCGGCCGGGGGGGGGGGGGGGGGGGGGGGGGGGGGGGGGGGGGGGGGGGGGGGGGGGGGGGGGGGGGGGGGGGGGGGGGGGGGGGGGGGGGGGGGGGGGG
>NZ_JBIAHR010000041.1:0-38522 GCF_042870695.1 Streptomyces sp. NPDC006384
CGAGCGTTTTGTGGGCACTGCTGCGCGACAACCGGGTGTTCACCCCCGATCCGCCCGTCCCGCAAACAGCTTGACACCGTCATTGAGACTCCTCGGAGTCGCTCCAGCAGGCCACGAGAGTCCTTGGGGTTCAGGGCCTGCGAGCGCAGTGTGTCATAGCGCTGGCAGAGGAAGCTCACCTCTTTCGGATCGGAGATCAGTCGGCCGTTCTGCTGTCCCTCCGAGTACGCGAGTCGCCGCTGTCGCGGCGTCTCCAAGAGCTGTACAGGACCGTCCAGGCAAGCGTGGAACTCAGTGCTCAGCGGCATGATCTGAAGTGTCACGTTACGCGGAGCAGTCAGCTCCAGTAGGTGGTCGATCAGCTCTCTCATGACCTCAGGCCCACCCAGCTGACGCCTGAAGACGAACTCCTCGACGATGAAGCTGAACACGGCATACGGCCGCTCCCCGAGCAGCTTCTGGCGCTCAAGGCGTGCCGCGACCAGGTCCTCCAACTGCCCGTCCGTCAGTGGCGGAATGGCATTGTCGAACACCGCCCGCGCATACCCCTCCGACTGCAACAACCCCGGCACCAGCCGGCACTCGTACGTGCACAAGCTCACCGCAACCCGCTCCAGCCGAGCCCACTGCCGGAACCATGCCGCGAGCCCTGCATCCCCGCGCCCCCGCGTCACGTACTTGGACGCCTTCCGCAGCGCCCCGGTGTTGCCCAGCGCCTCCTCAGCCCGCTCCACCAACGCGAGGTCGGGCATCCGCCGCCCCAGCTCCACCGACTCCACCGTGTGCTTGGAGAAGCGCACGAGGTCCGCGAACTCGGTCCTGCTGTACCCGGCGTGCTCGCGCAGTGCCTGCATGACTGCGCCGAACGTCCGCAGGCTGTCCGAGGGATCGGGCTCTCGGTCCACCTCGCCGGCCAGCACGTCCTCGTCGTCCACCACACCGCCGCCGGTCATCCGCGGCCATCTCCGGTTCCGTACACGCGCTGTTCACCGTCCCCCACCCGACGACACTCAGCGTGACGCATGAACCGTCGTACCGTCCACGGAATGTGGCCGTACGCTGACGCGGAGTACGGGCCGTACGCCTGGAACGCACCCCCGCGCGCCCGTCACCGTGGCCTCATGAGCGCAACTCCACCCCAACTCATCGCCACCGTAAACACGTTCGCCCAGCTCCTGTCGTCCACCCGCCGCGGAGCCCGGCTCGCTCGCCTCCTCGCCGCCGAACAGCTCCGCGCATGGCCGGTGGCACCCGGTGTCGCCGAACGCGCCGAGCAGATCGTGGCCGAACTCGCCGCCAACGCCGCCCTGCACGGCCGTGTACACAACCGCGACTTCCGGCTCGGCCTCACCCTCGACCCTGTGGCCGGCCTGCTGCGTATCACCGTCACCGACGTCCGGGGCGAGTGCCTCCCGCCACCGCCCGCGGAGTGCGCAACGCCCCTGGACGCCGAGTCCGGCCGCGGCCTGCTCCTGGTCACCGCCCTCGCCGACCGCTGGGGCGTCGAGCCGTATCCCCCCGGTGGCAAGACGGTCTGGGCCGATTGCGACTGCGCGGACCCCGACCCGTCGACCTCCTGATACGGCGCGGCCTGCTGTGGCCGGATCCGGCCCGCACCGTTGATCGCGTACTGCCCGCCCCGGAAGATGGTCACGAAACCCTCTCGTCCACAGCGAGGGCCGAGGGAATGTGATGCCGGTTCTTCGAGGCCGGTAGATCGGGGGCGGGTCGTGTCGGCGGGCAGTGGTGCGGTCGTGAGTGGTGCCGGATGAGAAACCGGATGCAGGTGGCCCTTCAGGTCGTGCTGGCGCTGATCGCCTGCTTGCTCGGCATCACCACCAACTACGCCACCAGCACGGACGACGCTCCGTGGGCGCTGCAGATCATCCAGCGGTTCTCGGTGCCGGCGATCGGGCTGCTGGTGGTGGCCATGGTGGTCGGGCAGGTCGTGGTGTACCGGCTGGAGAATCCCGCACCGCCGTCGGTCGACTGGCCTCGTGACCGGGTGCCGTATCCGGGCCTGGACGCGTACGACGAGGACGAGGCGGCCGTCTACTTCGGCCGGGAGGCACAGGCCGCCGAGCTGACGCGCAGGTTGCACGCGACCGCGACGCGGCCTTCCGACCGGTTCCTTCTGCTGGCCGGGGCGTCCGGCAGCGGGAAGTCCTCACTCGTGCGGGCCGGGGTGCTGCCCCGGCTGCGGGAGCGCCGCTGGACCGTCGTCCCGCCCTTCTCGCCCGGGCCGAGCCCGCTCGGCGCTCTGGCCGCGTCTCTCGCGGTCGCCGCCGGCGAGCGGGAAACGGCCGGCGCCGTACTGCGGCGGCTGCGCCAAGGGCCGGACGCCCTGCGGGGCGAGCTGGCACGGCTGCGCGGAGGACGGTTCCGGCGGACCCTCCTCGTCGTCGACCAGTTCGAGGAGCTCGTCACGCTGGGGAGTGAACGCGAACGGGCCCACTTCCTCGACGCTCTGCGTGCCTGCCTGGAACAGGATCCCTCGGTGCGGGTGCTGGCCACGCTCCGCGTGGACCTCCTGGGAAGGCTTCTCGGCACCGGTCATGCCGAGCTCTTCCAGCATCCCGTCGCGATCGGCACCCTGGGCAGGGCACAGCTCGCCGAGGTGGTGGAGGCGCCCGGCGCCCTGGTGGGCCTCTCCTTCGCCCCCGGCGTGGTTGACACGATCGTGAACGAGACGGGCACCGACGACGCCCTCCCGCTGCTCGCCTACCTCCTCCAGGAGCTGTACTTCGCCTCCGGCCCCGGCGGAACGGTCACCGAGGAGCTGTACCAGCGGCTCGGCGGCGTGCCGGGGGCGCTGGCGCGGCAGGCCGACAACACCGTGGCCGGTCTCGGTACGGGCGACACCATCGACTTCGTTCTCCGGGTGCTGCTGAAGTTCGTCACCGTGGAGGGGCAGGAGGTCGCCCGCCGCCATGTGCCGCTGTCGGACCTCACCGACCGGGAGCGGCATGTGGTGGACGCGTTCATCGACGCCCGGCTGCTGCGGTCCGATGTACGCGGGGATGGGTCCGCCGGCCAGGAGCCGTACGCGCAGGTGACGCACGAGGCCCTGTTCCGGCAGTGGGCACCGCTGCGGCAGGAGGTCGAGGCGCGGGCCGAGCGGTTGCGGGAGCGCGCCGAGCTGGAACGGTGGGCCGAGGACTGGGAGCGGTCCGGGCGCAGTGCCGACTACCTCCTCACCGGCGAACGGCTCACCGCGGCCCGGCGATGGCTCGAAGCCCTGGACGAGGCCGGGCAGGCGTCGGCGACCGCCCGGGCGCTCGTCGAGACTTCGCAGCGCCGGGATCTCGCCTTCCTCAGCCGTGTCTCCGACGGCATCGGCCGGCAGGTGCTCGCCAGTGCGGAGACCGAACCCGAGCGTGCCGTGCTGCTGTCGCTGGCCGCGCTCGGCGAGTGCACGCCGACGCCCTCGGCGCGGCGGGGCCTGATGGCGGCGCTGGCCTCCAGCCATCTGCGCACCCGGCTCGACGGGCACACGGACACGGTTCGCGACATCGCCTGGTCGCCGGACGGACGGCTGCTGGCGACGGCGTCCCGGGACGGTACGGCCCGCGTCTACGACGCACTGTCGGGACGGCCCGTGCTGGTCCTGCCGTCAGACGGCGCGATGGTCGAGTCCGTCGCCTGGTCGCCCGACTCGGCGCAGGTGGCCACCGCGGGCCGGGACCATGTCGTACGGATCTGGGACGCCGTCTCCGGGGAGCCCGTACGGCTGCTCGCCGGGGCCGGGGACATCGGCAGGCAGGTGGCCTGGTCGCCCGACGGGCTGCACGTCGCCGCCACGTTCAAGGACCGCGTGGTACGCGTCTGGGAGTCCTCGACCGGCCAGCTCGTGCAGGAACTGTGCGGGCACGGCGACGACGTCTGGGGTGTCGCGTGGTCCCCGGACGGCAGCCTTCTCGCCTCCGCCTCCCACGACCAGACGGTGATCGTGTGGGACCGGGCGACGGGAGCGGCCACTGTGACCCTGGCAGGGCACACGGACTTCGTCGAGGGTGTCGCCTGGTCCCCCGACGGGCGCCGCATCGCGACCGGCTCCGGTGACCACACCGCCCGCGTCTGGGACGTGGAGACGGGCGAGCTCCGGCTTCTGCTGCGCGGTCACACCGACTACGTGTGGAACCTGGCCTGGTCGCCGGACGGCCGGATGCTGGCCTCCGCCTCCTCCGACCGGACCGTGCGCATCGTCGACGCCGACGACGCGAAGGTTCTGGCCGTGCTGCGCGGACACACCGACACCGTGTGGGGAGTGACCTGGTCCCCCACCGGTACGCAGCTCGCCACCGGCTCGGCCGACGGCACCGGGGCCGTGTGGGACCTGCGTCCGCGCGGCGCCGAGGCCACGCTCGTCGACGGGCACGACGGTCCGGTGAACGAGGCCGCCTGGTCCGGTGACGACAGCCGCGTCGTCACCGCCTCCGACGACGGCAGCGTGCGGATCTGGGACGCGGTGACGGGTGCTCCCACCGGGCCCGTGATGAGACTGGAGGACCGCGTGTGGAGCGTGGCCTGCTCCCCGCACGGCGACCGGCTCGCGCTCGGCACCAACGACGGGCTGTTCCGGGTCGTGGACGGGACGGGCCGCACGCTTTTCGAGCGGCGCGGGGAGGTCGTCGAGGGATGTGCCTGGTCCCCGGACGGCCGGCGGATCGCGACCGGTGGGCACGACGGCGCCGTACGCGTCCTGTCCGCGCAGGACGGGACCGAGCTGATGAAGTTCGAGGAGCACCAGGACTGGGTGGGCCGGGTGGCCTGGTCGCCGAGCGGGCGGCTGCTCGCCAGCTGTTCCGACGACCGGACCTGCCGGCTGTGGGACACCGGCGACAGTCGGTTGCTCACCGTCCTGCGAGGGCACGACAACTATGTGGAGGACGCCGCCTGGTCCCCCGACGAGGCACGCGTCGCCACGGCCTCGGGCGACTGGACGGCCGCCGTGTGGGACGCGGTCACGGGGCGCCGCATCGACGTGCTGAGGGGACACGAGGGGCGGGTCCGTGCCGTCGCCTGGTCGCCCGACGGCGCGTATGTCGCCACGGGGGGCGACGACCGCACCGTACGGGTGTGGTCCGCGGCCACCTTCGAGGAGGTCGGTGTCGTCGGCGTCCACCAGGACAAGGTGACCTCGGTGGCGTGGTCCCGCGACAGCACGCGGCTGCTGACCGGGTCCGCCGACGGGACGGCCCGGGTGTGGCCCGCGGAACCGGACTACGACCGGCTGGAGGCGGTCGCGAGGGGGCGGGTCTTCCGTACGCTCACGGAGGAGGAGCGGCGGCACCACATGCTGCCGCTCGACCATGCGTGATCAGTGGACCTGCTCGACCGTGCGGTCGTCGGTGTGGACGAGGTAGTCGTCCGGGTCCAGATTCATCGCCTCGCGCTCGGACGACGCCCAGTACAGCGCGTTGCGCTCCTGGAAGGTCTCGGGGCCGTCGTAGGAGATCAGCCACACGAACTGGTTCCGCTCTCGTTCCACCCACGCCCCGCCGATGGTGAAGCCCAGCTTCAGCCGCAACGGCACGATCTCCTGCCGCCAGCGCTCGACCCACTCGTCGAGCATGCCGTCGCGAACGGTGTACGTACGCAGTTGCGTGGTCCTGGGCATGAGGGAGGGCCTCCTGGTGTTCGGTTGTCGTGGCACACAGCCTAGGCAACTCGAGGGCAGCCGCGAGACGTTCTTGCGAACGCTCAGTAGGATCAGCGCATCCAAGGGGGGATGCTCGTGGGCGGTGGGGGGCTCAACCGCACGTGTTTGAAATGTCGCAGCTCCATCATGGTCGACCAGGATGGTCGCGTGGTCGCCCATGCCAGGCTGATGAGTCGTCTCCCTTGCTATGCCTCTGGTCAACCCGCTGCACTCGTCTCGGTCGAGTGGGGGCCCGGGCCTCGACGTAGCCAGCGGATCATGGGTGAGGGCAAGGGGCGCACGCGGGATCGGCGGAAGGAGGTCCAGTACCTCAAGCCTCCCGAATGGATGCCGAGTTACCAAGGCGAGCATCTGCCGACAATCGGTTTGCCCGCCAAGGGGTGGTTCAGTGTCTGGTTCCCGACTCACACGATGTGGGAGCACGAGCGGAAACTCTCCGGCTGGGTCGGGAGCGATCGATCTTTCCGGTGGGACGGCCGCCAGGGGTGCTGGACGGTTGCCAGCGCTCATTTCCCCCGCCTGAGCCGGGAGCTGCTCGGCAGGTACCCGAGCATCCTCATCGGCCGCGAGTACAACCCGGATGAAAGGTGTAACTCATCCTGCCGGAACGCCAAGGGCTTCCTGTGCACCTGCTCCTGCCGTGGCCGATACCACGGCGGCGGCAAGTGGCGAAGTGGTTGGAAGACCCTGGGTGAGTTCAGCGGTCGGCGCGCGGGAAGGCCATGGCACTGGATGGCCGTTGCCAGTGCCCAGTGAACGCCTCGGCGCCCCACTTCCAGGGAGGGGCGCACGTGAGACGGGTCCTGTCTCCCGTTTCCTGCGCAGAGCTCATTCCGCAGTGTGATTCCCGGTCGTCAGACGGCGACCACGTGCACGTCCGTCGGCGCGAGGACCGTCAGGTAGGCCTGGATGTCCCCCGGATCGGTAGTGAAGATCACCGCGCTGCCGTGCCGGGCCGCCGCCAGAGCCACCCAGGCGTCCACCGCGTCCGGCCGCTTCTTCGCCGGCAGGGCTGCTCGTCCCAGCGCGGTGCCGATGCGCCGCCAGTCCGCGAGGTCCGGCCCCGTCGCACAGGCCAGGCATTCCGGTCGGCCCGCCTTCGTCTCGCGCATGGGCGGCTCGGACGTCCGGGCCTGGGGGACGGTGCAGTCCTTCAGCACCCCGGACAGGGCATGCACCAACGCCGGTCGGGGGCGCCACACCTGGGCGAGGACCGGGCCGAGCACCAGCGCCCGGTGCGGGAGCGTGCGCAGCCCCTCGTGGAGGGCCATCGCCTTCGCCTTGCGGTCGGCGAGCGCGATGAGCATGCCGGAGTCGTAGACCGGCACGCGTGCGCTCACGCGGCGCGCCCCGGGCGGGCGCCGTGCCGGTCCCGGCCGTGGGCGAGGCCGAGGGCCTCCTCGACCTCGCGGCGTTCCTGCTCCGTCAGTTCCGCCGCTGGCTCCGGAACGGGTTCGGCGGGCAGCCCGTCCGCTGCGCGCTCCGCCCGGGCGATGAGCGCGTCCACCTCGGCGAACTGAGCCTCTATGGCATCCGTCTCGGCCATCTGGCGCGTTGCGGCATGCACCAGATAGGCCGAGACGTCCATGCCCGCCCTCTCCGCGTGCTGCCTGATGCGCTCGGCCTGGTCCCGCTCCAGACTGATGCTGATCCGCGTCTTCGCCATGAGAAACAGCGTATTACGCGTATGACGACAGGGCGAGTGTGACTGCCACGGCCAGTCCGGACAGGGCGGACGCCCCGCCCGCGTGATCGCCGCCGCGAGGGTTCGCGAAGCATTCCGGCCCGACGAACTGTCGCGGGGCCGTCCACTAGGCGACGCAATGATACCGTGTGGGTATCATTGCGTCATGCTGTACAGAACCCCTCGTCTCTCCGCCACCGACCACCAGGTCCTGGCCGAGGTCGACGATATGCGTCACGCCCTGCGGCACTCCGTGCAGCAAGTCCCGACCAAGTGGACCCTCGATCTGCGCCGCCACCTGACCGCCTCGGCCATCGCGGCGTCCAACACCATCGAGGGCTACAAAGTCGATGCCCGCGATGTCGCCGACCTCATGGACGACGCTCAGGAGACAGTCGACATCACCGAGGCGGACCGTGCGGAGACTGTGGCCTATCAGCAGGCCATGACTTACATCCAGTCACTTCACGACGCCCCCGACTTCACGTACAGCAAGGGCCTTCTCAACTCGCTGCACTGGATGCTGCAAGGCCACCATCACCCCCGCAAGCTTGCCGGACAGTGGAGGCGGGGCCCGGTCTTCATCACGGCCGTCGGCGATCCTCACGCCACGGAGTACGAGGGTCCTCACGAAGACGATGTGGCTTCCCTGATGGACGAGTTGGTCGACTGGCTCAACACCGGTGACATCGACTCCGACCCACTCGTCCGTGCTGCGATGGCCCATTTCAACCTCGTCAAGATCCACCCGTGGGCCGATGGCAACGGCCGTATGTCCCGCTCCCTGCAGACCCTCCTAATCGCCCGAGAAGGTGTTCTCGCCCCCGAGTTCTCTTCCATCGAGGCTTGGCTGGGCATGCCTGGTCACACCTGGGACTACTACAAGGTGCTACGCGAGGTCGGAGGCCCCGTATACAGCCCGGCGCGGGACACCACCCCGTGGGTACGTTTCAATCTGCGCGCCTATCACGAGCAGACCCAGAGTGTCCGACACCGTGTGGACCGCTCCAACAGGTGCTGGATGCAGCTCGAAGAGCAGCGCGAGATGCTCGGTGTCACCGAACGCCAGATCACGGCCCTGCACGAGGTTGCCGTAACCGGCCGGGTACGCCGCTCCCGCTACGAGAAGGCGGAAGGGATCAGTGAGCAACAGGCCCAGCGCGACATGCAGCACTTGATGCGCAGGGACTTGCTGACACCCGTCGGCAACACCAAGGGCCGCTACTACGTGCCCGGCTCCCGCTACCCACAGAACGTTCTGGCCACAGCCGCCGCCCGCCACACGATCCGTAATCCCTACGAGAGCATCGACTGAAGCCCTCCTGGCCTGTCGACCGCTGGGGCGTCGAGCCGTACCCGCCCGGTGGCGGGGCAGTCGGCGGGCCCATCCGCCGGGACAGGGGGCGGTGACGGCCTCGGGACGTGGCGGGGCCCGGGAGTCGTATCCAGCTCCCGGGCCCCTGGGGATGCCACCCGATCGCGCACGCCGGCGCGTTTAAGAGGACGGATCAGTCGTCATGCCGTCGTGTTCTTCCTTTGAACTACCGCACCGCGGAAGAGGTGCAGGCGAGAGTCGAACTCGCATCCGACGGCGTTCGTCCGTCCCCGGTCGTTCCGGCGATGGGCGGCGATGCTGAAGCTGGAGCGAGAGTCTGAGATTGACGGCCCGGGCGTCACACCCGGTCCTTTCAGGCTGAACTTCAGTTTCAGCTTGCGCTCATCACGCGGGCCGGTCCTCAATCCGGCCCGCGCCTGTCGCGCACCCTCGCGCTCGCACGCGAGGGCGATCGTGGGGGCTACCCGTGACCGGCGTCAGCCGAACAGGTAGCCGAACACCGCGTCGCCGACCCGCTGGTCGGTGACCTCGGCGCCGTTGGCCTCCTCACGGGCGAACTTCACGGCCTGCTGGAGCTTCTCGACCCGCTCCAGCAGCTCGTTCACCCGCCGCGCCGGAAGCGCCCCGGAGAACTTCACCGTCGTCCAGTACCCGATCGGCACGTCCTCGTAGTACACCTCGACCTGCGCCGGGTGCTTGTCGGTCGCCTCGGCCTTGACGTGGTTGCGCGGGACCTTCTTGGTGCGGATCGTGCGGACCGGGTCCGTCTTCCACCAGTCCGTGGACGGGTCCTGCGACCAGGACTCGGCGGCGTCGAGCGTGGGCAGCTTCCTGACGAAGGCGTGCAGCTCGGTGAGCTGCTTCTCCAGGAAGAGCAGGTAAGCGACCGGGACGTCGGCGACGACCGTCCGCCCGTCGACCGTGACGTCCGCGCGGGCCGTGCAGTTCGCCCAGTCCTTGGTGGCGGTCACGTCGAACAGCCGGGTCAGCGACGTGGACATCTCGCGCAGCACGTCCTCGGCCTGCACCTGCACCCGCGTGGACTCGGGCGGCAGCTGCTCGCCCTCCTCGTCCTTCGGCTGGTACGTGCGCGAGATGCCCGCCAGCAGCGCTGGCTTCTGCACCTTGGCGTGCGCGGCGGTGACGTCCTGGAGCGCCTTGCTCTTGACGCCCTTCTCGACAGCGATGATCTGATTGAGCTTCGTCATTCGGTTCCCCCTCGAACAGGCAGGACCGTATCCCGGGCCCGCCGGCGCCCGCACCTCCTTTTCAGGTCCGGCCGGGTTTCCCCCGTGGTCCCTCCGGACAACCGCGGGCGAGGACTCGGATCCTCGGGACGGCAGGAGCACGCCCCGGCCGCACGACACAGCCGCACGCACGCCCTTCACCCGACGGAAGGCGCCGCACATGAAGTTCAGCTACGCCGTGCTCCCCGACCACCCCCTGGCCGAGTCCCTGGACTCCATCCGGCTCGCCGGCGAACTCGGCTTCCACGCCTGCTAAGCCGCCGACGAGACCGGGCACGCGATCGGCACGGAAGCCGTGTCCGGGCGTGCCGGCCGAAGGGCGACGTGATCCCGTGGAGTGCGATGAGTTCCGCGGTGTTCGGCGGTCGTAGTGTCGGAACCGTCGTCCAGGAGGTCTTCTCATGCCCCGCGTGACCTATTCGATGAACGTCTCGCTCGACGGCTACATCGTCGGGCCGGACGGCGGTTTCGACTGGTCGGATCCGGACCCGGACGTCTTCCGCTTCTGGACCGACGAGATCCGGGAGCTCGGCGCCTACCTGCTGGGACGGCGGCTGTACGAGACGATGCTGTACTGGGAGACGGCCGACCAGGACCCCTCGCTCGACGACGCGCAGCGGGAGTGGACCGCGCTGTGGAAGCGGCTTCCGAAGGTGGTGTTCTCCACCACGCTGTCGGCCGTGCAGGGCAATGCGCGTCTGGCCTCGGGCGGTCCGGCCGAGGAGATCGCGCGGCTGCGGGCCGAGGTGGACGAGGGGAACATCGCGATCGGCGGGGCGACCCTCGCCGCCGAGGCGGCCGGGCAGGGTCTGATCGACGAGTACCGGGCCGTGGTCCACCCGGTGCTGGTCGGCGGCGGCATTCCGTTCTTCCCGCGGCGCGAGCGCCGGGTGGATCTCGCGCTCGTCGAGACCCGCGCCTTCGACTCGGGAGTCGTCTACCTCCGCCACCGCGTGGTGCGCTGACCGGATCACCGCGGGGAGGGTGGGGGCGGCAGACGAGTCGGGCTGTACGCCGGGTTCTGTTCCGGCGGGTCCTCGCGGTCCCGCCGGCGACGGCCATCCATCTAGGACCGGCGTTGCCACCGGCCTCCAGCGGTCTACCCGCGGACTCGGGCGGGCAGCCCTCGAACGTCCGCGCAGGGGCACCGAGGTGTCCCCTTCTTGACCTTGCTCCGGGTGGGGTTTACCTAGCTGCCCAGGTCGCCCTGGGCACTGGTGGTCTCTTACACCACCGTTTCACCCTTACCGGGGGCCGAAGCCTCCGGCGGTCTGTTTTCTGTGGCACTGTCCCGCGGGTCACCCCGGGTGGCCGTTAGCCATCACCCTGCCCTGTGGAGCCCGGACGTTCCTCGGGAGGTCCCGCAAGGGACTTCACGCGGCCGTCCGCCCGGCTCGTCTGCCGTGCCGACCATGGTACCCGGCGGGTCCCCCGCCCCCGGACCGGCGGCGGCCGTCGCGAGGACGGAGCCGGCCAGGATCAGGGTGAAGGCGACGCCGATGCCGAGGGTCAGGTCCTCGCCGAGGAAGAGGGCGCCCGCGGCGACGGCGACCGCCGGGTTGACGTAGGTGATGACGCCGGCCCTGGTCGGGCCGACCTCCTTGATCAGCTCCAGGAAGGCGACGAAGGCGATCGCGGTGCAGACGACGCCCAGTCCGGCGAGGGCGGCCAGGACCTCGCCCGGCGGGAGGGCCGCGGGCCGGGTCAGGTAGGCGGCGGGGGCGTAGACGGCCGCGGCCAGGGCGAGGCAGGGGGTGATGAGCTGGAGGGTGGGGACGTCCTTGAGGTGGCGGGCGGCTATCAGGGGGGCGGTGGCGTAGCCGACGACCGTCACCAGCACCTCGGCCAGCGAGCGGGCGTCGCCGCCGGTGAGGTGCGGCACGGTGAGGACGGCGACGCCCCCGATGCCGAGGGCGAGCCCGGTGATCCGGCGGGCGCCGACCCGTTCCTCGGCGCCGAAGAAGCGGGCCAGGAGGACGGCGACGATGGGGACGCCCGCGATCAGCAGGCCGGCGGTGGAGCTGGAGAGGTGGCGTTCGGCGTCGGTCAGGGTCCACCAGGGGCCGATGATCTCGATGACGGCGAAGGCCAGCATGGGCTTCCAGTGCGCCCGGACGGTCCGGGCGAGGCCGCCCTGGCGCAGGGCGAACGGGAGCAGGAGGGCGGCGCCGAGCGCGCACCGGGTGAACACGATCACGGACGGGGAGAGCTCCTCCACCGCCACCTTGATCATCAGATAGGGAATGCCCCAGACCACTCCCATCAGGGAGAACAGGGCCCAGCCGCGTGCAGTCATGGCGGCAGTCTGCGCGCCGCCCTCACCCCGGGTCTTGAACGCTGTTGCGCCTGGCACCGGCGCCGGCGTCGGCGCCGGCCCCCGCCACGCTGTTGCGGTACGCCGCCGGGGTCACCCCCACGACCCGCCTGAACCAGCGGGTCAGGTGGGCCTGGTCGGCGAAGCCCACCAGAGCCGCGGCCTCGGCGGGGCGCACGCCCGCGTCCAGGAGTCCGCGCGCCCTGGCCACGCGGTGCTGGGCGAGCCAGGCGTACGGCGGTACGCCCGTCGCCGTGCGGAAGGCGCGCAGGAGCTGGTAGCGGGAGAGGCCGAGGTCGCCGGCGAGGTCGGCCAGGGAGGGCGGGGCGAGGAGTTCGTCGGCGAGGCGGTCGCGTACGACGCGGGCGATGCGGTCCGCGCCGGGGACCGTGCCGTCGGCCGCGCGGGCCGTGGAGTGGCGCCGGGCCAGGGCCGTCAGCAGCCAGGGGATGCGGGACTCGGCCTCCAGCGGGTCGGGCCGGCGGGCCAGGTCGGTGTGGGCGGCGCGCAGGGCGCGGGCGAGTTCGGGGTCGTGGAGGACGGGTTCGCGGAAGTGCGGGAGGCCGCCGCGGATGCCGTCGGTGAGCAGGGACGGGGCCGCGTACAGGGCGCGGTAGGAGTAGCCGTCGGGGGCGGCGGGGCCGCCGGTGTGCATCTCGCCGGGTTCCAGGACGACGAGGGACCCCGGCCCCGAGTGGATGTGTCCGCCCCGGTAGGCGATGACCTCGAGTCCGCCGACGGTGACGCCGACCGTGTACTCGTCGTGGGCGTGCGGGGCGTAGACGTGGCGGTCGAAGCGGGCGGTGAGCAGGTCGAGGGGCGGCCCGGCCGTCCCCAGCCGGGCTCTGGTCCACCGTGCTTGTTCGCGTGTGTCCACCGTTTGCCACCCCCTGCCCCAACGGGATCAGAGGAAGTCGGCGGTGTCCAGGTCGAAGGTGAAGGGTTCGGGCAGGGGGAGCGGGTCGCCGAAGGGGCGCCTGACCGATCGCAGGTAGCCGTCGGCTCTCGGCTCGCTGAACAGCGTCACCATGGAGGTCTCGCGGTCCACCAGGAGGTAGAGCGGGATGCCGGCCCTCCCATAGCTTCGGCGCTTGGCGTTCCGGTCGGCCTGCGGCTTGGTCGACGTCACTTCCAGGACCATGGAAACGCCGTCGCAGGCCATCCACGAACCCGCAGCCCCGAACACGTCCAGCTCCACGGGCGCGAAAGTGACGTCCGGAATCACATGATCACCGGAGGGCGCCTCTCCGGCCGACAGCTTCAGCCCCTTGTTCCCGGAGAAGTCCATGTCCATCCGGGACCGCCGGATCACTTGCCGCACGATACGGCTGATGTACTTCTCATGATCCCCGTCCGGCGGCGGTGTCACGGCGATCTCCCCTTCGATCAGCTCCGCCCGGAACCCCTCCGGGGTGTCCAGGTCGAGAAACCACTCCAGCAAGAGGTCCTGCGTGATCGGTTCGTGTGCCATGGCAGTCATGTCACGCCCCTCCTTCGGTCGCTCGCCAGACTGGGACATCGGCTGATCACCTGTCCGAGAGATCGGGAACCGCTCTCTCGATCGTGGCACAGGACCGGCGTCGCCGTCCGGAAGCCGGGTTCCTCGGCCGCTTGACCCTGTCGCGGCGTCAACGTTTCTACTGGCGTCATGCGGATCGGAGAACTCGCCGACGTCGTCGGTGTCACCACGCGGACCGTGCGCCACTACCACCACCAGGGCCTGCTGCCCGAACCGGAACGGCTGGCCAACGGGTACCGGACGTACACCCTGCGGCACGTCGTCGTGCTGGCGCGGATCCGGCGGCTGACGGAGCTGGGGCTCGGGC
Source organism: Streptomyces sp. NPDC006384 (assembly GCF_042870695.1). Lineage (NCBI taxonomy): Bacteria > Bacillati > Actinomycetota > Actinomycetes > Kitasatosporales > Streptomycetaceae > Streptomyces > Streptomyces sp. NPDC006384. The sequence continues at coordinate 14,070 of NZ_JBIAHR010000041.1, forward strand.
TGGCGGAGGTGCGGGACGTGCTCACGGACGAGGCCGGGAAGGACCTCGCCGAGGTGCTGGAGGAGCTGGACGCGGATCTGGCGCGGCAGGAGGAGGCGGTCCGGGAGCGCCGGGCGCGGTTGCGGGCGCTGCTGGAGACGGAGGGCGGGCTGCCGGCCGAGGGGCCGGTCTCGCCGGAGCTGGCCGGGCTGTTCTCGGGGATGGGGGACGTCTCCGGCTCCCCCATGGCCGTACGGGACCGGGAGGTGCTGGCGCTGCTGGAGGGCACGTTGGCGCCCGGGGAGCGGGAGCGGCTGCTGGCCACGCTGCGTGGTGCCCTGGGTTCGCCGGAGGCGGTGGCGCGGGCGCGGGAGGCGTACGCGCTGCTGGACGGGCTGGCGGACGCCGGTGCCGACGATCCGCGGGTGGCGGAGGCGGCCGGGGTGCTCGCCGCGTGCCTGCCCGCGGAGCTGCTGCCCGAGCAGGACGCGGACATCGACCCCGGTCACGGTTTCCTGCGCGCCCTGTACGCGGACTTCGCGCCGGGGCAGGCGGAGGCGGTCCGGCAGGCCCTGGAGATCGTCTCCCGGAGGCGGCGGTCATGAGGAGGGCGCGGGCGGGGAGGGGATCCCGGACGGGGAGGGGGCTGCGGGTGCCGAAGGGGTCGCGGGTGGTGGCGGTCGCCGGGCTCATGGTGCGGCACGAGGTGCGGTTGCTGGGGAGTCTGTGGCTGTGGGCGGCCCGGCGGACGCACGGGACGACGGGCGGCGGGCTCGTCTTCGGGTACGCGCGGGGGCAGGGCGCGATGACGGCCGGCCTGGCGTTCGTGTGCGTGATCGAGACCGTGATGATGTCCGTGCTGCTGCGGAACTGGCCGGCCGTGCACCACGTGGTGCTGGTCCTGGACGTGTACACGGTCGTGATCGTGGCCGGGCTGCACGCCGCGTCCGTGGTCCGGCCGCATGTCCTGGACCCGGCCGCCGGGACGCTGCGGATCCGCCAGGCTCTCCACGCCGACGTGCGGATACCGCTGGAGCGGATCGTGTCCGTACGCCGGGAGCTGCGGACGACGCACGAGCGGGCGGACGGTGAGCTCGACCTGCCCGTGGGCTCCCAGACCTCCGTCACCTTCGAGCTCGCCGCGCCCGTCACCCACGTCACCTTCTTCGGACGGCGGCGCGAGGCCGGGGTCGTACGCTGTCACGCCGACGACCCCGGGGCGCTGGTACGGGCCGTCGGCCGGGCACGGGAGGGGAACGCCGTACCCTGACCTGGGCCGAGAGCCCGATCGTGAAGGAGTACGTGTGCTTGTCCTGCTGCCGCCGTCCGAGGGGAAGGCCGCGTCCGGCCGGGGCGCTCCCCTGAAGCCGGAGTCGCTGTCCCTGCCGGGGCTCGCCGCGGCCCGCGAGACCGTCCTCGGGGAGCTGGTCGAGCTGTGCGCCGGCGACGAGGAGAAGGCGCGCGAGGTGCTGGGGCTGAGCGAGGGGCTGCGCGGCGAGGTCGCCAAGAACGCGGAGCTGCGGACGGCCGGGGCGCGGCCCGCCGGGGAGATCTACACCGGTGTGCTCTACGACGCCCTGGACCTGGCCTCCCTCGGCCCGGACGCCGCGGCGCGGGCCGCGCGGTCGCTGCTGGTGTTCTCGGGGCTGTGGGGTGCGGTGCGGGTGACGGACCGGATTCCGTCCTACCGGTGCTCGATGGGCGTGAAGCTGCCCGGGCTGGGGGCGCTGGGCGCCTTCTGGCGGGCGCCGATGGCCGGGGTGCTGCCGGAGGCCGCCGGGGACGGGCTGGTGCTGGACCTGCGGTCGGCGGCGTACGCGACGGCGTGGAGGCCGAAGGGCGAGGTGGCCGGGCGGACCGCCTCGGTGCGGGTGCTGCACGCGCCCACCCGGAAGGTGGTCAGCCACTTCAACAAGGCGACCAAGGGGCGGATCGTGCGGAGCCTGCTGACGTCCGGGAGCACACCGGAGGGCCCGGCCGAGCTGGTGGAGGCGCTGCGGGACCTCGGGTACGAGGTGGAGGCGGAGGCGCCCGCGAGGGCGGGGAAGCCGTGGTCGCTGGACGTGCTGGTGGCGGAGATCCACTGAACCGACCGGAGCTCCGTTGCACGTATTGCAACGCGCGTTGCGTGTCGTACTTCTCGGCGGCACGATGAGGGCATGAGTTCACCGCTGCCGCCCTCCCCCGCCGCCTCCGTGCTGGACCTCTCCCCTGTCGTCCCCGTCGTGGTCGTCGACGACCTCGCGGACGCCGTGCCGCTCGCCCGGGCGCTCGTCGCCGGCGGGCTGCCCGCGATCGAGGTCACGCTGCGGACGCCGGTCGCCGTGGACGCGATCCGGGCGATCGCCGGTGAGGTGCCGGGCGCGGTGGTCGGCGCCGGCACGGTGATCACGCCGGAGCAGGTCGGCGAGGTGGTGGCGGCCGGGGCGCGGTTCCTGGTCAGCCCGGGGTGGACGGAGTCGCTGCTGGCGGCGATGCGGGCGTCCGGGGTGCCGTTCCTGCCGGGGGTGTCGACCACGTCGGAGGTGGTGGCGCTGCTGGAGCGCGGGGTGCGGGAGATGAAGTTCTTCCCGGCCGAGGCCGCCGGCGGCACCGCCTACCTCGAGGCGCTCGCCGCCCCGCTGCCGCAGGCCCGCTTCTGCCCGACCGGCGGTATCACGCCGGCCTCGGCGCCGGACTACCTCGCCCTGCCCAACGTCGGCTGCGTGGGCGGCAGCTGGATGCTGCCGAAGGACGCGGTGGCCGGCCGGGACTGGGCGCGGGTGGAGGCGCTGGCCCGCGAGGCCGCGGGGTTCAGCGCAGGTGGGACGTGTCGTTGAACAGGCGGACGCTGGCGCCGCCGTCGGCGTAGTACGCCACCGCGGACAGGGACGCCGCCGACAGTTCCATGCGGAACAGCGACTCGGGCGGGGCGCCCAGGGCGAGCCGTACGAAGGTCTTGATCGGCGTGACGTGCGAGACCAGCAGGACCGTGCGGCCCGCGTACGCCGCGACCAGCCGGTCGCGGGTGGCGGCGATGCGGGCGCCGGTCGCCGCGAAGCTCTCGCCGCCGCCGGTGGGTTCGGCGTCCGGGGAGGCCAGCCAGGCGTTCAGGTCGTCCGGGTGGCGTTCGCGCACCTCGGCGAAGGTGAGGCCCTCCCAGGCGCCGAAATCGGTCTCGCGCAGGCCCTCGTCGACCGTCACCTCCAGACCCAGACGGGCGGCGACGACGGCGGCGGTCTCGCGGGTGCGGGCGAGCGGCGACGTCACGATCGCCTGGACCGTGCCGCGCCGGGCGAGTGCCTCGGCGGCCCTGACGGCCTGCTCCCGGCCGACGGCGGACAGGGACGGGTCGCTGCCGCCGCTGCCGGAGAACCGCTTCTGCGGGGTCAGCGGCGTCTCCCCGTGCCTCAGCAGGACGAAGGTGGCGGGGGCGCCCATGTCGGGCGGACCCCAGCCGGGCGAGGCGACCGTCCTGGCGGCCCGTACGTCGGCGGCGGCGACTCGTGCGTCGGCGGCGGCCGTTCCGGTTTCCGCCGTGCCGGATACCGGCGTGCCGGTTTCCGCCGTGCCGGGTACCGCTGTGTCGAGTTCCGCCGTCGAGGCCGACGGCGACCACTGTTCCCCGCGGGCGCCCGCGTCCATCGCCTCGTTGGCCAGGCGGTCGGCGTGCTTGTTGCTCGCGCGGGGGATCCACTCGTAGGTGACCCGGCCGGGCGGGAAGACACGCGCCGCCTCGGCGGCGAGCGGCTTCATGTCGGGGTGCTTGATCTTCCAGCGGCCCGACATCTGCTCGACGACGAGCTTGGAGTCCATCCGGACGTGGACGGACGCCGACGGGTCGAGCGCGCGGGCGGCGTACAGGCCGGCCAGCAGGCCCCGGTACTCGGCCACGTTGTTGGTGACGACGCCCAGGTACTCGGCCGCCTCGGCCAGGGTCCGCCCCGTCGCCGCGTCCCGCACCACCGCGCCGTAGCCCGCGGGCCCCGGGTTGCCCCGCGACCCGCCGTCGGCCTCGACCACGAACTCCCGTGCCGGAGCCGCCCCGGCAGCGGCCCCCGGATCCGTCCCCGCGCTCGCCACTACGGCTCCTACAGGCCGGAGTCGGCCGTGCGCACGAGGATGCGGCGGCAGTTCTCGCAGCGTACGACCGTGTCGGGCGCGGCCGAGCGGATGTCGCTCAGCTCGGTGATGGCCAGCTCCTGGCGGCAGCCCTGGCAGCTGCGCTGGTACAGCTTGGCCGCGCCGACGCCGCCCTGCTGCTCGCGCAGCTTGTCGTAGAGCTTCAGCAGGTCGGCGGGGATGGTGGCCGCGATGACCTCGCGCTCCTTGGTCACCGAGGCGGCCTCGCGGTCCAGCTCGCCGACGGCCGCGTCGCGGCGCCCGGTGGCGTCGTCGATCTTCGCCTGGACGGAGGCGACCCGCTCGGTCAGCTCGCCGACGCGCTCCTGCGCGGACTCCCGGCGCTCCATCACCTCCAGGACGATGTCCTCCAGGTCGCCCTGCCGCTTGGCGAGGGAGACGATCTCGCGCTGGAGGTTCTCCAGGTCCTTCGGGGAGGTGACGGCTCCGGAGTCCAGGCGCTGCTGGTCGCGGGTGGCGCGCTGGCGCACCTGGTCCACGTCCTGCTCGGCCTTGGTCTGCTCGCGGGCGCAGTCGCTCTCCTCGGTCTGCGCGGCGACGAGCAGGTCGCGCAGCTGGGCGAGGTCCTTGTTCAGCGACTCGAGCTCGGCGTGCTCGGGCAGCGACCGCTTCTTGTGCGCGAGCTGCTGGAGGCGGACGTCGAGGGCCTGGACGTCGAGGAGTCGGATCTGGTCGGCGGGCGCGGCGTTCAGTTGGGGGCTCCCATGGGGTCGGCTGTGGTGGTGGACGCCGCGTGGGCGGTCCAGGGGTCGGTGACCGTCCTGGAGACGTGGACCCTCAGGTCCCATCCGTTGCGGTCGGAGATCTCGTCGAGCTGGGCTGCCGCCAGCTCGCACCAGGGCCACTCGGTGGCCCAGTGCGCCGCGTCGAGCAGCGCGAGAGGACTGTGGGCGCGGGCCTCCGACGCCGGGTGGTGGCGCAGGTCCGCGGTGAGGAAGGCGTCGACGCCGGCCGCCCGTACGTGGTCGAAGAGGCTGTCGCCGGAGCCGCCGCTGACGGCGACCGTGCGGACGACGGCCTCGGGGTCGCCGGCGACGCGGATGCCCTGCGCGGTGGCGGGCAGCCGGGCGGCGGCGCGGGCGGCGAGTTCGCGGACGGTGAGCGGGTGCTCCAGTTCGCACACCCGGCCCAGGCCGCGGCGGCCCTCGGGGTCGGACGGGTCCGGCACCAGGGGGCGTACGACGCGCAGGCCGAGCGCGCCGGCCAGCGCGTCGGAGACGCCGGGGTCGGCGGTGTCGGCGTTGGTGTGGGCGACGTGCAGCGCGATGTCGTTCCTGATGAGCGTGTGCACCACGCGGCCCTTGAAGGTGGAGGCCGCGACCGTCGTCGTCCCGCGCAGATACAGCGGGTGGTGGGTGACGAGCAGGTCGGCGCCGAGCCTCACCGCCTCGTCGACGATCTCCTGGACGGGGTCGACGGCGAACAGGACCCGGGAGACCCGCTGACCGGGGTCGCCCGTGACGGTGCCGACCGCGTCCCAGGACTCGGCACGCTCGGCGGGCCACAGGTTCTCCAGCGCGGCGATGACTTCTGACAGACGGGGCACGCAGGCAAGGCTACCTGGAGCTTCTGGGCCGCTGTACCCGTCGCGGGCCGTCGCGGGCCCGCCCGGCCCCGTGCAGCACACCCCGGGCCCTTTCCTCAGGCGAATCGTTCCTGTGCCACCCCTTTGTGTGACGGGCGCGGTTCCCGCCCCCCGTCCGCGCGTACGAAAACTACCTTCGTCGCCGGAGGTGACCGAATGATGACGGTCTGTGCTGCAGAACCTTCGGCGGACCCCGGTGACGTCGGTCCGGACGGCGGCGGGACCCCCCGGGCGGCCTGCGTGATCACCGCGGAGGGCGCCTACGCCGCGCGCCTCGCCCGGGCCGGCGACTGCTGGTACCCGGAGCGCTGGACGCTGGACGGCCCGGAGCCGTACGCCGTGCCCCTGCCCGGCCACCAGCCGGAGGAGCCCGGCACCGAGGTCCAGCCGATGGGCGACGGACGGGTCCTCGTCCACCGTGCCGCGGCCGGGCGGCACCTCTTCGCGCTGCTCTACCCGACCGGGCCCGGCACCGGTGAGCAGCAGCTCGGCGCGGTCGCCTGCCCGGACGGCGCCGGCCGGCTGCGGCTGCTGCCGCCGGTGCCGGGCGGGCAGCGGGCGTACGCCATGGCCGCGGGCGCGCGCTCGACCGTGCTGTGGCAGGTGGCGGGCTGCGGCGCGGGCGGGCCCGAGCGGGTGGCCGAGATCCCCGGGCGCTGCTCGGGCGGGGTCTGGCTGGACCGCGAGGGGCGGATGCTGGCCGTGGACCGGGAGGCCGGGGGGTGCACCAAGACGGTCGTGGTGGATCTGGGGTGCGGTGGCGAGGTGTCGCCGCTGCTGCAGATCGCCGCCGGCAGCGACGACCGGCTGCTGCTGGCCGACCCGGACAGCGGGCTGGTGCTGATCCGCTCGGACGCGCCCTCGCCGGGGCACGCCCGGCTGGGCTGGGGGGTGCTGGGCAGCACGCTGCCGGTGCGGTTCCCGGAGTGCCTGCGGCTGCCGGACTGCGCCGTGACGCCGTTCGCCGTCCAGCGGGGGCAGGTGCTGACGCCGGAGCGCTGCGCGGTGGCGCTGCGGGTGGACGGGGCGCGGGGCAGCTGGGTCGCGGTGTGGCGGCCCGCCGAGCGGCGGGTGCGGCATCTCGCGGCACCGCGGGGGTGGTTGACGGGGGCCGGGGTGTGGACGGCCGACGGTGAGCTGCGACTGCCGTACGCCACGCGGGAGTCGCCGTGCGGGGTGGCGCGGGTGCCGGTGTCCGCGGTGGGGTCCGGGCCGGAGACGGAGGCGGAGGCGGAGGCGGAGGCTCCGGGCGGGGCGGCCGGGACGGAGCCCTCGGCACCCGGTCCGCAGCGCCCCGTTCCGCTGCAACAGGCCCCGTTGGGACGGCTTGTAACGAACTAGTGCCGGTTGGTGCGGTCGCCTGGATTCGGGCCGTGGTGTGCCGGTTACACTCGCCCGGCTGCAGGAAAGATCATGCCAACGGGGTGAATTATCCGATGAACGACACCCGCACGACCCAGCCGAAGCAGGCCGCCGGTGCCGACGTCCACGAGACCGGCATCGGCCACGGCCGGCACCGTGGACCGGTCTCCAGCCAGGACGGCGCCGCCGCGCCGCGCGGCCGCCACCGCAAGCCGGTGGAGGAGTCCGAGGCGGCGGCCTGACGGGTCGCCGGTACACACGGAGCACACGGCCACGGCCCCGCTCGTCGCATCCGACGGGCGGGGCCGTGGCCGTCGCCGGTCCGGGCCCGGAGCACGGCTCAGGACCGGGCACCGTGGTCAGTCGTGCCGTACGACGGTGTCGGCGAGGACGGACGCGCCGTTCCGTTCGACGACGCCCACGGCCGCCCGCACCGCGCCGGCGCCCGCACGCCACATCCGTACCCGCAGCGTCTCCCCCGGGTACACGACCCCGGTGAAGCGGGTGCGGTACGCGCGCACCCGGGTCACCTCGCCGTCGAGCAGCGTGTCGACGACCGCCTTGAGCGTGGCGCCGTAGGTGCACAGGCCGTGCAGGACGGGACGGCCGAAGCCGGCGCGCGCGGCGAAGTCCGGGTCGGCGTGCAGGAGGTTGAGGTCGCCGGACAGCCGGTACAGCAGGGCCTGGTCCTCGCGCACGGGGTGCTCCACGACCCGGTCGGGCTCCCGCTCCGGCGGCGGCGCCGGGCGCCCGGACGGCCCCCGTTCGCCGCCCCAGCCGCCCTCGCCGCGGACGAAGACCTCGGCCTCCTCGGTCCACAGCGGGCCGTCGGCGTCCGTGACCTCGGTGCGCAGGACGAGGACGGCCGCCGTGCCCTTGTCGTACGCGGCGACGATCCGCGAGGCCGCGCTCGCCCGGCCCCGCGCCGCGAGGGGCCGGTGGACCCGCAGGCTCTGCCCGCCGTGCAGGACGCGGGCGAGGTCGACGTCCACGCCGGGCACGGACAGCGCGCGGATCACGCCCGGCGGGCCGCCGCCCGCGACGGTGGCGAAGCTCGGCAGGACGTGCAGCCGGGTCTCCAGGGTGTAGCGCAGCTCGCGAGGGCCGGCGGCGGGGACGCCCGCGCCGATGCCGAGGTGGTAGAGCTGGACGTCCTTGTGGTCCCAGGCGATCTCGCGGACGCGGGGCGCGGCGGCGAGCGCCTGGGCTGCGTCGATGGGCATGGCCCTCCCGGTGTCACCGTCATGGACGGCCACGACCGTACGGGACGCCGGTCACCCGTGACATTCGTCCCGCCCAGCTCCGTACAACCGCATCTGCCGCCACCCCCGCACGCTCCGTAGCGTCGTCCGCATGGGACGTACACGACACGCGGACGACACGATCGAGGCACCCGGCGCACCCGCCGCACCGGGTGTGGCCGCCGGGACGGCCACGAGGCGCGCACCGGCCCCGGGTGGGATTCTCGTAGGGGCGGACCGGCCGCCGAGGTCCGGCGGGGGCGCCCTCCCGGACGCGGGGACGGCCGCGCCCGACGGGGAGAAGAAGCCGAGCGCCATGACCCGGACACGGGGGCTGTGCAGGGTTCCGTGCGACGCGCGGGACGAGCGGCCGGAGGGGGTCGGTCCGCCTCCGGCCGTCTACACGCTGCTGCCCTGGCTGCTGCTGGGCCTGGGCACCCTGTCGAACATCTTCCAGGACCCGACGACCGACCCGATCATCGGCGGCATGGGCCTGCTGGCCTTCAACTCGCTCTACGTCTACGTGACCTTCCGGTCCTTCGACGACCGGCGGCGCAGGGCGGCGTCCACCCGGGCCGCGCTCGTTCTCATGGGCGTGCTGACCTGCGGCCTGGCACTGGCGTACGGCGGTGGCTGGCTGCTGTTCTTCCCGCTGCTGGGTCTCGCGGCGGGCGCGGCGCTGCGGGGCCGGTGGCTGGGCAGGTGGGGCTGGTCGCTGGCCGTGCTCGCGGGTGCCGTCGCCGGGTTCGAGGACGGCTGGAACGGCATCAGCATCGCCTACGGCACCTTCCTGTCGACGATGGTGACGGCGGCGATCCTGAGTCTGTCCGACGCCGTACGGCAGCTGCGCGCGGCCCGGGAGGAGCTGGCCACGCGGGCGGTGGCGGAGGAGCGGCTGCGTTTCTCCCGGGACCTGCACGATCTGCTCGGGCACACGCTGTCGGTGATCGTGGTCAAGTCGGAGGCGGCCCGGCGGCTGGCTCCGCGTGACCTGGACGCGGCCCTGGTCCAGATCGGGGACATCGAGTCGGTGGGCCGCCAGGCGCTGACGGAGGTCCGGGAGGCGGTGACGGGCTACCGCGAGGGCAGTCTCGACACGGAGCTGGACCGGGCCCGTTCGGCACTGGCCGCGGCGGACGTGGAACCGGTGGTCCGCCGCACCGGCCCGCCGCTGCCGCCGCAGACCGAGGCGCTGCTGGGGTGGGTGGTGCGGGAGGCGGTGACCAACGTCGTCCGGCACAGCGGGGCGAGCCGGTGCGAGATCGCGGTGTCGGGCGGCGCGGAACGGGTCCGGCTGACGGTGACGGACGACGGCACGGGCGGCGACGGCACCGTCCGGGGCACCGGCACCGGTCTGACCGGGCTGGCGGAGCGGCTCGCCGGGGCGGGCGGCTCGCTCACGGCGTCCGTGGCGGCGCGGGGCGGCTTCGAGGTGACGGCGGAGCTGCCGGCGGGGACGCGGGACGCGGCCGGGCCGGCGGGAACGGCGGCGTAGTGCCCCCGTCCGCCGCGCCGCGCCGCCCGCCCCGCCCGCCGAGGCCCTGTGCGTCGAGGCCCTGTGCGTCGAGGCCCTGTGCGGCGGTCCGCCCGGTCCCTCCCCCTACCCTTGCCCCGTGACCGACGAGACCTCCCGCCGCGCCGTCCGCGTCCTGCTCGCCGAGGACCAGGGCATGATGCGCGGCGCGCTCGCGCTGCTGCTGGGGATGGAGGAGGACATCGAGGTGGTCGCCCAGGTGGCCACCGGGGACGCCGTCGTCGACGCCGTCCTCGCGCACCGTCCCGACGTCGCCCTGCTGGACATCGAACTGCCGGGCATGAACGGTCTCGACGCCGCCGCCGAGCTGCGGGAGCGGGCGCCCGGCTGCCGGGTGCTGATCCTGACGACCTTCGGCCGTCCCGGTTACCTGCGCCGGGCCATGGAGGCGGGGGCCGCCGGCTTCCTTGTGAAGGACGGTCCGGTGGAGGAGCTGGCCGGCGCGGTCCGCCGGGTGCTGGCCGGGGAGACGGTGGTCGACCCGGCGCTCGCCACGGCCGCGCTCAGCGCGGGGCCCAGTCCGCTCACGCCCCGGGAGTGCGAGGTGCTGCGGGCGTCCGCGGACGGGGCGACCGTCGCCGACATCGCCGCCGCCCTGCACCTGTCGGAGTCGACGGTGCGCAACTACCTCTCCGCGGCCATCGGCAAGACCGCCACCCGCAACCGTGCCGAGGCCCTGCGCGAAGCGCGCCGGCAGGGCTGGCTGTGACCGCGGCCCCCGGCCGCCCCCCTGCGCATCTCCGCCCGCACCCCCGTCGCACCGCCCCCGTCGCACCGTGCGGCCGGGGGTGCGGCAGCATGGGGGCCGCACGCGCACGTACGACCGGGAGGAACCCCATGCCCGCGGCACCCACGCCGGAGATCCTGGCCGCCTTCGAGGCCGCGAAGGGGTTCATGCCCGCGCACGAGGGGCTGGCGCTGTACGCGGCGGCGGCCGAGGCGGGCGGGCTCGGGCTGCCGCTGCTGGAGGTCGGCACGTACTGCGGGCGTTCCACGCTGCTGCTCGCCGACGCGGCCCGCCGGGCCGGTGTCACCGCGCTCACCGTCGACCACCACCGGGGCAGCGAGGAGCAGCAGCCGGGCTGGGACTACCACGACCCGGGGACGGTCGACCCCGAACTCGGCGTGATGGACACCCTGCCCGCCTTCCGCCGCACCCTGCACCGGGCCGGTCTGGAGGAGCACGTGGTGGCCCTCGTCGGCCGCTCGCCGCAGGTCGCGGCCCTCTGGAACACCCCTCTCGGTCTCGTCTTCGTCGACGGCGGCCACACCGACGAGCACGCGAACGCCGACTACGAGGGCTGGGCCCCGCACGTCGCCGAGGGCGGTCTGCTGGTCATCCACGACGTCTTCCCGGAGCCGGCCGACGAGTTCACCGGCCAGGCCCCGTACCGGGTGTACCTGCGGGCTCTCGGGTCCGGCGCGTTCACCGAGGTCTCGGTGACCGACTCGCTGCGCGTCCTGCGGCGAACGGGTACGGGGATCTGAGGGCGCGGTCTAGAGTCGCTGGCGTGTCGTACACAGGTCCGGACTTCGATCCTCCCCAGCCCCGCCGTTCCCCGCTGCGCCGCCCGCTGACCGTGGTGCTCGCCGCGCTCGTCCCCGGCGCACTGCTCGGCTGGGGGGTGTACGCCGCGGTCGGCGGCGCGGGTGACGGGGGCGGAGACGGTACGGGCCGGGCGTCCGGCGCGTCCGGTACATCCGGTGCGTCCGTGTCGCCGACGTCGTCCCCGGCCGGCGGTGCCGGATCACCCACCGGCGCGTCCTCTTCTCCCGCGGACGGCGGCCCCTCCGCCTCCACGTCCGCCTCCGCCGCCGGGTCCGGGCCGCTGAAGGGCAAGGTCGTCGTCATCGACCCGGGGCACAACCCGGGCAACTTCCGGCACCCGGCCGAGATCAACCGCAAGGTGGACATCGGCACGCACCGCAAGGAGTGCGACACGACGGGCACGGCCACCGACGCCGGGTGGCCCGAGGCGGAGTTCACCCTCGACGTGGCCCGCCGGCTGCGCACGCTGCTGGAGCGGCAGGGCGCCACGGTGAGGCTGACGCAGGACGACGACCGTCCCTACGGCCCCTGCGTGGACGAGCGGGCCCGGATCGGCAACGAGGCGAAGGCGGACGCCGCGGTCTCCATCCACGCCGACGGCGCGGGGGCCGGCAACCGCGGCTTCCACGTCATCCTGCCCGGTGCGGTGCACGAGGGCGCCGCCGACACCCGCGCCATCGTCGCCCCCTCCGCCGAGCTGGGACAGCGCATCGCGGGCAACTTCGTGCGCGCCACGGGCAGCGCGCCCGCCAACTACCTCGGCGGCGGCACCGGACTGGTCACGCGCACGGATCTGGGCGGTCTCAATCTGTCATCGGTTCCCAAGGTGTTCGTCGAGTGCGGCAACATGCGCGACAGCGCGGACGCGGCGCTGCTGACCAGCGGCAGTTGGCGGCAGAAGGCGGCGCAGGGGATGTCTGAGGGAATCGTGAGTTTCCTGCGCGGGCAGTGACCGGCCGGCACTTCTCTGCGGACAGGCCCGGCGTGCGGACGATAGTGTCATCCGTACGATGAGGGGTCACCCCCGCGCTTCCCCATCAGGGCCCGACGGCGACATGGTGACAGCGACGCCTCTACCGACGACGAGACGACCTACGAAGGACCTGAAGTGAATATCCGCTCCCTCACTCGAGGCGACGGCGTGGTGATCGGAGCAGCGGTGTTGCTGTTCATCGCGTCGTTCCTCGATCTCTACTCGATCGACGGCGCCCCCGACAGCGTCGACTTCCCCAACCTGTGGGAAAGCGGCCCGGTCCTGATGGGGGTCGTCCTCGCCGGCATCATCGGCGCCGTACTCGTCGTCGTCGCCCGGGCGCTGCCCCAGCCCAGGAAGGTCGCGGGGCTCGACCTGGGGCAGTTCGGCGTCGCCTTCACGGTGTTCGCCGCATGGAGCGCGCTCGGCAACATCTTCGACCCGGCCGGCGGTCTCGACAACTTCGGGGGCTCCTCCTCCGAGGGCCCGGACGCCGGCACGGGCCTGATCCTCGCCCTCGTCGCGACGGTGCTCATGGCCGTCGCCGCCCTCGCCACGCCCCTCGTCCCCGCCCTGAAGGGCGCGCTCGTCCCGGCCCCCCGCCCGGCCGCGCCGCAGCCCTACGGCGGCCAGCCGCAGGGCGGTTACGGCTACCCGGGCGCCGGTGCGCCGCAGCAGCCGTACGGCGCGCAGCCGGGTCAGCCCAGTCAGCCGTCGTTCGGCGGGCAGCCGCACGCCCCGCAGCAGGCCGGCCAGCCGCAGGCCGGTCAGCCGCAGGCCCCGCAGCAGGCTCAGGCGCAGCCGCCGGCCGGGGACTTCTCGCCGTTCTGGTTCGCCGTGCCGGTGCCGCGTCCGCTGTTCGCGGAGGACGGCTCGCCGACGCCGATCGCCGAACTGGCGCCGGGCACCTGGTACCTGGCCGTCGAGCAGCGCGGCGCGAACCTGGTCGCCCAGACGCAGGACGGCCGCCGAGGCGTCCTGCAGGACACCTCGGGCATCCAGCGCGGCTGACCGCGCGGCGCCCCGCACCACTTCAACGGCCCCCCGTCCGGAGCGAGTTCCGGGCGGGAGGCCGTTCGTCAGACGCAGCAGTCCGGGTCGAGTCCCCTGGGCAGCCGCTCGCCCGAGAAGACCTGGCAGGTCGCCTCGTGGCCGCCGAGCGCGGCGACGGCGAGCAGCAGGGAACCGGCGGTCCAGGTGGTCAGCTCGCGCGGCCAGACGGCGTCGTCCTCGAAGACGTACCCCGTCCAGTACAGGCCGCTGTCCTCGTCCCGCAGATGCTGGACGGACTGCAGGATCTCCAGGGCGCGGTCGGACTCGCCCACCGCCCACAGTGCGAGGGCGAGTTCGGCCGACTCGCCGCCCGTCACCCACGGGTTGGGGACGACGCAGCGCACGCCGAGGCCGGGGACGACGAAGCGGTCCCAGCTCTCCTCGATGCGCGAGCGGGCCTCGGTGCCGGTCAGCGCGCCGCCCAGCACCGGGTAGTACCAGTCCATCGAGTAGCGGCTCTTGTCGAGGAACCGCTCCGGGTGGCGCCGGATGGCGTGCCGCAGCGCGCCCGCCGCCAACTCCCAGTCGGGCTGCGGCTCCTCGCGCTGCTCGGCGATGGCGAGGGCGCAGCGCAGCGCGTGGTGGACGGAGGAACTGCCGGTCAGCAGCGCGTCCGTGACGGGCGTGCCGTCGTCGTCCCGGCGCCAGCCGATCTGTCCGCCGGGCTGCTGGAGCCGCAGCACGAACTCGGTCGCGGCGAACACGACGGGCCACATGCGGTCCAGGAACGTGTCGTCGCCGGTGGAGAGGTAGTGGTGCCAGACGCCGACGGCGGCGTAGGCGACGAAGTTGGTCTCGCGGCCGCGGTCGGTGACGTCGGCGAAGTCGCCGTCGGCGTAGGCGGCGTACCAGGAGCCGTCCTGGTTCTGGTGCCGGGCCAGCCACGTGTACGCGCGGCCGGCGGCGTCGTGCTCTCCGGCCGCGTCCAGGGCCATCGCCGCCTCGACGTGGTCCCAGGGGTCGAGGTGGTGGCCGCGGAACCAGGGGATGGCGCCGTCCTCGCGCTGCTCGGCGAGGATGCCGCGGACGGTGGCGGCGGCCTGCTCGGCGGTGAGGACGCCGGGCAGCACCAGGTGTTCGGTGCGCGGGCCGGGGAACGCGGTCACGCGGCGTCCACCGGCGGCAGGTGCGGCTTGGTCGCGTAGGCCACGAAGCTCTTGCCGATCAGCGGGTTGAGCGCCTGCTCGGCGACCCTGGTGGCCAGCGGCTTCTTCATGATGTCCCACACCAGCAGCTTGTGGAACGCCCGCACGGGCAGCGCCTTGTCGTTGTCGACGCCGAAGGCGCACTTCAGCCACCAGTACGGCGAGTGCAGGGCGTGCGCGTGGTGGGTGCCGTAGGGCTCGAGGCCGGCCTCGCGGATGCGGGCGAGGAGTTCGTCGGCCCTGTAGATGCGGATGTGGCCGCCCTCGACCTCGTGGTAGGCGTCGGAGAGGGTCCAGCAGATCTTCTCGGGGCCGTAGCGGGGCACGGTGACGGCGATGCGGCCGCCGGGCCTGAGGACGCGGACCATCTCGGCGAGGACGCCCTTGTCGTCGGGGATGTGCTCCATCACCTCGGAGATGATGACGACGTCGAAGGACTCGTCCGGGAAGGGCAGGGCGAGCGCGTCGCCCTGCATGGCGGTGGCGGTGGCGCCGGCCGGTGCCTCGCCGGCCTCCTCCATCGCGGCGAACCACTTGGCGACCTCGCGGATCTCCTCGGCGTTCCGGTCCAGGGCGACGACCCGGGCGCCGCGCCGGTAGCACTCGAAGGCGTGCCGGCCGGCGCCGCAGCCGAGGTCCAGGACGCGGTCGCCGGGGGCGAGCGGGAACCGGGAGAAGTCGACGGTCAGCACGTGGCCCTGCTTTCGGGGTAGACGCCGGTGTCACTGGTGGTCGGGGTCGCGGGCACGATCCTCGAAGCGGTCGGGGTGGTCGTGGAGGAGGCGTCGATGGCCTCGCGGTAGCGGGCGACCGTGCCCTCGGCGGCCCGCGCCCAGGTGAAGTGCCGCAGCACGCGCTCGCGTCCGGCCGCGCCGAGCCGGGCGCGCAGCTCCGGGTCGCCGAGCAGCCGCTTCAGCCCGGCGGCCAGCGCCCCCGCGTCGCCCGGCGGCACGGCGAGGCAGGTCTCCCCGTCGCGTCCGGCGACCTCCGGGACGGCCCCGCCGGTGGTGGCGAGCAGCGCGGTGCCGGTCGCCATGGCCTCGGCGGCGGGCAGCGAGAACCCCTCGTACAGGGACGGCACGCAGGCGACCTCGGCCGACCGCACGAGGTCGACGAGTTCGGCGTCCGAGATGCCCTTGACGAACTCGACGGCGCCTTCGAGGCCGTACCGCTCGACCGCCTGGGCGACGGGCCCCTCGGCGGGGCGCTTGCCGACGACGACGAGGTGGGCGTGGGGCTGCTCGGTGCGGACCTTGGCGAGGGCCTCGACGAGGAAGACCAGGCCCTTGAGGGGCACGTCCGCGCTGGAGGTGGTCACGATCCGGCCGGGCACGACGGGCACCGACGGGTCGGGCGAGAACAGGTCGGTGTCGGCGCCGATGTGGACGACGTGGATGCGGTCGTCCCGTACGCCGAGGTGGTCGACGATCTCCTGGCGGGAGGTGCCGGAGACGGTGAGCACGGACGGCAGGCGGCGCGCGACGCGCTTCTGCATGCGGGTGAAGGCGTACCAGCGGCGCACCGAGTACCGGCGCCTGCGGCTGTCCGCGGCGTCCAGCTCCAGCTGCCGGTCGACGGTGATGGGGTGGTGGATGGTGGTGACGAGCGGGGCGCCCACGTCGCCCAGCAGGCCGTAGCCGAGGGTCTGGTTGTCGTGGACGACGTCGAAGACGCCGCGGCGGGCGCGCAGGTGGCGGCGGGCGCGCAGCGAGAACGTCAGCGGCTCGGGGAAGCCGCCGGTCCACATGGTGGCGACCTCGAGGGCGTCGATCCAGTCGCGGTACTCGTCGCGCCCCGGGGTGCGGAAGGGGTCCGGCTGGCGGTAGAGGTCGAGGCTGGGCAGCTCGGTGAGGGAGAGCCGGTCGCCCAGGCCCTCGTCCAGCACCGGGTAGGGCTGGGAGCCGATGACCTCGACGCGGTGGCCGAGGCGGGCCAGTTCTCGCGAGAGGTGGCGGACGTAGACGCCCTGGCCGCCGCAGAACGGGTTTCCCTTGTAGGTGAGGAGTGCGATGCGGAGCGGTCGCAAGCCGTCTGCGGCGGGCTCCTGACGAGGACCCGCCTGACTGGCCTCAGCGGTCACTCTGGGCCCCTCTCTCCCTGCTGCGTCCCGCGACACTATGCCGGGACTTTGATCTGGAACAAGTTTCGGACTTGATCGTCAGAGGCTCCGAATCTACCGGCAGGTAGGGATGCGGTGCCGCGTGGATCAGGTGATTCGCGCCACGGCGGCGCTCACGGGCGGGACGCCCGCCCCACTCCTCTCCGGGAGCCCCGCCGACCCGTCCCCGAGCGGCTCTCCCCCTCTGCGGACCGCGCCGTCGTGCACACCCGGCACCCCGTCCTGATCACCCGGCTCCCGGACCGCCTCCGCCGCCTCGGGCCTTCCTACGGCCGGGTACAGTGGCCCCCGTCGTCATCACACCCGTACGGGGGGAAGCCGGTGCAATTCCGGCGCTGACCCGCAACCGTGAGCCACCCCTGCCAGGTGGTGAGCCGGATCGCCCCGGACGGAACTGTGACCGGCTCACGTGCCCGGCGCCCGCCGTGCACGGGCACCGTCGAGGCATACGGGGCCGAGCCGCCGGGGGTGCCCCGTGCTGTCCGGTCCCGCACAGGGAAAGGCACCCCGCCGATCATGAACGTCCGTCGTCGCAGCGCCGCGGCCCTTGCCGCCATAGCCGTGCTCGGCGCCGCCGCCGCCGCGCCCGCGGTCGCCGCCGGCCCGTCACCGTCCGCCTCCGCGTCCCTGCCCGCCGGGCTGTACGGGAACACCGACCCCCAGTACGACGGCGTCTGGCGCCAGTCCCTCGCCCTGCTCGCGCAGGACACCGTGCGCATGGTGCCCGCGAAGCAGGCCGTGGACTGGCTCACCGGGCAGCAGTGCGACAACGGCGCCTTCGCCCCCTACCGGGCCGACACCTCCAAGCCCTGCGACGCCAAGACCATGGTCGACACCAACAGCACGGCCGCCGCCGTCCAGGCGCTGTGGGCCGTCGGCGGGCACGGCGACGTCGTCGAGGACGCCCTGGCCTGGCTGAAGTCCGTGCAGAACAAGGACGGCGGCTGGGGCTACACCCCCGGCGGCCCCAGCGACGCCAACTCCACCTCCGTGGTCATCGGCGCCCTGACCGCCACCGGCACCGCGCCGGAGAAGGTCGTCAAGGACGGCAAGACCCCCTACGACGCCCTGCTGACGTTCGCCCTGCCCTGCTCGGAGGCGAAGGGCGCGGGCGCCTTCGCCTTCCAGCCCGACAAGGCCGGCAAGCTGCTCGCCAACGACGACGCGACCGCCGCCGGTGTCCTCGGCGCCCTCGGCAGGAGCCTGGTCACCGAGCCCGGCAGGGCGACGACCGGCGACGCCGCGTGCGCCGGCGGGGACAGGCCCACCCGGGAGCAGGCCGCCGCGAACGGCGCCGCCCACCTCGCGCGGGCCGTGGCGAAGGACGGCCACCTGACGTCCTCCCTCGCCGGCGCCGGCGACCAGCCCGACTACGGCAACACCGCCGACGCCGTCGTCGCGCTCGCCGCGCAGGGCGGTGCCGACAAGGCCGCGAAGCCGCTGGCGTGGCTGCAGAAGAACGCCGGGACCTGGGCGAAGCAGAGCGGCCCCGCCGCCTACGCCCAGCTGATCCTCGCCGCCCACGCCACGGGCACCGACCCCCGCGCCTTCGGCGGCGCCGACCTGGTCGAGCAGCTGAACGCGACGGGCCCGGCACCCGCGGGATTCAAGACGACGGACAGCGCGCGGATCAGTGGCGTGGCCGGCGACGAGGCGGAGAAGAAGGACGACTCCGGCTCCGGCGCCTGGTGGATCGCCGGCGTCTGCGTGGTCCTCGGCGCCGGCGTCATCGTCCTCCTCGCCATGCGCAACCGGACGCGGCAGCCGTGACCCGTCGCCGCCTCGCCCTCCTGCTGCTGGCCGCGCTCGTGCTCGTCACGGGCGCCGGCCAGGCGCAGGCCGCCGGCTACCGCTACTGGTCCTTCTGGGAACGCGACGGCGACCAGTGGACGTACGCCACCCAGGGCCCGTCCACGGCCCGCCCCTCCGACGGCGACGTCCAGGGCTTCCGCTTCTCGGTGAGCGAGGACTCCGGTGACGCGGCCCGGCCGCGCGGCACGGCGGACTTCGCGGCGATCTGCGCGAAGACGCCCGCACGGGAGGGCAGCAAGCGGGTGGCGCTCGTCCTGGACTTCGGCACGGCCGCCGACGCCCCGTCCGGCGAGACCCCGCCCGCCGGCCGCACGGCCTGCGCCCGTGTCTCCCCCGACGCCACGACGGCCGACGCCCTGGCCGCCGTCGCCGGTCCCCTCCGCTACAACACCAACGCCCTGCTCTGCGCCATCGCGGGCTACCCGAAGTCGGGCTGCGGTGAGCAGGTGACGCAGGAGTCGCAGAAGACCCGGGGGGACGGGGAGCAGGACGCCACGGCCGCCCCGGAGGAGAAGAACGCCTCGGACGACAGCGGCCCGTCGGCCGGCCTCTACGCGGGCATCGCCCTCGTCGCGGCCCTGGCAGCCGCGGCGGCCTGGCAGTCGAGGCGGCGCAGGAATGCCGACTCCTGAACCCACCCGTCCCACCCGGCCCACCCGGCCCGCGGGCAGTCGTGCCGCCGGGATGGCCCGGACGGGCGCAGGCGGCACCCTGCACGCGCCGGCAAGCGCACCCGCCCCCCGCCACCACCACCGCACCGCACAACTCCACCCCGGCGCCTGGTGGCTCTGGGCCCTGGCCCTCGGCACCGCCGCCACCCGCACCACCAACCCCCTCCTCCTCGCCCTCCTCGTCGCCGTCTCCGCCTACGTCGTCACCACCCGCCGCCCCCACGCCCCCTGGTCCCGCTCCTACGGCGCCTTCGTCAAGCTCGCCCTCGCCGTGCTCCTCATCCGCCTCGCCTTCACCACGGTCCTCGGCTCCCCCATCCCCGGCACCCACACCCTGTTCACCCTCCCCGAGGTCCCCCTCCCCGACTGGGCGCAGGGCATCCGCCTCGGCGGCCGGGTCACCGCCGAGGGCCTCGCCTTCGCCCTGTACGACGCGATGAAGCTCGCCGCCCTCCTCATCTGCGTCGGCGCCGCGAACGCCCTCGCCAACCCCTCCCGGCTCCTCAAGTCCCTCCCCGGCGCCCTGTACGAGATGGGCGTGGCCGTCGTCGTCGCCCTCACCTTCGCCCCGAACCTCATCGCCGACGTCCAGCGTCTGCGCGCCGCCCGCCGTCTGCGGGGCCGTCCCGACAAGGGCGTACGCGGCCTGCTCCAGGTCGGGCTCCCCGTACTGGAGGGCGCCCTGGAGCGTTCCGTCGCCCTCGCCGCCGCGATGGACGCCCGCGGCTACGGCCGTACCGCCGAGGTCCCCGCCGCCGTGCGCCGTACCACCGCCGCCCTCACCCTGGGCGGTCTGCTCGGCGTCTGCGCGGGGACGTACGGCGTGCTGACCGCGGCGGGCGGCACGTACGGCGTCCCCGTCCTGGCCGCCGGTCTCGCCGCCGCGCTCGCGGGGCTGTGGCTCGGCGGCCGCCGCACTCCGCGCACCCGCTACCGTCCCGACCGCTGGGACGCCCGCGCCTGGCTGGTCACCGCCTCCGGTGCGGCGGTCGCGGCCGCGCTGTCCGTGGCCGCCGTCCGCGACCCGGCGGCGCTGCACCCGGGTGTGGTCCCGCTGGTCGCGCCGTCGCTGCCGCTGTGGCCGGCGGCGGCCGTACTCCTCGGCCTGCTCCCGGCCTTCGTCACCCCCGCCCCCGCACCCCCACCCGCCAAGGAGCCGTCGTGATCCGTTTCGAGGACGTGTCGGTCACCTACGACGGCGCGGCCGGACCCACCGTCCGCGGCGTGGACTTCGAGGTCCCCGAGGGCGAACTCGTCCTGCTGGCCGGGCCGTCGGGTGTCGGCAAGTCGACCGTGCTCGGCGCGGTCGGCGGCCTCGTCCCGCACTTCACCGGCGGCACCCTGCGCGGCCGGGTCACCGTGGCCGGCCGTGACACCCGCACCCACAAGCCGCGCGAACTCGCCGACGTGGTCGGCACGGTGGGCCAGGATCCCCTCTCCCACTTCGTGACGGACACCGTCGAGGACGAGCTCGCCTACGGCATGGAGTCCCTGGGCCTCGCCCCGGACGTGATGCGCCGCCGCGTCGAGGAGACGCTCGACCTGCTGGGCCTGTCCGACCTGCGCGCCCGCCCCATCACCACGCTCTCCGGCGGCCAGCAACAGCGCGTCGCCATCGGCTCGGTCCTCACCCCGCACCCCGACGTCCTAGTCCTGGACGAGCCGACCTCCGCCCTGGACCCCGCCGCCGCGGAGGAGGTCCTCGCGGTCCTCCAGCGCCTGGTCCACGACCTCGGCACGACGGTCCTGATGGCCGAACACCGCCTGGAACGCGTCGTCCAGTACGCCGACCAGGTCGTCCTGCTCCCCTCCCCCGGCGCGGCACCGGTCGTCGGCGCCCCGGCGGAGGTGATGGCGGTGTCCCCGGTGTTCCCGCCGGTGGTGGACCTGGGCCGGCTGGCGGGCTGGTCCCCGCTGCCGCTGACGGTCCGGGACGCCCGCCGCCGCGCGGCCCCGCTGCGGGAGCGGCTGGCCGGTCTGCGGCCCCCGCGGCGCACCCCTTCCGCCGCCGCGCTCCCGGCGCCCCGGCCCGCCCCCGTCTCCTTCCTGCGGCGCCGCGGGAAGAAGGCGGACGCCGCCCCGTCCCCGTACGCCGCCGAGGTGCGTTCCCTCGCCGTCCGGCGCGACCGCGTCCGGGCGCTGCGCGGTGTGGACCTCACCGTCTCCCCCGGCGAGACGGTCGCCCTCATGGGCCGCAACGGCGCCGGCAAGTCCACGCTGCTGTCCGCGCTCGTCGGCCTGGTCGAACCGTCCGCCGGTTCCGTCCGCGCCGGCGGCGCCGTACCGCACCGCACGCCCCCGCGCGAGCTGGTGCGCCGGGTCGGCCTGGTCCCGCAGGAGCCCCGCGACCTGCTGTACGCCGACACGGTCGCCGCCGAGTGCGCGGCCGCCGACCGGGACGCGGACGCGGCGCCCGGCACCTGCCGCGCCCTGCTGACCGAGCTGCTCCCCGGCGTCGCCGACGACACGCACCCCCGCGACCTCTCGGAGGGCCAGCGCCTCACCCTCGCGCTGTCCGTCGTCCTGACCGCCCGCCCTCCCCTCCTCCTCCTGGACGAGCCGACGCGCGGCCTGGACTACGCGGCCAAGGCCCGGCTCTCCGGCATCCTGCGCTCCCTGGCCGCCGACGGTCACGCGATCGTGCTGGCCACGCACGACGTGGAACTGGCCGCCGAGCTGGCCGACCGGGTCGTCCTGCTCGCCGAGGGCGAGGTCATCGCCGACGGCCCGGCGGCGGACGTCGTGGTGGCCTCCCCGTCCTTCGCCCCGCAGGTCGCGAAGGTCCTGGCCCCGCAGCAGTGGCTCACGGTGGCCCAGGTACGGGAGGCCCTGTCATGAACGACCCGGGCCCCGCCACCGAGTCCGACACCACCGAGCCCCGCACCACGAGCCCCCGCATCACGAAACCCGGCACCACCGAGCCCGTCGCCCCGCAGCGCCAGGCCCGCGCCGTCCGCCTGGGCCCCCGCTCCGTCGCCGCCCTGGTCCTGGTCAGCGCGGTGGGCGTGGCGGGCTTCGGCTGGCCCTTCCTCGCCCCGCCGGACGCCTCCGTGAACGCGCACGCCCAGGACGCGCCGTGGCTGTTCGCGGGCGTACTGGTGCTGCTGGTCGCGGTCGTGGCGGCGACGATCTCGGAGTCCGGCCTCGGCCCGAAGGCCGTCGCGATGCTCGGCGTCCTGGCGGCGGCGGGCGCCGCGCTGCGCCCGATCGGCGCGGGGACGGCCGGCCTGGAGCCGATGTTCTTCCTGATGGTGCTCAGCGGCCGGGTCCTCGGCCCGGGCTTCGGCTTCGTCCTCGGCTCGGTCACGATGTTCGCGTCCGCGCTGCTCACGGGCGGGGTCGGGCCGTGGATGCCGTTCCAGATGCTGTCGATGGGCTGGTTCACGATGGGCGCGGGCCTGCTGCCCTTCCCCGACCGGCTGCGCGGCCGCGCGGAGCTGTTCCTGCTCGCCGCGTACGGCTTCCTGGCCGCGTTCGCCTACGGCACGGTGATGAACCTGGCGGGCTGGACCTTCATGAACACGCTCGCCTCGAACATCGCCTTCGACCCCGACGCGTCGGTCCCCGACAACCTGGCCCGCTTCGTCGCCTACTGCCTGGCCACCTCCCTCGGCTGGGACGGCGGCCGCGCCGCCATGACGGTCGTCCTCACCCTCGCCCTCGGCACCCCCGTCCTGAAGGCGCTGCGCCGCGCCACCCGCAGGGCGGCCTTCGAGACCCCGGTCGCCTTCGAGAAGCCCGGCGGGGTGAACCGCCCCACGTGACCCGCCTCACCTACGAAGCCGTCTCGTAGTCACCGGACCGGCCACCGCGCCCCGCACCCGTCCGTCACGTCCCCGCCTACGACCGTCCTTAGCAAAAGGGCTGATTGCGGGCCCGGGACCGGCCTGTTTCCCTGAACCGGTCGCCAGGCGCCGACGCCCTCACGGGTCACGGCGCCGACGCACGCCCCCGCCGCGCACCACGCGGCCGGCCTGCGCCGACGCCCCTGTCCCCGAAGAAAGGCACCACGTTGACCGCCGCCTCCCTCCTCCGCACCGTCTCCGCCCCGAAGAAGGCCCTCGCGGGCGCCGCCCTGGCCGCGGCCGCCTGCGGCTCCCTGATCGCCGCCGCGCCCGCCCAGGCCGTGACGCCGGCCTCCTCGGCGCAGGAGACCGCGAAGAAGATGATCGGCGACTCGGCCGAGTACCGGTGCTTCTCGGAGATCGTCGACCACGAGAGCGACTGGAACGTCAACGCCACCAACGCCTCCAGCGGCGCCTACGGCCTCGTCCAGGCCCTGCCCGGCTCGAAGATGGCCTCGGCCGGCTCCGACTGGAGGACCAACCCGGCCACCCAGATCGAGTGGGGCCTGGACTACATGAAGGACCGCTACGGCAGCGCCTGCGACGCCTGGAACTTCTGGCAGTCCAACGGCTGGTACTGACCCCGGCCCTCCGTACCGGAGGCGGCGGCCCCCCGATCCCCGGGGCCGCCGCCTTCGCGCATCGTGTTCGTCCGGGCAATCCGCCGGACCTCGCTCAAGCAGACCATTCAACTGACCGTCGGGGCGTCGGCACGTGTCCGACCTGAACCGTTCCGGGTTCGATAGAGACTCGATCATTTGAGAGGATCGAGTCATGGCACGTCCTTCCCCCTACCCGCTTGAGCTGCGCCGTCGTGCGGTGCGGATGGTCGCCGAGGTACGGCCGGAGTACGACACCGAGTGGGCCGCGATGAAAGCGGTGGCCCAGAAACTGGGCATCGGCACGACCGGGACGCTGCGCAAGTGGGTGCGGCAGGACCAGGTCGACGCCGGCACCCGTCCGGGCATCACGACGGAGGAGTCGGCCGAGCTCGACCGGCCACACACGCGCTCGTAGCGTTCATCGACGAGCACCGGGACCACTTCGGCGGTGTCGAGCCGATCTGCCGCGTGCTGACGATGCACGACTGCAAGATCGCCCCTGCCACCTATTACGCCCACCGCAAACGCCTGACCGCGCCGTCCGCGAGGACCGTGCGGGACATCGAACTGAAGGAGCGGATCAGCGAGGTATTCGATGCCGACCACCGTGTCTACGGGGCGAGGAAGGTCTGGCGCGAGCTGAACCGGCAGGGACACCGTGTGGCCCGCCGCACCGTCGAACGCCTGATGCGCGAGCTCGGCATCGCCGGGGCGGTCCGCGGCAAGCGCGTGATCACCACGCTTCCCGGCGGGCAGGTCGAGCGGGCAATGCAGTTGCCTTTGAGCTACAGAGATCGTTGCGCCGCGTGTGACGGGGTGGGGTGCGGGGCAACGGGTGCGGATCGGGATCCTGACGAAGGT
>NZ_JBIAHR010000042.1:0-26898 GCF_042870695.1 Streptomyces sp. NPDC006384
CTCCCCCCCCCCCGCCTGGGGGCCCCCGGGGCACTCCCCCCCCCCCTGGGCCAGGTCGGGGTCCCGGACCCCGCCCCCGGGGGGGGGGCGGGGCCCCGGCCCCCCCCCCCCGGGGGGGGCCCCGGCCCGCCGGGCGGCCCTCGGCCACACCGAGGGCCGCCCGGTGCTCGCAGGTGTTCCCCTCCCGACGGAAGGACGGTTCCCCACCGTGCGAAGAACCCGGGTCGTCACCGCTCTGCTGGCCCTGGCGGCCGGCCTCCTCACGGCCGGCCCGCCCGCCGCCCTGGCCGCCGAGTCGCCGAAGGCGGCGGCCGTGGCCGCCGACACCTACACCTGGAAGAACGCGCGCATCGACGGCGGCGGCTTCGTCCCCGGCATCGTCTTCAACCGCTCCGAGAAGAACCTGGCCTACGCCCGCACCGACATCGGCGGCGCCTACCGCTGGCAGGAGGAGACGAAGACCTGGACACCGCTCCTCGACCACGTCGGCTGGGACGACTGGGGGCACACGGGCGTGGTCAGTGTCGCCTCCGACTCCGTCGATCCCGACCGCGTGTACGCGGCGGTCGGCACGTACACCAACGACTGGGATCCGGGCAACGGCGCGGTGCTGCGCTCCGCCGACCGGGGCGCGACCTGGGAGAAGACGGATCTGCCGTTCAAGCTGGGCGGCAACATGCCGGGCCGCGGCATGGGCGAGCGCCTCGCGGTCGACCCGCACGACAACGACGTGCTGTACCTGGGCGCGCCCAGCGGCAACGGCCTGTGGCGCTCGACGGACGCGGGCGTGACCTGGTCCGAGGTGACGGCCTTCCCGAACCCGGGGAACTACGCGCAGGACCCGGCCGACACGAGCGGCTACGCCTCCGACAACCAGGGCATCGTCTGGGTCACCTTCGACGAGTCCACGGGGACGGCGGGCTCGCCCACGAAGACGGTCTACGTGGGGGTCGCCGACAAGGAGAACGCCGTCTACCGCTCGACGGACGCGGGCGCGACCTGGCAGCGGGTCGCCGGGCAGCCCACCGGTTACCTCGCCCACAAGGGCGTCCTGGACGCGGAGAACGGCTACCTGTACCTGGCCTACAGCGACACGGGCGGCCCGTACGACGGCGGCAAGGGCCGGCTGTACCGGTACGCGACGGCGACGGGCACCTGGACGGACATCAGCCCGGTCGCCGAGGCCGACACCTACTTCGGCTTCAGCGGACTGACCGTCGACCGGCAGAACCCCGGCACGGTGATGGCGACGGCGTACAGCTCCTGGTGGCCGGACACGCAGATCTTCCGCTCGACGGACAGCGGCGCGACGTGGACGCGGGCGTGGGAGTACACGTCGTACCCGAACCGCGAGAACCGCTACACGATGGACGTCTCCTCGTCCCCGTGGCTGACCTGGGGCGCGAACCCGGCCCCGCCCGAGCAGACGCCGAAGCTGGGCTGGATGACGGAGGCGCTGGAGATCGACCCGTTCGACTCGGACCGGATGATGTACGGGACCGGGGCGACGATCTACGGCACGGAGAACCTCACGGACTGGGACGACGAGGGCGGCAGGTTCGCCATCGAGCCCATGGTGCGCGGGCTGGAGGAGACGGCGGTGAACGACCTGGCCTCTCCCCCGTCCGGTGCCCCGCTGCTCAGCGCGCTCGGTGACATCGGCGGCTTCCGGCACACGAGCCTGACCGAGGTGCCGTCGATGATGTTCACCTCCCCGAACTTCACCTCCACCACCAGCCTGGACTTCGCCGAGACGAAGCCGGACGTCGTCGTGCGGGCCGGGAACCTCGACGCGGGCCCGCACATCGCCTTCTCCACGGACAACGGCGCCAGCTGGTTCGGCGGGAGCGACCCCTCGGGCGTGAGCGGCGGCGGCACGGTGGCCGCGGGCGCGGACGGCAGCCGCTTCGTGTGGAGCCCGCAGGGCACCGGCGTGCACTTCACGAACGGCTTCGGCACGTCCTGGAAGGCGTCGGCCGGCATCCCGGCGGGCGCGATCGTCGAGTCCGACCGGGTCGATCCGAAGACCTTCTACGGCTTCAAGGCCGGTAGGTTCTACGTCAGCACGGACGGCGGCGCGACCTTCACCGCGTCGGCGGCCACCGGACTGCCCTCCGGGGACAGCGTCCGCTTCAAGGCGCTGCCGGGCGGAAAGGGCGACATCTGGCTGGCCGGCGGGGCGGCGGACGGCCCGTACGGCCTGTGGCACTCGACGGACGGCGGCGCGAGCTTCACCAAGCTCCCGAACGTGGAAGAGGCCGACACCGTCGGCTTCGGCAAGGCGGCGCCGGGCGCCTCCTACCAGACCCTCTACACCAGCGCGAAGATCGCCGGGGTCCGCGGCATCTTCCGCTCCACCGACCAAGGCGCCACCTGGACCCGCGTCAACGACGACGCCCACCAGTGGGGCTGGACCGGCGCGGCCATCACCGGCGACCCGCGGGTGTACGGGCGGGTGTACGTGGCGACCAACGGGCGCGGGATCGTCTACGGCGACACGGCCGGCACCGATCCCGGCCCGGGGCCCGGCCCGACGCCGGCCGGCGCGTGCACGGTGACGTACACGGTCACCAATCAGTGGGCGGGCGGCTTCCAGGCCGACGTGCGGCTCACCAACACGGGCACCTCCGCCTGGAAGGGCTGGGCCCTGGAATGGTCGTTCACCGACGGCCAGAAGGTGACGCAGATGTGGAACGCCGACCACACCCAGTCGGGCACCACGGTCACGGCGAAGAACGTCGGCTGGAACGCCGCCGTGGCCCCGGGCGCGTCGGTGAGCTTCGGCCTCACGGGGAGCTGGTCGGGGGCGAACGCGGCACCGGCCTCGTTCGGGCTGGGCGGTCAGGTCTGCGAGCAGGCATGACCGCCCGGGAGGGCGCGTGCCGGTGACGCGCCCTCCCGCCCGCGTGACCGGTGCGTCCGGTCCCCCTCCCCTGGTGCCCCCTCCGTCCGGTCACGGTTCCGCGAACGCGCGGAGGGTGAAGACCGGGTCGGGCCGGGCGGCGGCTTCGGCGCGGAGCTCGCCGCCGCGCAGGGAGTCGTGGTGTTCCGCTTCCCGGTCGCGGCCGTGCACCCGGTCAGTGTGCCCCGTGGCCCCCGGCGAGCTCCTCCACCCGGCGGGCCAGCTCGACGTCCTTCCCGGTGACGGCACCGCCCGCGCTGTGGGTGCTGACCGCCAGGGTCACCGTGTTGTAGCCGAGGGTCAGGTCGGAGTGGTGGTCGAGTTCCTCCTGCACCTGCGCGATGTGGACGACCATCGCGGTGGCCGCGAAGTGCGAGGCGAGCCGGTAGGAGCGGGTGAGACGGCCGGCGTCCAGGGACCAGCCCGGCAGCTCGGCCAGCCGCTCCTCGATCTCCTTCTGCGACAGCGGTTCGACGGGCATGGGCTGCGCTCCTGTCCTGGGCGGCGGTTGCCTCTCCAGCCTGCCACAGGGCGGCCGTCCGGGCCCTGGCCGGAAGCGCCGGCCGGCTACGGCGCCGACGGCCGTCGGCTACCGTTCGGAGTATGACCGCACTCATGTCCGGCACCGCCCCCACCGCCCAGGGCGTGGGTCCGCTGCTGCGGGCCTGGCGGGAGCGGCGGCGGGTCAGCCAGCTGGAGCTGGCACTGCGCGCCGGCTCCTCCGCCCGGCACATCAGCTTCATCGAGACGGGCCGGTCCCGGCCCAGCGAGGAGATGGTGCTGCGGCTCGCCGAGCACCTGGACGTCCCCGTGCGGGAACGCAACGCGCTGCTGCTCGCGGCCGGTTACGCCCCGCACTATCCGGAGACACCGCTGGACGACCCGGCGCTGGGCGCCCTGTGTGAGGGCATGGAGCGGCTGATCCGGGGTTACGAGCCGTATCCGGCGCTTGTCGTGGACGCGACGTACCAGGTGCTCGCCGCCAACCGGGGCATCCTGATGCTGACGGACGGCGTACCGGAGCGTCTGCTCGAGCCGCCGCTGAACGCGATGCGGCTGACCCTGCACCCCGAGGGGCTGGCGCCGCGCATCCGCAATCTGCGCGAGTGGCGCGGGCACCTGCTGGAGCAGATGCGGCGGCAGATCGCCCTGCACCGCTCGCAGGCCCTGCGGGAGCTGTACGAGGAGGTCGCCGCGTACCCCGTGCCGGACACCGGGGCCGGCGAGGAACCGGCCGAGCCGGTGCCGTACTTCGCGCTGCCGATGCAGATCGAGCACGAGGGCCGGACCCTGTCCTTCATCTCGTCGATCTCCACCTTCAACACGCCGATGGACGTGACCGTCGCCGAGCTGGCCATCGAGACGCTGCTCCCGGCCGACCCGGCGACGGTCAAGTACCTTCACACGCTCCTGCCCTGACGTGCCTTCAGCGCCGTGTGCTGCAGCAGCGCGAATCCCGCGACGACGAGCGCCTGGAGCACGGTCCACACCGCGCCCGCCGTGGTGGGGGTGAGCCAGAGGGCCAGGGCGGCGAGACTCAGCGCCGTCCAGGCGAGGTTGGCCTCCACGACGGCCCGCACCGCGAGCGCCGGCGGGTGCCGGCGTGCGGCCAGCAGGCCCACGGCCGACGCGTACACGGCCAGGAACGCGCCGAGACCGAGCAGCGTCCGGGAACCGGCACCGAGAAAGCGGCCCAGCGGCCCGGACAGGGCGAGGTAGGCGAGCGCGTTGGCGCCGGTCACGGCCGCGTCCAGGGCGAGGAGACGGCGGAGCGCCGGCTGCGGTCCGAGGGTGCGGGCGGATACGGCGAGCTGGTTCGCGGACATGGTGGATCACCTTCCGTCGGGGTCGGACAGGCTGCGGGGAACCGGGGGCCGGGCCGGAGTGCGCCGGTCCGGCCCCCGGTGTGTCTCCACGATCCCGTCCGGTCGGGGAACGGTCGATTACCCGAGGGGTAATGCCGTCGCCGCCCTTCGCCCCTTGTGGAACTGACAGGGGAACATGACAGACTGCGGGGGGACTTGGGCGCGTTGGGGAGGCGTGGCGTGAGTGAGCGGCGGGCGGCACCCACCGTGGGCCAGGTGGTGCTGGGCAGACGGCTGCAGGAGCTGCGGGAGCGGGCGGGCCTCAAACGCGAGGAGGCCGCCAAGGTGCTCCGGGTGGCCCCGGCGACCGTACGGCGCATGGAGACGGCCGAGGTCGCGCTGAAAATACCGTACGTCCAGGTCCTGTTGACGGCGTTCGGGGTGCCCGAGGACGAGATCGCGGCGTTCGTCACGCTGGTCGAGGAGGCGAACCGGCCGGGCTGGTGGCAGCGTTACACCGATGTGCTGCCGGACTGGTTCAGCCTGTACGTGAGCCTGGAGGGCGCGGCGCGCATCATCCGCTCCTACGAACCGCACTTCGTGCCGGGCCTGTTGCAGACCGAGGAGTACGCGCGCGCCGTCCTGGACGCCGGGACGATCGGCGGCGCGGGGCAGGACGCCGTCGAACGGCATGTGGCGCTGCGCATGGAGCGGCAGCGGCTGCTGGACCGGCCGGACCCGCCGCACCTGTGGGTGATCATGGACGAGACGGTGCTGCGGCGCCCGGTGAGCGACCACGGCCGGGTGATGCGCGGTCAGCTCGACCGGCTGCTGGAGTTCACCGCCCGGGACCGGGTGACGCTGCAGATCGCCGAGTTCGGGGACGGCCCGCATCCGGGGACGTACGCGCCGTTCACCCTGTTCCGTTTCGCCGAACCGGAGCTGCCCGACATGGTGTTCACCGAGTATCTGACCGGCGCGCTGTACCTGGACTCGCGCGAGGAGGTCTCCACGCACCTGGAGGTGCTGGACCACATGACGGCGCGTGCCGCCTCCACTCAGCGCACCGAGAAGCTCCTGCGGAAGTACCGCGAGACCTACTGACTCCGCCTGCCACCGAACAGCACTTCGAGGGAGAAGACCGCACATGACCGGTTCCGACGCCGCCGCCACCCCCATCGACACCAGCAGGCCGCACCCGGCCCGCGTCTACGACTGGTGGCTGGGCGGCAAGGACAACTACCCCGTGGACGAGGAGCTGGCCCGCAGGATCCTCGCCGCGGACGACACGGCGGTGCGCGGGGCCCGTGCCAACCGCCGGTTCATGCACCGCGCGGTGCGCACGGTCGCCGAGGCCGGGATCCGGCAGTTCCTGGACATCGGCACCGGCATCCCCACCGACCCGAACCTGCACCAGGTGGCCCAGGGCGTCGCGCCCGAGGCGCGGGTGGTGTACGCCGACAACGACCCGATCGTGCTCCGGCACGCCCAGGCGCTGCTGCACGGCTCGGCGGAGGGCGCCACCGAGTACGTCCACGCGGACGTCCGGGACCCGGACACCATCCTGGCGAAGGCCGGCGAGTGCCTGGACCTCGGCCGGCCCGTCGCCCTGTCGCTGGTGGCGCTGACGCACTACCTCGGGGACGCGGCCGACGGCGACGACGCGCACGGTCTGCTGAAGCGGTACGTCGACGCCCTCGCGCCGGGCAGCTACCTGATCCTCTCCCAGGTCACGCCGGATCTGAACCCGGAGGCGGTCGGCCGGGCGGCCGCGCTGTTCGCCCGCGGCGGCACGCCGTTCTATCCGCGTTCGCTCGCCGAGTTCGCCCGCTTCTTCGAGGGCCTGGAGCTGCTGGGCCCGGGTGTCATCCCGGTGACCGGGTGGCGGCCGGAGGCCGAGGACGTGGCGGCGCAGGCGGAGGGCATCGTCCCGGTGTACGCGGGGGTGGCGCGCAAGCCCTGACGACCCCACCGGTCCCGCTCCGGTCCCGCTCCGCCCACCCCGTCCGGCCCCGTACGGGCAGCGCGCCGCTTGCCCCGTACGGGTGCCGCGAAAGGGTGCGGGTCCCCGCCCGCCCCTAGGTTCGGTCCCAGGCGAGCCGAGGGAGCACACGTGACCGAGACGCGGACACCGCCCACCGAACCGGGTGCGGCGCTGCTGCGGGCGGGCCGGTTCTTCCGGCCCGGCACCGCGGCGCCCGACCTGCACAGCATCGGTCTGGTCGGCGGCCGGGAGGCGGACGCCTTCTACCGGGACCGCTGGAGCCACGACAAGGTCGTCACCTCCACCCACGGCGTGAACTGCACGGGTTCCTGCCGCTGGAACGTGTTCGTCAAGGACGGGATCATCACCTGGGAGACCCAGGCGACGGACTATCCGTCGGTCGGCCCGGACCGTCCCGAGTACGAGCCGCGCGGCTGCCCCCGGGGCGCCGCGTTCTCCTGGTACACCTACTCGCCGACGCGGGTGCGCCACCCGTACGTGCGCGGGGTGCTGCTGGAGATGTACCGGGAGGCCCGGGCCCGGCTCGGGGACCCGGTGCTGGCCTGGGCCGACATCCAGGGCGACCCGGAGCGCCGGCGGCGCTACCAGCGGGCCCGCGGCAAGGGCGGGCTGGTCCGGGCGAGCTGGGACGAGGCGGTGGAGATGGTCGCCGCGGCCCACGTCCACACGATCGGGACCCACGGGCCGGACCGGATCGCCGGGTTCTCCCCCATCCCGGCGATGTCGATGGTGTCGCACGCGGCCGGGGCCCGCTTCCACTCCCTGATCGGCGCCCCCATGCTGTCGTTCTACGACTGGTACGCCGATCTGCCGGTGGCCTCCCCGCAGGTCTTCGGCGACCAGACGGACGTCCCGGAGTCGGGCGACTGGTGGGACGCGGCGTACCTGATCATGTGGGGCTCGAACGTCCCGGTGACCCGCACGCCGGACGCGCACTGGATGGCGGAGGCCCGCTACCGGGGCCAGAAGGTGGTCGTCGTCGCGCCGGACTACGCGGACAACGCCAAGTTCGCCGACCAGTGGCTGCACCCGCATCCGGGCACGGACGCGGCGCTGGCGCTGGCGATGGGGCACGTGGTCCTCAGGGAGTTCTTCGTCGACCGGGTCACCCCGTTCTTCGACGACTACGTGCGGCGCTTCACCGACCTGCCGTTCCTGGTGACGCTGACCGGGCGGGACGGCGCGTACGTGCCGGGGAAGTTCCTGCGCGCCGCCGACCTGGGGCAGCGGGGGGCGGACGCGGACTGGAAGACGGTCGTGCTGGACGAGGCGACGGGCCGCGCCGTGGTACCCAACGGCTCACTGGGCTTCCGCTGGAACGAGGCCGACGCGGGGAGGTGGAACCTGGACCTCGGCGACGTACGCCCCCGGCTGAGCCTGCACGGCCACGAGGCGGCGACGGGCGTCGAGGTGCTGCTGCCCCGCTTCGACACCGAGGGCGGAGCGCACGGCCAGGGCCGCGGCGACGTCCTGCGGCGGGGCGTTCCGGCGACGCGGCTCGGCGGAGCGGACGGGCCGCTGGTGACGACCGTGTTCGACCTGCTGCTGGCCCAGTACGGGGTGGCCCGTGACGGGCTGCCGGGCGAGTGGCCGGCGTCGTACGAGGACGCGGAGGCGCCCGGCACCCCGGCCTGGCAGGAGACGCACACGTCGGTGCCGGCGGCGGCCTGTGTGCGCATCGCCCGGGAGTTCGCGCGGACCGCCGAGCGGTCCAAGGGCCGCTGCATGATCCTGATGGGCGCGGGCACCAACCACTGGTTCCACTCCGAGACGATCTACCGGACCTTCCTGGCCCTGCTCCAGCTCACCGGCTGCCAGGGCCGCAACGGCGGCGGCTGGGCGCACTACGTGGGCCAGGAGAAGTGCCGCCCGGTCACCGGCTGGGCGGCACTGGCCGCCGCCTCCGACTGGTCGCGCCCGCCGCGCCAGATGATCGGCACGGCCTACTGGTACCTGAACACCGACCAGTTCCGCTACGACCGGTTCGGCGCGGACGTCCTGGCCTCGCCGCTCGGCGAGGGGCGGCTCGCGGGGATGACGGCGGCGGACTGCCTGGCACTGTCGGCGCGCACGGGGTGGATGCCGTCGTACCCGACCTTCGACCGCAATCCGCTGGAGCTGGGCGAGACCTCCGGCGATCCGGTGGCGAACGCGGTGGCCGAACTGCGGGCGGGCACGCTGAGGTTCGCCTGCGAGGACCCGGACGCGCCGGAGAACTGGCCGCGGATCGTGACCCTGTGGCGGGCCAACCTGCTCGGTTCGTCGGCGAAGGGCGCCGAGTACTTCACCAGGCACCTGCTGGGCACGCACTCCTCGCTGCGCGCGAAGGAGGCGGCGCCGGACGAGCGGCCCCGGGACGTGGTGTGGCGCGAGGAGGCGCCCGAGGGCAAGCTCGACCTGCTGCTGTCGCTGGACTTCCGGCACACCTCCTCCACGCTGCTGTCCGACGTGGTGCTGCCGGCCGCGACCTGGTACGAGAAGCACGACCTGTCCAGCACGGACATGCACCCCTATGTGCACGCGTTCTCCCCGGCGGTGGACCCGCCGTGGCAGGCGCGCACCGACTTCGACACGTTCAAGGCGCTCGCGGAGAAGCTGAGCGAACTGGCCGTGGGCCGTCTCGGCGTACGCAGGGACCTGGTGGCGTCGCCGCTCCAGCACGACACCCCGGGCGAGATCGCCCAGCCGGGCGGCGTCGTACGGGACTGGAGGCGCGGGGAGTGCGAACCTGAGCCGGGGAAGACGCTGCCGAACCTGACGGTCGTGGAGCGGGACTACACGGCGATCGGCGCCAAGTTCGCGGCCCTGGGGCCGCTGGTGGAGGCCAAGGGGCTGCCCGCCAAGGGCATCACCCTCAGGCCCGACGAGGAGGTCGAGCGGCTGCGGGCGATGAACGGCGCGGTGCGCGGCGGCCCGGCGGACGGGCGCCCCTCGCTGGACACGGCCGTCAAGGCCGCCGACACCATCCTGGCCCTGTCCGGCACGACCAACGGCCGCCTGGCCACGCAGGGCTTCCGCACGCTGGAGGCGAAGACCGGGCAGGAGATGGCCCACCTGGCCGCCGAGCACGAGGGCAAACGGATCACCTACGCGGACACGCAGGCCGCGCCCGTGCCGGTGATCACCTCGCCGGAGTGGTCGGGCAGCGAGGCCGGCGGACGGCGGTACACGGCGTTCACGCTCAACACCGAGCACCTCAAGCCCTGGCACACCCTCACCGGGCGCCAGCAGTTCTTCCTCGACCACGACTGGATGCACGAGCTGGGCGAGGCGCTGCCGGTGTACCGGCCGCCGCTGGACATGCACCGGCTGTTCGGCGAACCGCGGCTCGGGCCGGACGGCCACCGCGAGGTGACCGTCCGCTACCTCACCCCGCACAACAAGTGGTCCATCCACTCCGAGTACCAGGACAACCTGTTCATGCTGGCGCTGTCCCGGGGCGGGCAGACCATCTGGATGGCGCCCGAGGACGCGGACGCGATCGGCGTGGGCGACGACGACTGGATCGAGGCGGTCAACCGCAACGGCGTCGTCGTGGCACGCGCGATCGTCTCGCACCGCATGCCGCCCGGCACGGTCTACATGCACCACGCGCAGGAACGCACGGTCAACGTGCCGCTCACCGAGACGACCGGGAAACGCGGCGGCACCCACAACTCGCTCACCCGCCTGCTCCTCAAGCCGACCCATCTCATCGGCGGCTACGCCCAGCTGTCCTGGGCGTTCAACTACCTGGGGCCGACGGGCAACCAGCGCGACGAGGTGACGGTCATCCGCCGCCGCGCCCAGGAGGTCGAGTACTGATGCGCCCGATGGCCCAGATCGCGATGGTCATGAACCTCGACAAGTGCATCGGCTGCCACACCTGCTCGGTCACCTGCAAACAGGCGTGGACCAACCGGCGCGGCATGGAGTACGTCTGGTTCAACAACGTCGAGACCCGCCCCGGCCAGGGCTACCCCCGCCGCTACGAGGACCAGGACAGATGGCGCGGCGGCTGGGAGCTGAACCGGCGCGGCGCCCTGAAGCTGAAGGCGGGCGGCCGGCTGAGGAAGCTCGCCGGGATCTTCTCCAACCCGAAGCTCCCGGAGATCAAGGACTACTACGAGCCCTGGACGTACGACTACAAGAACCTCACCGACGCCCCGCTCGGCGACGACTACCCGGTGGCGCGGCCCGTCTCCCAGCTCGACGGCAAGCCGATGAAGATCGGCTGGTCCTCCAACTGGGACGACAACCTGGGCGGCGCCCCCGCCTACGGCGACCTGGACCCGATGGTGGAGCGCACCCGCCGGGAGGCCTCCGACAAGGTGCGGTTCGCCTACGAGCAGACCTTCATGTTCTACCTGCCGCGCATCTGCGAGCACTGCCTCAACCCGTCGTGCGTGGCGTCCTGCCCGTCGGGGGCGATGTACAAACGGTCGGAGGACGGCATCGTCCTGGTCGACCAGGACCGCTGCCGGGGCTGGCGGATGTGCGTGACCGGCTGCCCGTACAAGAAGGTGTACTTCAACCACCGCACCGGCAAGGCCGAGAAGTGCACCCTGTGCTATCCGCGCATCGAGGTGGGCATGCCGACGGTCTGCTCGGAGACCTGCGTGGGCCGGCTGCGGTACCTGGGGGTCGTGCTGTACGACGCCGACAAGGTGGCCGCGGCGGCGTCCACGCCCGACGAGCAGGCCCTGTACGAGGCCCAGCTGGGCGTCTTCCTCGACCCGGAGGACCCCGGGGTGCGCGAGGCGGCGGAGGCCGCGGGGATCCCGTACGACTGGCTGGAGGCGGCCCGGCGCTCCCCCGTGCACGCGCTGGTGAGCAGGTACCGGGTGGCGCTGCCGCTGCATCCCGAGTACCGCACGATGCCGATGGTCTGGTACATCCCGCCGCTGTCGCCGGTGGTGGACGCGCTGACGGAGACCGGGCACGACGGGGAGGACGCGGACAACCTGTTCGGCGCGATCGACACGCTGCGCATCCCGCTGGAGTACCTGGCGGAGCTGTTCACCGCGGGCGACGTCGCACCGGTGCGGGCGTCCCTGGAGAAGCTGGCCGCGATGCGCTCCCACATGCGGGCGGTCAACCTCGGCGAGGAGACCGACCCGTCGGTCGCGGCGGCCGCCGGCCTGACGCCGGCGGAGATCGAGGACATGTACCGGCTGCTGGCGATCGCCAAGTACGAGGAGCGGTACGTCATCCCCACCGCCGCCCTGGGGGACGCGCGGCGGCTGGAGGAGTCCGCGCTGCCGGACACCTGCAGCCTGGACACCGACGGAGGCCCCGGCATGGGCGGGGACGGGCCCTTCGGCCGGGACTCGGGACGCAGACGGCTGCCGCTGGTGCCGGTGGAGAACTTCCACATCCTGCGCCGGCGGCAGACCGCGGACGACGAGAGGGAGGTGTGATGCCCGGTTTCGAGGTCCTGTACCAGGCGGCGGCGCTCTGCCTGACCTACCCCGACGACGACTTCCGCGCCCGGCTGCCCCTGCTGAGACAGGCCGCGCCACAGCTGCGGGAGTTCACCGACCACGCGGCGGCGACCGAGCAGGGCGCACTGCAGGCGCACTACGTGGAGGTCTTCGACTTCAAGAACCGGCACAGTCTCTATCTGAGCTGGTGGACCGACGGCGACACCCGCAACCGCGGCATGTCCCTGGTCCGCTTCAAGGAGCTGTACCGCGCCCACGGCCTGGAGTTCACCGGCGAGGAGCTGCCCGACTTCCTCCCCGCCGTCCTGGAGTTCACCTCGCGCACCGGCAACGTGGTCCCGCTGGTCGAGCACCGCGCGGCCCTCGACCGGCTCCGCGACCGGCTCACCGCCTTCGGCACGCCCTACGCCCGCGTCCTGGACGCCGTGTGCGCCACCCTGCCGCCCGCACCGACCGGAGCACTCCCATGACCGTCCTCCTCTGGGGCGTCCTGCCCTACGCCGCCTTCGTCCTGCTCGTCGCCGGCCTGGTCTGGCGGCACCGCTACGACCGGTTCGGCTGGACCACCCGCTCCTCCCAGGTCTACGAGTCGAAGCTGCTCGACATCGCCTCACCGGTGTTCCACTACGGCATCCTGTTCGTGCTCGTCGGCCACCTGATCGGCCTGTTCGTGCCGGAGTCGTGGACGGACGCGATCGGTGTGGACGAGCGCGCCTACCACCTGTTCTCCCTGTACGGCGGCACCGCGGCCGGGGTGCTGACGGTCGCCGGGATCGCGATGCTGGTCTACCGGCGGCGCACCAGGGCGCCCGTGTTCCGGGCGACGACGGCCAACGACAAGTTCATGTACGTCTTCCTGCTCGGCGCGATCCTGCTCGGCATGATCGCCAAGCTGGCGCACAGCTCCGGCGAGGGCTACGACTACCGGCACACCATCGCGCCCTGGGCCCGCGGCCTGTTCGCCCTGCGGCCCGACACGGGGCTGATGGAGGGCGTGCCGGTGCTGTACCAGGCGCACGCGGTGGTCGGGATGCTGCTGATCGCGCTGGTGCCGTACACCCGGCTGGTGCACATGTTCAGCGCACCGCTGCAGTACCTGTTCCGGCCCTACGTGGTGTACCGGTCGCGCGACCCCAGGCAGCTGGGGCCGCGCCCGGACCGGCGGGGCTGGGAGCGGACCGGGTCGTAGCCGGTCCGCACCCGGCCCCGGGATGTCAGGCGAGCTTCGCCGACAGGGTGATGGTCGTGCCGGTCAGCGCCTGGCTGACCGGGCAGTTCTTCTTGGCGTCCTCGGCGGCGGCGACGAACGCGTCGTTGTCGATGCCGGGGACGGTGCCCTCCACGGTGAGGTGGATGCCCTTGATGCCCTCACCCGGCTGGAAGGTGACGTCGGCCGAGGTGGTCAGCCTGGTGGGCGGGGTGCCGGCGCCGGCCAGGGCGTGCGACAGCGCCATGGAGAAGCAGCTGGAGTGGGCGGCGGCGATCAGCTCCTCGGGGCTGGTCTTCCCGTTCGCCTGCTCGGCGCGCGACGGCCACGACACCGGCTGCTCGCCGATGCCGGACGAGTCGAAGGTGACGACACCGCTGCCCTCGAGCAGGTTGCCTTCCCAGACGGTGTGTGCGGAGCGCGTGGTTGCCACGACGATTCCTTTCCGGATTCCCTTGCGGTACTGGGGTGGTGGGATCCCGGGCCCGGGTTCCCACCCCCATCCGATCACACTCCGGCCCGGCTCACCCGGAAGACCTCTCCCCGTCCGGGACACGCCGGCGCCGGGCCGCCATCACCGCGTGGACCAGCACGCCCGCGAACAGGAACAGCACGCCCTGGTAGACCGCCGCGTAACCGGCGCCGGCGACCAGCCACAGGGAGAACGCGGCCGCCACGGAGGCGATCACGGCGTCGCGCACCAGCCGGGCGCGGTCGACGCGCTCGCGCTGTCCGGAGACCAGGTGGAAGAGCTGCGCGGCGGTGGCCAGCAGATAGGGCACGGTCGCGGTGAAGGTGGTGACGAGGACCAGGATCTCGAAGACCTTCGCCGAACCGGCCGTGTAGTTGTAGACGGTGAGCAGGGAGGCCAGGACGACGGTGACGCCGACGCCGACCGTGGGGACGCCGCGCCGCCTGCGGGCGAACACGGCCGGGAACAGGCCGTCCTTCGCCGCCGCGTACGGGGTCTGGGCGCTGAGCAGGGTCCAGCCGTTGAGGCAGCCGGTGATCGACACCAGGGCGGCGAGCGCGACGACCCAGCCGCCCCAGGCGCCGCCGAACATGGTGTTCACGGCGTCCGAGAAGGGCGCGGAGGAGTCGACCAGGCGGTCGTGGGGGACGGTGCCGAAGACGGAGAGGGTGCCGAGCAGGTAGACGAGGGCCGCGCCGCAGGTGCCGATGACGGTGGCCCGGCCGACCGTGCGGCGCGGGTTCCTGACCTCCCCGGCGCTGACCGCGGCGGACTCCACGCCGAGGTAGGAGAAGAGCAGGATCGCGGCGGAGGCGGAGACCGCGCCGATGCCGCTGGAGCCGCTCGCGTTGAAGGGGCCGAGGTTGTCCGGGTCGAAGAAGAACAGTCCGCCGACCGCGACGAGCAGCAGCGGCGCGAACTTCAGCACCGTGGACACCATCTGGACGGCGCCCACGTAACGGGTGCCGGCGAAGTTGGCGAGCGCCGGCAGCCACTGGATGACGAGCGCGGCCAGACACGCGGTCCAGCGGTGGTCGTTCACCGGGATCAGGACGTCGAGGTAGCCGACGCCGGCGACGGCGAGCGCCGCGTTGGACACCCAGGTGGTGATCCAGTACGCCCAGGCGGCGAGGAAACCGGCGAAGTCGCCGAAGGCCTCGCGGGCGTAGACGTAGGGGCCGCCGGTGCGCGGGTCGCGGGCGGCGAGCCGGCCGAAGACCAGGGCGAGGGCGATGGCGCCGACCGTGAGCACGCCGAAGGCGAGCAGGCTGATGGTGCCGAAGGGGGCGACGGAGGCGGGGAGCAGGAAGATGCCGCCGCCGATGATGTTGCCCATGACCAGGACGGTGGCGACGGGCAGTCCGAAGCGGCGGGCGTGCTTGCTGCCGCCGTCCGCCGGGGTGGGGGCGGGGCTCTCCTGCGGAGCCGGGTCCGGAGCCGAGGGGGGGAAGGTCCCGGTGACGTGCATGGGGTGGTGCGCCTTCCTTGGAACGGGTGCCCGGGATCGCCGGGGCGGCGTCCATGGTCCGGCACGGCCGCGCACGCCTCCAAATCAGGCGGTTTTGTCCTGCGTGAGCCCCTCCGGGACCGCAAAAGGTGCGCCGTCGCGGCCCTCGGGCCGGGAATCGTCCAGAGGTACCTGGGGGCCGTCGGACTCGCGCAGCCAGCGGCGCAGGATGCGGTGGACGTGCTCGGCGCCGGTGATGCCCGCCCCGTCGCCGTCCGGCGCGGGCAGCACGACG
Source organism: Streptomyces sp. NPDC006384 (assembly GCF_042870695.1). Lineage (NCBI taxonomy): Bacteria > Bacillati > Actinomycetota > Actinomycetes > Kitasatosporales > Streptomycetaceae > Streptomyces > Streptomyces sp. NPDC006384. The sequence goes on from NZ_JBIAHR010000042.1 coordinate 15,557, forward strand.
GGCGACATCAGGAAGGCGTGCGACTGGGCGCCGCCGAGCCCGCCGTGGGAGCCGATCTGCTCCTCGAAGGCGAGGACCTCGCCGTCGGCGGGGTCGTGGAAGGAGTTGACCATGATGTCGGCGGTGTGCGGGAAGGAGTGCGTGCGGCGCACGGCGTCCGCGGCTCCCGGGCCGAACGGCGCGAGCGGGCCGGGGTCCTCGTCGAGCCGGTCCAGGGGGACCTCCGCGCCGCGCGCGCCGAGCACCAGGCCGCCGTGCTCCTCGCTGCGCACCAGCAGGAAGCCGATGCCGGGGTGGTTGGCGAGGGTGGGCAGCAGGGCGGGGTGGCGGGCGTCGATCTCCTCGCGGCTCATCCGGTGCGGCACGTCCGGGAAGGAGACGAGACCCAGGTTGCCGGAGGCCAGCACGATCGGCTCCGAGCGGCGTCCGGCGGGGGTGTCGGCGGGACGCTGCTGCTCGGCGCCCTCCTCGACGGGCCGGTGCAGGGCGGCCCGTACGGCGTTGCGTGCCTCGGCGCCGCTGCGGGTGCGGCGCGCCCGGCGCGGCACGGGCAGTCCGCAGCCGGCCCGCACCAGGTCGGCGAGGGTGAGGCCGTAGCGGGAGCGGAAGGTCTCGCCGGGGCTCTGGCCGTGGTCGGACAGGAGGACGATCCGGTACCGGCGGGGGGCGTGCTCGGCGACCTTCTCGATCAGCGCGAGGGACCGGTCGAGCCGCTGGAGGACCTTCCCGGCGTCCCGGCTGCGCGGCCCGGAGTGGTGCGCGACCTCGTCGTAGGCGACCAGGTCGGCGTAGACGGCGGTGCGTCCGGCGAGCATGTCGCCCATGACGGCGGCGACGACGACGTCCCGCTCGACGACGGTGGCGAAGGCGCGGACGAAGGGGTAGAGGCCGCCGCGGGAGACGCGCGGGCGGTCCTTGCGCAGGCGGGCACGGGTGGACTGGCCGATCTCCCGGCAGACCTCGGCGGCGAAGGACAGGGCGGTGCGGACCGCGTTGGCCGGGTCGGAGAAGTAGGCGAAGTAACCGGACCGGGACCGGTTCTCCGGGCCGCGGCGGCGGGTGGCGATGGACAGCACGAGGGCCTGTTCGTCGGCGCCGCCGCTGAACAGGTTGCCTCGGCTGGCGCCGTCGAGGGTGAGCAGTCCGCCGTCGCCGGTGCGTTCGATGGCCCGCCGCTGGAGGTCGGCGGCGCTGGTCGGCCGGTTGCAGACGACGACCTCGCCGGTGTCCTTCTCGTACCAGCGGAACGCCGGGACGTCGTGGTTGGAGCCGTGCAGGATGCCGAGCTGGCTGGCGCCGGTCTGGCTGGACCAGTCGGTGCGCCACGGGTCGAGCCGGTGGGTGGCCGGGGAGCCGTCGCGGCCGAGCCAGCGGGCGACGGTGGGCATCAGGCCCTCGTCGGCCGCGTCCAGCAGCACGTCGTGGCCGACGCCGTCGAGCTGCAGGAAGACCGTGCCGGGTGCGGCCGGGCAGGGCGGGCCGGATCTGCGGCGGCGGTCGGCGAGCCGGTAGAGCCGGCGCCGGTAGGCGTCGTCGTCGCGCACGGCCAGGGCACCGCCGGTGGCCGAGGCCACGGCGGACATCACGGCGGCCACCACCACGGCGGTCTCGGGGGCGACGCCGCCGCGCGCGGCCGGGTTCACGTCCAGGGCGAGCAGCAGCAGCCCGCCGTTGAGGAAGAAGACCAGCAGCCCGAGGACGAGCGCCGGCACCAGCAGCAGCAGCCGGACCAGCAGCGGCCACACCAGCGCGGACAGCAGGCCGAAGGCGCCCGCGCCGACCGCGGCGGTGACCGCGATGTCGGTCGCGCTGTCCCCGTCGGGCGACTGGAGCCGGAAGTCCGGCAGGATCCCGGCGAGCACCAGCATCGTCACCGTGGAGACGGCCCACACGGCGACGCTCCGCCCGATCTGACTGGCGCCCCGCCGCCAGCGCCCTCCGCCCACGTCCGCACACCTCACGTCCCGGCCCGTCGTCCGCGCGGGCCCACCCCACCCTGCCACAACGCTCCGGGACGCCCGTTCGTCCCCCGGGTCCGGTCCCGTACCCGGGGCCGGTCCGCGTCCGGCCACGGACCCCTCAGCGGCCGTCGTACCCCGCCGTCGGCATCGACAGCCGGCGGTGCACGCACGCCTTCATCCGGGCGTCGTACGACGGTTCCGCCCGCCCGACGGTCTCCACCCGCACCCCGCGCCGCGCGCACTCCGCCGTGAACTCCTCCACGGAGGACAGCGCGCTCTCCAGCACCCGGCGGCTGGGCGCCACGAACAGGTCGCGTCCGGGGCTGATGCCGTCCCACAGGGCCTCGTGGTCGGGCCGCAGCCCCCGGACCAGCAGCTCGCGTGTGACGACGTAGCCGTGCTCGGCGGCCCAGCGCGCGCACATGGCGTGCTGGCTGCGGGAATCGACCAGGAACGGATCGTCGTCCAGCTGCTCCAGCGGCGTCAGACTCGCGATCGCCGTCACCCGTACCGGCCTCATGGTGTCCCCCTCACCTCCCGTTTTCGCCGCCGACCCTACCCCTGGACGTAGGCTTCGGGGAGTCGCGCGAAGGAGGCGGAGGAGTGCCGGTGGAGCTCACGTGGTGGGGTCACGCCACCTGCACGGTCGAGGACTCGGACATACGTGTGCTCACCGACCCGTTGTTCGTCCGCCGGCTGGCACATCTGCGGCGCAGGGCGGGCGCGGTGCCGCCGCCGGACGCCTGGCGCGCGGACGTGGCGCTCGTGTCCCATCTGCACGCCGACCATCTGCACGTGCCCTCGCTCGCGCGGCTCGCGCCGGGCACGCGCCTGCTCGTGCCCCGGGGCGCACGGCGCGCGGTGCCGGGAATGCGCCGCCGGCTCGGGCACCTCAGACTGACCGAGGTGGCCCCCGGCGACGAGACGACAGTCGGTGACCTGCGCATACGCGTGGTCCCGGCGCTGCACGACGGGCGGCGGCTGCCGCTGGGCCCGCACCGCTCCCCCGCCCTCGGTTACGTCGTCGAGGGCGAGGCCCGTACGTACTTCGCCGGGGACACCGGACTGTTCGACGCCATGGAGAAGGAGGTCGGCCCGGTCGACGCGGCGCTGCTGCCGGTGGGCGGCTGGGGACCGTACCTCGGCCCGGAGCACCTGGACGCGGGGCGGGCGGCCGAGGCGCTGGCCCGGCTGGCACCGGAGGTGGCGGTGCCGGTGCACTACGGCACGTACTGGCCGATCGGGATGGACGCCGTGCGCCCCCACGAGTTCCACGCGCCGGGTGACGAGTTCGTGCGCCTGTCGGCGCTGCGCGCGCCGGGTGTGGCGGTGCACCGGCTGGGGCACGGCGAGAGCGTGCGGGTGGAGGCTGGGAGGTGACCTGGCTGGGCGCCGCCGTGACGAGCATCCCGACCGAGCCCACGCAGCAGGCGCTCGGCTATCCGTCGCTGTTCCTGCTGGTGCTGATCGGGGCGCTGGTGCCGGTGGTGCCGACGGGGGTGCTGGTGAGTTCGGCGGCGGTGGTGGCGATGCACCAGACGCTGCCGTTCTCGCTGCTGATGGTGTTCGCGACGGCGTCGCTGGCCGCGTTCTGCGGGGACATGACGCTGTACTGGCTGGGACGGCGCGGGGTCGGTTCGAAGAACGGGTCGCGCTGGCTGGAGGTGATCCGGTCCCGGGCGCCCGAGGACCGGCTGGAGCAGGCGCGGGAGAAGCTCGCCGAGCACGACGTCGCGGTGCTCGTGCTGTCCCGGCTGGTGCCGGCCGGCCGCATCCCGGTGATGCTGGCCTGCCTGCTGGCCGAGTGGCCCTCGCGCCGCTTCGCCAAGGGCAACCTGCCGGCCTGTCTGGCGTGGGCGGTGACCTACCAGCTGATCGGGATACTGAGCGGCTCGCTGTTCAGCGAGCCGTGGGAGGGCGTGGCCGCGGCGATCGCGCTCACGGTGCTGGTGAGCGTGGCGCCGGGCGTGTGGCGGCGGCTGCGGGGACCCGAGAAGGCGTAGCCGCGGGCGGCGGGCACGGGTGCGGGTGCGGTCCGGTCACTCCAGTACGCGGGAGCCGCCGACGGGCAGGTCCCACAGGTCCTCGCGGGGCAGGCCGGCCCGCTGCCAGGCGGCGCGCACCCGGGTGAGCGGTTCCAGGACGGGTTCGGCCGACAGGACGAAGGTGCCCCAGTGCATGGGCGCCATCCGGCGGGCGCCGAGGTCCTGGGCGGCCCGGACCGCCTCCTCCGGGTCGCAGTGCACGTCGCTGAGCCACCAGCGCGGGTCGTAGGCGCCGATGGGGAGCAGCGCGAGGTCGATGCCGGGGTGGCGGCGGCCGATGCGGGAGAACCAGTGGCCGTAGCCGGTGTCGCCGGCGAAGTACACGCGCCGGCCGTCGGCGTCGGTGAGGACCCAGCCGCCCCACAGGGTGCGGCAGGTGTCGGTGAGGGTCCGCTTGGACCAGTGGTGGGCGGGCACGAAGTCGAAGCGGACCCCGCCCAGTTCGGCCGCCTCCCACCAGTCCAGCTCGGTGACGCGGGTGAAGCGGCGCCGGTGGAACCAGCGGCCGAGCCCGGCCGGCACGAACACCGGGGTGTCGCGCGGCAGCCGGCGCAGCGTGGGGGCGTCCAGGTGGTCGTAGTGGTTGTGGCTGATGACGACCGCGTCGACCCGCGGCAGGTCGTTCCAGGCGACGCCGACGGGGGTGACGCGGGCCGGGGTGCCGAGGATACGGCGGGACCAGACCGGGTCGGTGAGCACGGTGAGCCCGCCGATCCGCACCACCCAGCTGGCGTGTCCCGCCCAGGTGACGGCGACGGTGCGGGCGTCCACGCGGGGCAGCGGGGCGGGGGCGTACGGCAGTCTGGGGATGTCGGCGAGGCCCTCGGGGCCGGGTCTGACCGCGCCCTCCCGGGCGAATCTGGCGAAGGCCCTCAGACCGGGCAGCGGCGCGGTCAGGCGGTCGTGGAAGGTCCGCGGCCACACCCGGCGTTCGGCCAGGGGACGGGGCGCGGCGGGGGGCGGGCAGGGAGGGGTCGTGTCCGGCGGGGCGCCGGTCTCCCGGGCCCGGACGGGGGTGGTGGTCTCCGGGGAGCGGCCGGGGGCGGTGGTGCTCGTGGCCGGCCGGGGCTGCTGCGTCATCGTGGAGGCTCCCATCGCCGAGCGTCGCGCAGATCGTCGAAGACCGTTTTCAGAGCGGTCAACGCGCCGTGCACGTGCGGCAGTTCCAACGGGTCGGGGGAGGTGAGGCATGCCGCGCGCCGCTCGTCGGTGTCCCCGAGCAGCGGGCCGGTGGACAGCCGGACGCGCAGGGCGAGCAGGCCGTCGCCGAAGCGGTGGCCGCCGGGGGCGGGCATGCCGAGCCGGGCGGTGAGGAAGTCCTCCAGTTCCTGGGCGTCGCCGACGCCCTGTTCGGCGAGCGCGTCGCGCAGCGGTCCGAGGTCGGCGTACAGGTGGCGGCCGGCCTGCGGGGGCCGGGCGGTGGCGCCCGCGGAGACGACGGCCGCGTGCACGGCGGCGGCGACACGCGCGTGCAGGCGTACGGCGGCGGCCCGGCGGGCGGTGACCGGCTCGGGTTCGGCCAGCGCGTACCCGGCCGCGGCGGCGACGGGCGCGGCGACGCCGGCGCCGAGCGCGGTGAGCACGTCGAGCACCCGCGCGTGCAGGCCGTCGCCGGCGGCGGACGCGGGGAAGCGTGCGACGGCGGCGGGCCAGCCGGGCGGGAGCAGCGCGCCGGCCAGGTCGGTGACGACGGTGACGTGCCCGGGGAGCATCTCGGCGGGGCTGAGCAGCACGGTGTCGTGCGGGTCGTGCAGGGTGTCGCGCCAGGTCTCGTCGCTGACCAGGTGCAGGCCCTCGCCGGTGGCGGCCTCGACGGTCTCGTGCAGCAGTTCGGGCGGGGTGACGGTGCCGGTGGGGTCGTCGGCGACGGACAGCACGAGCAGGCGCGGGTCGCCGCCCTCGGCCCGGACGCGGCGCACGGTCTCCAGGAGGGCGTACGGATCGGGCACGCCGCCGGACTCGGCGGAGGTCGGGACGTGGAAGACGGGCCGGCCCAGCAGCCGCGCGTACGGCGCCCACCAGGCGGCGCAGGGGCGCGGTACGAGAATGTCGCCGCCGAGCGCGGCGGTCAGCGCGAGCAGCAGGGCGCCCGCGCCGGGGGCGGCGGCCACGTGGTCCGGCCCGGTGGGCAGTCCGCGCCGGTCCCAGTAGCCGCAGGCGGCGTCCAGGAGGGCGGGGGCGCCGCCTGCCGGTTCCTCGTGGACGCGGCCCGCGGCGGCGGCGAGGACGGCGGACAGCTCCGGCAGGACGGGCAGCCCGTCACCGGGCAGGCGCGGACCGTAGCGGACGGGGCCGTGGCCCTCGGGGGCGGGGGCCACGGGGGTGGGGTCCTCGGGGGCGGGGGAGTTCGGAGCGTGTCCCCCCGAGGCGGGGCTCTGTGGGGCAGGGGCTCGCGGGACGCGCTCCTCCCGGTCGGGAGCCTGGGGGGCAGGGCCTCGCGGGGCGTGGCCTTCCGGGTCCGTCCGCCGCATGGGTGCCTCCGCGCAGTCCGTGGTGCCGGGTCCGGTCGCCGACCGGCCGTGGTCCGCTTCCTCGGTCGTGCTCCCAGTACCCACCGTGCCGCCCGGCCATGGCTGCGGCCGGGGTCGCGCCGGTCACAGCGCGGACCGGCGGGGACCGGGGGCGGTCAGTGGTCCCGGGCCTGCCCGCGCGGCCGCAGCCACAGCCGGTACGCGGCCCCGCCGAACGCGCCCGCGATCAGGAGGCCGCCGGCGGCCAGAGCGGGCACGGAGTCGGTGAACGCCCCGCCCGCACCCGCCCGCACCCCGTGCTCCGCCCGCGCCTCCCCGCAGGGCGCCTTGCCGGCCGTGGCGGGCGAGGGGCACGGCGGCTCGGCCGTCGTACAGGGCGCGCCGTGGGTACCGGGCCCGTCGTGCCCGGTGGGAGCGTCGTGCCCGGTGGAGTCGCCGGGGGCGGCGGGCCGGGCGTAGGGGGCCGCCTCGCCGCCCGGGACGGTTCCCTCCTCCTCGCCGGCCTCGGACACATCGTCCGGGACGAGACCCTCGGCGGCGGGCACGTCACCCGGGGCCGGCTCCTCGGCGAGGGCCGGGGCGTCCTTCGGAGCCGGCTCCTCGTACGGTGCGGCTTCCTCACCGGAGGCGGTGTCCTCGTAGGGCACGGCCGCGTCGCCCGGGGCGGTCTTCGGGTCGGGTGCGGACTGCCCCCGCGTCGCCGGCTTCCCGCCGGGGAGGGCGGGCTCGGGGCACGTGGGCCCGGGGCGGACGGTCCCGGCGGAGGCGTTTCCGGGCGGTGCGGGCGGCGCGGGCGGCGCGGGCGCGCCGGTGCCGCCCGTGGCGCCGTTCACCGTCATCGCCGTGCTCCACCGCCGGCCCTCGTCGCCGGACGCGGACGGGCAGGTGCCGTCGACGGTCCACGGGATGTCCGGTCCCACCGCGTCCGGGTCGGTCTCGAGATCCTCGGCGGAGGCTATGCGCGCGGTGCCGCGGTAGACGGTCCCCGTGGCCCCGGCACCGTCGCCCGTCTCCTTGAGCAGGGCGACGGTGCCCCCGTCGAAGGCCTGCGAGGTGGCGTCGAGGGCGTCGGGCGCCGCGCCGCCGGCGGGGCCGCAGGTGACGGAGACGGTGACGGTGCCGCCGGGGACGGTGCCGGCCGGGCTGACCTCCGCGGCCGGTCCGCCCGCCCCGGCCGGGTCCTGGCCGGCGTCCGGGGCCGCCGCTCCGGACTGCGCGGAGACGCCCAGGGCGGCACTGGCCAGGACGGCGACGGACAGGGCACGGGCGGTACGGCGCATGGGGCGGGCTCCTTCGAGCGACGGCTGCGGGGACGCGGCGCTCACGCCCCTCGGCCATCACAGCCCGCCGGGCCCCCTGCCGCGCGCCGCCGTGCGCCGTTCGCGGGACCGGGGGCGCCCGTGCGGGTGAGGGGCAGGTTTGGCGCTCCCGCTCACCGCCCGGGCCCAACGGACCCGGGAGCCCTGCGGCGCCGCGATCCTCATCGGTTACGTTGTGTCCGCGTCCGCCTGGGGGCGGGGCGGGGCCGCCGCGGCGGCCCACCAGGACGTCGCAGGCAAGGAGACACCCGTATGGAAGCGCACGATGCGCGGGACACGGCCCAAAGGCTGCGCGCGATCTGCGGCGAGTTGTCGGACCGGTTCTTCGAGCGGGCCGACGTGGTGCGGACGCTGGTGGTGACGCTGCTGGCCGGGCAGCACTCCCTGGTGCTCGGCCCGCCCGGGACGGCGAAGTCCGAGATGGCCCGGGAACTCACCGGCCGGGTCGAGGGCGCGTCGTACTGGGAGATCCTGCTGTCGAAGTTCACCGCGCCGACGAGGATGTTCGGGCCCATCGACGTCGCCGCGCTGGCCCGGGGCGAGTACCGGCAGGTGTTCGAAGGCCGCGCCACGACCGCGCACGTCGCTTTCATCGACGAGATCTTCAAGTGCTCCACGGCGGCGCTCAACGAGACGCTGGGCTTCCTCAACGAGCGGATCTACCACCCCGAGAACGGCGGCGAGCCGGTCCGCTGCCCCCTGATCGGGGCCATCACCGCGAGCAACGAGCTGCCCGGCGGGGAGGACGCGGCCGCGGTGTACGACCGCCTGCTGGTGCGGATCGAGGTCGGGTACCTGGAGGATCCGGCGAACTTCGCCGCGCTGGTCCGTTCCGCCGTCGCCCGCCCCGCCGCCCCGCGGCGGACCACGGTCGCACTGGGCGCGCTGCAGCACGCCGTGACCGTGTCCGTCCCGGCCGTTCAGGTGCCCGACGCGGTCGTGGACGCGGTGTGCACCCTGCGGGCCGCCCTGCGCCGCAGGGAACTCGTCGCCTCCGACCGCCGCTGGCGGCAGGCGGTGGGCCTGCTCCAGGCGTCCGCGTATCTCGACGGCCGGCCCGCGGTCACGGAGAAGGACCTGCCGGTGCTGACCCACGTGCTGTGGGACTCCCCCGCCCAGCGCCCGGTCGTCGAGCGCGAGGTGCTGCAGCTGGTCAACCCCGACGCGAAGGAGGCGCTCGACCTGGCCGACGTCATCGAGGAGCTGGAGACCCAGCTCGACGCGATGGCCGGGCAGTCCCGCGAGGCGCTGAGCGAGTGGGTCATCAAGAAGGCCCACAACCGGCTCGCCACGGCCGGCAAGCGGCTGGAGGAGCTGCGCCGGGAGGCGGCGGCCGCCGGACGTTCCACCGCCGCCATCGACCGGGTCACCGGCCGTCAGCGCGCCGTCCGCGCCCGCGTGCTCACCGAGGCGCTCGGCATGGACGCGAGCATGGTGCAGGACCGCCTCTGAGGGGCGGGGACGACGGGGATCCGGGGGACGACGGGAATCCGGAGGCGGGGACACGTTCCGAGGGGCGGGGAGATGGAGAGCACGGAATCGACGCCGGACCGGCTCGAGGAGCTGGCGGGCCGGGCCGGCATATGGCTGGGCGGTCCCGCCGCCGCGCCGGAACGCCACACCTCGGCCGTGGCCGGGGACCGGTTCGACCGGTTCACCTGGCGCGACACCTACGAGCAGTCGGCCGGTCTGCGCGAGCTGGCCGGGGAGCTGACCGGGCACCACGACCACGCGGCCGATCTGCTGGCCGACGTGTTCCTCGCCGCCTACCGGGCCCGCCCGCGCCTGCGGGACCGTGTGGAGCTGGAGCCGTCCCGGCTGGTCAACCACCGGATCGTCGCCGCGTTGCTGGACTCGCCGCACTTCGCCGAGGTACGCCGGGAGACGGTCGGGGACCCCTACGCCGCCGCCGTCGCCGTACTCGCCCAGGGGCCGGCGCTGCGCAGGCTGCTGGAGGACTCGCGGGAGGCCCAGGACCTGGCCGAACGGGCGGAGCGGGGACGGCGGGAGGCCGAGGACGCCGCGGCCCGCGTGGGCGAGGCGCTCCGGCGGGCCGCCGACACGGCCGGCGAGGACGGCACCGTGCCGGCCCCCGCCGCCGACGCCGTACGGGACGCGGTCCGGGCCGCCGAGGCCACCGCGCGGCGGGCCGTCGGGGAAGGCGCGCGGGCGCTCGCGGCGGCGGTCCCCGGGCTCGGGGCCGGCGCGCGCGACGCGGCGGCGCGGGCGGCGGCCGCCGTGCGGCAGGAGGCCGCGCTGATGCGGGCCTGGGGCGTCGGCGCCGGGGAGCTGCAGCGGATGCCGTTCGACCGGCGGGCCCGGCTCGCCGAGCGGCTGCGCACCGGGCGCCTGGCACGGTGGGCCGAGCTGATCGGCCGCTTCCGGCGGATGGCCGACGGGGAACGCGCCCGCAAGGTGGAGAACGCCACCGGCGAACTGGTCGGCGTCACGCTCGGCGACGACCTCTCCCGGGTCGTCCCGTCCGAGCTGGCCAACCTCGGCCTGCCCGAGCTGCGCGCCGTGTTCGCCGTGCGCTACGCCGCCGGGGAGCTGATGCTCTACGACAGCCGGGGCGAGCAGACCACCGGCCGGGGCGCCGTGATCGCGTGCGTGGACACCTCGCACTCCATGTACGCGGAGGGGCCCGGCGGGGTCACCCGGGAGGCGTGGGCCAAGGCGTGCGCCCTGGCGCTGCTGGACCAGGCCCGGCAGGCGGGCCGGGACTTCGTCGGCATCCTCTTCTCCGGCCCCGGCAGGCTCCGGGTCTTCCGCTTCCCGGCCGGCGAGGAGGCCGGCGTCGACCGGGTCGTGGACTTCGCGGAGACCTTCCTCGGCGGCGGGACCAGCTACCAGACACCGCTGTCGGCGGCCGGCGACCTGCTGGCGGAGGAGTTCGACGACGCGGCCCGCGCCCGGGGCGACATCGTGCTGATCACCGACGACGACTGCGGTGTCACGGAGGAGTGGATGCGCGGCTGGAAGGAGGCCAGGCGCCGGCTGGGTTTCCGGGTCTTCGGCGTGGCCGTCGGCGCCCCGCGCGCGGCGGACGAGGGCTCGGTCCTGGAGGCGCTGTGCGACAACCTCCGGTCCGTGGAGGACTTCACCGACGTCCACGCGGCCGCCGACCTCTTCCGCCTGATCTGACGGCTCCCGTCACGGCTCGGGCAGCTCCCTCACGGCTCCGGCGGCTTCCGTCACGGCCGGTGGCGCCGTCAGGAGGCGGAGGGCGGCTCCGGGGCGGCGGCCGGTTCCGGCCGGTGTCCGGGCGGCGGGGCGGCGCCCGGCAGCATCAGGTCCTCGTACCTGCCCAGGGCCAGCACCACGCCGAGCATGAGGACCGGGATGAACACAGCGAACAGCACCGCCATGGTCCGTCCTTCCCGAGAAGGGTGGGCGTGGGGGGTGGCGCGTGCACGAGGCGGGTTCCCCGGCCGGTCCGGGCGAACCCACGGAGCGCCCCGGCGCCCCCCCCCCCCCCCCGGCCCGGGGGGGGGGGGGGGCCCCCGGGGCGGGAAAACGCAGCGGACCCGACCGGGGGAAACCATG
>NZ_JBIAHR010000042.1:26908-34247 GCF_042870695.1 Streptomyces sp. NPDC006384
CCGGGCCCCCCCCGGGCGCCCCCCCCCCGCCCCCCCCCCCCCCCCCCCCCCCCCCCCCCCCCCCCCCCCCCCCGGGGCCGCCCCCCCCCCCCCCCCCCCCCCGGGTGCGGGAAATCGGAGCGGACCCGTCCGGGTGAATCCGTGTCGGCCCGCGGTGGCCGGGTACGCGGTCGGCACCCCGAAGGATGTGGAGGGAGACATGCAGCGAGGCAGCGACCGGCTGAGTGTCCACCGCGACGACGAGATGAAGCACGAACTGCAGGGTCTGCTCAGGTCCGGGCATCCGACCCGCACCGAGGAGTGGAACGATCCGGAACCGATCGCCGAGGACGATCCGGACGTCATGTACGGGCCGGTGACCCCGGGACGCGGACCGACGTATCTGGAGGCGCTCCGGCTCGAGCTGGCCCGGAACCTGACGCGGGGCACCTTCCCCGCGGGTCCCCGGGAGCTGACCCGCGCGCTGCGTCGCGGAAACGCGCCCGACGCCCTCGTCGAAGGGCTGGAACGGCTGCCCCACAAGGCGCGCTACGACAACGTCCAGGAACTGGCCGTCGCCCTGACCGAGAACGGACCGGGCACCGGGTCCCAGGGCGCGTAGGCGCGGGGAGGGCCGTCCCACGACGGCCGGTCTCCCGACGAGACACGCGCGCCGTGCGGTGACCGGCCGCCGGCGCGCCAGGAAAGGAGCCCCACACCCATGCGTATCGCATTTCTGACCGCGCCCGAGGGCGTCGAGCAGGTCGAGCTGACCGAGCCGTGGAAGGCGGCGGAGGAGGCGGGCCACGAGCCCGTGCTCGTCTCGACGAAGTCCGGGGAGATCCAGGCGTTCGACCACCTCGACAAGGCGGACACGTTCCCCGTGGACGAGGTGGTGGGCGAGACGTCGGCCGACTCGTTCGGCGGGCTGGTCCTGCCGGGCGGCGTGGCCAACCCGGACTTCCTGCGGACGGACGACGGGGCCGTGGCGTTCGTGAAGGACTTCTTCGCGCAGGGCCGGCCGGTGGCCGCGATCTGCCACGCCCCGTGGACGCTCGTCGAGGCGGACGTCGTACGCGGCCGGGTGCTGACCTCGTGGCCGAGTCTGCGGACCGACCTGCGCAACGCGGGCGCCACCTGGGTGGACGAGCAGGTGAAGGTCTGCGACCACGGCGACAACACCCTGATCACCAGCCGTAAGCCGGACGATCTGAAGGCGTTCTGCGAGACGTTCCTCGCGGAGTTCGCCAAGGCGGACGGCTGAGGCGGCCAGGCGGCCTCGTCGGCTCCCCCGCCCCCGGCCCGGGCAGTACACCCGGGCCGGGGGCGGGCCGTGCCGTCCGGGTGCGTGCCCTCGGGAGCCCGGTGCGCTCAGGTGCCCGGCGTGGCGTCCTCACCGGAACCGCGTTCCCGGGCGCCCTCGCGGGTGCGGCCGGCGGCGACCGGGCGACGCGGGTTGCGGCGCAGCCACTCGCCCTCGAGCTGCGCCATGCGCTCGTTGTGGACCCGCAGCGCGTCGTTCGACCCGTACAGCAGGGTGTCGTGGCGCGTGCGGTGGATGGTCTCCAGTTCCTTCATGAGCTGCTGGTCGTCCAGACGGCCCGGGGCGACCCCGGTCGCGGTGTTGTCCCGCGTGTCGTGTTCGTTCATGCGGTCCGGGTACCCGCCCCGGAAGCACTACCACCCACCCCCGAGCGGCATCCGGGAGGGAGCCATGGATCTCGCGTTTCTGCATCCTCTCTACGAACACCAGGGGCCCTGGGCCTCCGTGTACGTCGACCTGTCCCGCAACGCGGAGGACACCGCCCACGAACGTGAGCTGACGGCCGCCGCGGTGGCCCGGGAGCTGGCGGCGCAGGGCGCGGACGAGGCGACCTGCGAGGCCGTGCGCGAGGCGGTGGACGAGCTGCGGCACGCCTCCGACCCGCACGGGCGGGCACTGTTCGCCTGCGGCGGCCGGGTGGTCCTCGACCCGCCGCTGGCGCGCGTCCCGCAGGGCGGCACGGAGACGTACTGGGCGCCGCTGCCGCACGTCGCGCCGCTGCTGGAGCTGGCCGGCGAGGACCCGGTGTGCGTCGTGGCGTACATCGACCGCAAGGGCGCGGACTTCGAGCTGCGCAGCGCGCTGGGCAGCCGGGACGCGGGTTCGGTGACCGGACGGCAGTGGCCCGTGCACCGCACGAGCAGCGCCGACTGGTCGGAGCGTCACTTCCAGCTGCGGGTGGAGAACACCTGGGAGCACAACGCGGCGGAGATCGCGGACGCGCTCGCCGTGTGCCAGGAGGAGACCGGCGCCGACCTGCTGATCCTGGTCGGGGACGACCGCGAGCGGCGCTCCGTGCACGAGCGGCTGCCCAAGCGGCTGCAGGACCGGATCGTGGAGGCGTCGCACGGCGCGGGCAGCCGGCTGCTGGACGCGGACGTGGAGCGGCTGCGCGCCGAGCACGTGCGGGCGCGGGCGCGGGAGGACCTGGACAAATTCCTGGCCGCCCGGTCCCCGGACGACGAGGGCCGGGCCGCCGCGGCGGAGGGCGTGCCGGCGCTGATCGAGGCCGCCCGGGAGCACCGCATCGACGAGCTGCTGATCATCCCCGACGGGCCCGACACGCACCGCGAGGTGTGGATCGGCGAGGACCCCGACCAGCTGGCGATGCGCCGTACGGAGCTGAAGACGCTGGGCGAGCAGAACTCCTGGTCGGCCCGTGCGGACGACGCGCTGCTGCGCTCGGCGGTGATGACCGGCGCGCCCGCGATCTCGGTGACGTCGGCCCTGCCGCAGGACGAGGCGGACGACGTGCCGGTGGGCGGCCTGGGCGCGCTGCTGCGCTGGCGGTGACGCCCTCGGCGCCTCCCGGCGTCCCCGGTGCCACCCTCGTCTCCGTCCCCGACCCCGGTGCCTCCCCCGGGCACGCGTCCGCGGTCACCGGGCTCGCTCCACCCGCCGTTCGTCCCAGACCGGCTCCGGTGTCTCGCGGACCCGGCCGTCGCTGCCGAAGACGAGGTAGCGGTCGAAGGAGCGGGCGAACCAGCGGTCGTGGGTGACCGCGAGGACCGTGCCCTCGAAGCCCTCCAGGCCCTCCTGGAGGGCTTCGGCCGATTCCAGGTCGAGGTTGTCGGTCGGCTCGTCGAGCAGCAGGGCGGTGACGCCCTGGAGTTCCAGCAGCAGGATCTGGAAGCGGGCCTGCTGGCCGCCGGAGAGGCGGTCGAAGGTCTGCTCGGCCTGCTGGGTCAGTTCGTAGCGGCGCAGCCTCGACATGGCGGCGCCCCGGTCCTGGGAGTGTTCGGTCCACAGGATGTCCAGCAGGGTGCGGCCCAGCAGTTCGGGGTGGGCGTGGGTCTGGGCGAAGTGCCCCGGCACCACGCGCGCGCCGAGCTTCCAGTTCCCGGTGTGGGCCACGTTCTCGCCGGCGAGGAGGCGCAGGAAGTGCGACTTGCCGGAGCCGTTGGAGCCGAGGACGGCGACGCGTTCGCCGTAGAAGACCTCCAGGTCGAACGGCTTCATCAGGCCGGTGAGTTCGAGGCCCTCGCAGGTGACGGCGCGGACGCCGGTGCGGCCGCCCTTCAGGCGCATCCGGATGTCCTGTTCGCGCGGCGGCTCGGGCGGCGGGCCGGCCTCCTCGAACTTGCGCAGCCGGGTCTGGGCGGCGGCGTAGCGGGAGGCCATCTCGTGGCTGACCGCCGCCGCCTGTCGGAGCGTCAGGACGAGCTTCTTGAGCTGGGCGTGCTTCTCGTCCCAGCGGCGGCGCAGTTCCTCGAAGCGGGCGAAGCGCTCGCGCCGGGCCTCGTGGAAGGTGGCGAAGCCGGCGCCGTGCACCCAGGCGTCGGCACCGGCCGGGCCGGGCTCGAGGGAGACGATCTTCTGGGCGGCGCGGGCGAGGAGTTCGCGGTCGTGGGAGACGAAGAGGACCGTCTTGCGGGTCTCCTTCAGCCGCTCCTCCAGCCAGCGCTTGCCGGGCACGTCGAGGTAGTTGTCCGGCTCGTCGAGGAGCAGCACCTCGTCGGTGCCGCGCAGCAGCGCCTCCAGGACGAGGCGTTTCTGCTCGCCGCCGGAGAGGGTGCGCACCTGCCGCCACTGGGCCTTCTCGTAGGGCACGCCGAGCGCGGCGGTGGTGCAGATGTCCCACAGGGTCTCGGCCTCGTAGCCCTGTGCCTCGGCCCAGTCGGCGAGGGCCTGGGCGTAGCGCATCTGGGCGGCCTCGTCGTCGACCGTCATGATCGCGTGTTCGGCGGCGTCGACGGCGCGGGCGGCCTCGCGGATGCGGGGCGGCGCGACGGACACCAGCAGGTCGCGTACGGTCGTCTCGTCCCGGACGGAGCCGACGAACTGGCGCATCACCCCGAGGCCGCCGCCGACGGTGACGGTGCCGCCGTGCGGTTTCAGCTCCCCGGACAGCAGGCGCAGCAGGGTGGTCTTGCCGGCACCGTTGGGTCCGACCAGGGCCACCACGGCGCCCTCCCCCACCCGGAAGGAGACGTCGCCGAGCAGCGCCCTCCCGTCGGGGAGGTAGTACTCCAGGTGTGCTGCTTCGAGGTGACCCATGGGGCCGGATTCTCCGGCTCCGCACGCGCCGGGCGCAAATCCTTTTCACGGCGTCCGCACGCGGGGCGCGCCACCCGCAGGAAACGCCGCCCGCGGGGTAGGCGGGAGGGCATGAGCCCCGACGTAGACCTCACCGCCCTCACGCCCGGTCCGCATCCGGTCCGCAACGGTTTTCTGCGCCTGGACCAGCGTGCCTTCGAGACCGTCGCCGCCCGCACCTGGCCCGGCGCCGACCCTCTGCTGCCCCGCCTGAGCCGCAGCGCCGACCACGGGGTGCTGTGGTTCGCGGTGGCCGCCGCCCTGGCCGCGTCCCGCACGCCGAGGGCCCGCCGTGCCGCCGCCCGGGGCCTCGCCTCGCTGGGCCTGGCCTCGCTGACGATCAACACCCTCGGCAAGCGCTCGGTGCGCCGTGCCCGTCCCCTCCTCGACCCGGTGCCGCTGGTGCGGCAGCTGAAGCGGCAGCCGATCACGACGTCGTTCCCGTCGGGGCACGCGGCGTCGGCCGCCGCCTTCGCGACCGGGGTCGCGCTGGAGTCGCCGGCGTGGGGCGCGGCGGTGGCTCCGGTGGCCGCCGCGGTCGCCCTCTCCCGCGTCTACACGGGCGTGCACTTCCCGAGCGACGTGCTGGCCGGCGCCGCCCTGGGGGCGGGGGCGGCGTTCGCCGTACGGGGCATGGTGCCGACGCGCGCCCAGCTGATCCCGCCGGCCCGGCCGCGGGCGGAGGTGCCCGCGCTGACGGAGGGCGAGGGGCTGGTGATGGTGGCCAACATCGGTTCGGGCACCGCGGACCGGGTGCGGGCGCTGTGCGACGCGCTGCCCCGGGCGGAGGTCGTCGAGTGCGAACCGGCCGACGTGCGGGCCGAGCTGGAGAAGGCGGCGGGCCACGCCCGGGTCCTCGGGGTCTGCGGCGGCGACGGCACCGTGAACACCGCGGCGGAGATCGCCCTGCGCCACGGTCTGCCGCTGGCGGTGCTGCCCGGCGGCACCCTCAACCACTTCGCCTACGACCTCGGTGTGGAGGACGTGCGGGATCTGTGCCGGGCGCTGGAGCGCGGCGAGGGCGTGCGGGTGGACGTGGGCCGGTTCGTCTCGGGCGGGCGGCGCGGGATCTTCCTGAACACCTTCAGCCTGGGTGTGTACCCGGAGCTGGTGCGCGAGCGGGAGCGCTGGTCGTCCCGGATCGGCGGCTGGCCGGCCGGGGTGCTCGCGGCCGTGCGGGTGCTGCGCGCCGACCGGCATCCGCTGGAGGCCGAGGTGCGGGGCCGCCGGCGCCCGCTGTGGATGCTGTTCGCGGGCAACGGCACGTACCACCGCCGGGGCATCGCCTCGGGGCGCCGGCTCGACCTGGCGGACGGGTGTCTGGACGTGCGGGTGGTGCACGGCGGCCGCCGGCCGGCTCTGCGGCTGCTGTCCGCGGCCCTCGCGGGCCCGCTGACCCGTTCCCCCGTCCACGCCGCGGTGCAGGTGCCCCGGCTGCGCCTGTCGGGTGTCGCGCCGGGCACGCTCATGGCGTTCGACGGCGAGCTGACCGAGACGGAGGGCGAACTGGTGCTGGAGAAGCTGCCCGAGGCGCTCACCGTCTACCGGCCGCTGGCCGGCATCCGGCCTTCGGTACCCGCCGTGTGATCGTCGCCCCGCATCTCCTGACGAACCGTCAGTCCATATTCCAAAACGCTGGTCTCACCATGTGGTGCGCGGGCGTACGGTGATCCTGCTGCCGGGCGGGGTCCTCGTACCCCGCGCACCGGCATGCCGGGCCGTTGCCATCGCCGTCGCCGTCGCCGTCGCCGTCGCCGTCGTGAAGAGGGGATCCAGTCATGTCCGGACAGCGGGAGACCGCCGTGTACACGCACGGGCACCACGAGTCCGTGCTGCGCTCGCACACCTGGCGCACCGCCGCCAACTCGGCCGCCTACCTGCTCGGCCGCCTGGAGCCGCACATGAGGATCCTGGACGTCGGCTGCGGACCCGGCACCATCACCGCGGACCTGGCGGAACTGGTGCCCGACGGGCACGTGACCGGTGTGGACCGGGCCCCGGAGATCGTGGAGCGGGCACGTGCCACCGCGAAGGAGCGCGGCCTGACGAACACCGCCTTCGCGGTCGCCGACGTGCACGCCCTGGACCATCCGGACGACACCTTCTGCGTGGTCCACGCCCACCAGGTCCTCCAGCACGTCGGCGACCCGGTGCGGGCGCTGCGGGAGATGCGGCGGGTGACCAGACCGGGCGGGATCGTCGCCGTCCGCGACTCGGACTACGCCGCCATGACCTGGTACCCGGCCTCGTCCGGCATGGACGACTGGCTGGACCTCTACCGCCGGGTGGCCCGCGCCAACGGGGGCGAGCCGGACGCCGGACGCCGGCTGAAGGCCTGGGCGCTGGAGGCCGGGTTCACCGACGTCACGGCGACCTCGGCCACCTGGACCTTCTCGACGCCGGACGAGCGGGAGTGGTGGAGCGGCCTGTGGGCGGACCGCACCGTGGAGTCGTCGTACGCCGAGCGGGCCACGGAGGGCGGCCACGCGACGGCGGAGGAGCTGCGGGCCGTGTCGGCGGCCTGGCGGGAGTGGGGGAAGCGGCCGGAAGGGTGGTTCAGCGTCCTGCACGGAGAGGTCCTGTGCCGGAAAGAGGGCTGAAGGGCGCCTGAGCGGTGGGGGGGGGGGGGGGGGGGGGGGGGGGGGGCGGGCGCGCCCCCCCCCCCCCCCCCCCCCCCCCCCCCCCCCCCCACACCAAAAAAAAACCACCCCCCCCCCCACCCCCCCACCCCCCCCAACCCCCCCCCCCCCCCGGACCCCCCACCCCCCCCCCCCCCCAAAA
>NZ_JBIAHR010000043.1:0-32005 GCF_042870695.1 Streptomyces sp. NPDC006384
CCACAAGTCCGGCACCGTCAAAGGCCTGACCGCCGAGGTCGGCGCCTCCCTCACCTCGGGCGCCGCGATCTGCGAGATCAAGGACTGACACCCGTACGACGGGACCGAACCGCGCAGGACACGACCGGGGCGCCCGGCGGACCGAGCATCACGGCCCGCCGGGCGCCCCGCTGTTCGCGGTGACACGACGGGCCGTCAGGCCTTCGGTCCGTCAGGCTCCCGGGCCGGCGGGCCGTACGGCGGGTCAGCGCCGACGCAGGTCCGCGACCCGGGCCCGCTCCGCCCCGGCGTTCTGCTCGCCGAGCGCCGTGGCCGTCCGCAGCGCCGCCCCCGCGCCGGGGGCCTGGCGCCGCGGTCCGGGCAGCGGCACGTCCCGGCGCTGCCGTGCCGGGGCCGTCTCAGCCGGGGCGGCCTGGTGATTTCCCGCGCCGGACGCACCCCCCGGCGCCCCCGCCACGGCGATCTGCACGCCCTGGTCGGCGAGGGCCTGGAGCTCGGTGGCCGCACGGTCGTCGTGGCCGGGCGGCTCGTCGGTGACCAGGCGGGTGATGACGTCCGTCGGCACGGTCTGGAACATGGTGTCCGTGCCCAGCTTGGAATGGTCGGCGAGGACGACGACCTCGGCGGCGGCCTGCACCAGCGCCCGGTCGACGGAGGCCGACAGCATGTTGGACGTGGACAGGCCCCGCTCCGCCGTCAGACCGCTCCCGGACAGGAAGGCCTTGGAGACCCGCAGTCCCTGCAGGGACTGCTCGGCACCGCTGCCGACCAGGGCGTAGTTGGAACCCCGGAGCGTGCCGCCGGTCATGACGACCTCGACCCGGTTGGCGTGGGCGAGGGCCTGCGCCACCAGCAGCGAGTTGGTGACGACGGTCAGCCCGGGCACCCGCGCGAGCCGGCGGGCCAGCTCCTGCGTCGTGGTCCCCGCCCCGACCACGATGGCCTCGCCCTCTTCGACGAAACCCGCGGCGAGATCGGCGATGGCCGTCTTCTCGGCGGTCGCGAGATGGGACTTCTGCGGAAAGCCGGATTCTCGCGTGAACCCGCCCGGCAGTACCGCACCGCCGTGCCGGCGGTCGAGGAGTCCTTCTGCCTCCAGCGCGCGCACGTCCCGCCGTACGGTCACTTCGGAGGTCTGGACGACGCGGGCGAGCTCACGGAGCGACACGGCCCCGTTCGCTCGCACCATTTCGAGGATCAATTGGCGACGTTCTGCAGCGAACACGAAACTGACAGTAACCCCATCGACCGTCTGCTTTCAGCAGTATGCGCCGAATAACAGAAGTTGTTCGCACGGCAGGTACCGAAGTGGTATACGCGCCTACTCCGGCCGCCTATGCCCCTCGCAAGGGCCGCGACTCCCCGTGACCGGCGAGGAGTCGGTCCCGGCCGTCTCAGCCCTCGCCGCCGGCCTTGCGGGTGTGCAGCTGGCGGGCGACCTCCGCGATCGATCCGGAGAGGGACGGGTACACGGTGAAGGTGTTCGCGATCTGTTCGACCGTCAGGTTGTTGTCGACCGCGATCGAAATGGGATGGATGAGCTCCGAGGCGCGCGGCGCCACGACCACACCGCCGACCACGATCTCGGTGCCCGGCCGGCAGAAGATCTTGACGAAGCCGTCGCGGATGCCCTGCATCTTGGCGCGCGGGTTGCGCAGCAGCGGCAGCTTCACCACGCGGGCGTCGATCTTGCCGGCGTCGACGTCGGCCTGCGAGTAGCCGACGGTGGCGATCTCGGGGTCGGTGAAGACGTTGGCGGAGACGGTCCTGAGGTTCAGCGGGGTGACCGCGTCGCCGAGGAAGTGGTACATGGCGATGCGTCCCTGCATCGCCGCCACCGAGGCGAGCGCGAAGACGCCGGTGACGTCACCGGCGGCGTAGACGCCGGGCGCCGAGGTCCTGGACACCCGGTCGGTGCGGATGTGCCCGGAGTCCTTCAGCTTGACCCCGGCCTCCTCCAGGCCCATGCCCTCGGTGTTGGGGATGGCGCCGACGGCCATCAGGCAGTGCGTCCCGGTGATGACACGCCCGTCGGAGAGCGTGACCTCCACCCGGTCCCCGACCCGCTTGGCGGACTGGGCCCGCGAGCGCGCCATGACGTTCATGCCGCGGCGCCGGAACACGTCCTCCAGGACGGCGGCGGCGTCCGGGTCCTCGCCGGGCAGCACCCGGTCGCGCGAGGACACGAGGGTGACCTTGGACCCCAGCGCCTGGTAGGCGCCGGCGAACTCGGCGCCGGTCACGCCAGAGCCGACCACGATGAGCTCCTCGGGCAGCTCCTCCAGGTCGTAGACCTGGGTCCAGTTCAGGATGCGCTCGCCGTCGGGACGCGCGTCGGGCAGCTCGCGCGGGTGTCCGCCGGTCGCGATCAGCACCGCGTCCGCGGTCAGCGTCTCCTCGCTGCCGTCGGCGGCGCGCACCACGACCTTCCGGGAGCCGTCGAGGGCCTGCATGCCCTCCAGCCGCCCGCGCCCGCGCACGACCCGCGCACCGGCGCGGGTCACGGAGGCGGTGATGTCGTGCGACTGCGCCAGCGCGAGCCGCTTCACGCGCCGGTTGACCTTGCCCAGATCCACCCCCACCACCCGGGCGGACTGCTCCATGGGCGGGGTGTCGTCGGCGACGATGATGCCCAGCTCCTCGTACGAGGAGTCGAAGGTGGTCATCACCTCGGCCGTGGCGATCAGAGTCTTGGACGGCACGCAGTCGGTCAGCACCGACGCACCGCCCAGACCGTCGCAGTCGACGACGGTCACCTCCGCGCCGAGCTGTGCGGCGACCAGCGCCGCCTCATATCCGCCGGGTCCGCCACCGATGATCACGATCCGAGTCACGTACTCCATTGTCCCGCACCCTTCAACGCGAGGCCGCCCGGGGGGACGACTGTGACGAGAGCGACGCCCGGGAGGGCTGCCGTAGGCTCTCCCCATGTCGCTCTACGCCGCTTACGCCGGCAACCTCGACGCCCGGTTGATGACGCGCCGCGCCCCGCACTCGCCGCTGCGCGCCACCGGCTGGCTGAACGGGTGGCGGCTGACCTTCGGGGGCGAGCACATGGGCTGGGAGGGCGCGCTCGCGACCCTCGTCGAGGACCCGGTCTCCCAGGTCTTCGTCGCGCTCTACGACGTCACCCCGGTGGACGAGGAGTCGCTCGACCGCTGGGAGGGCGTGGGCCTGGACATATACCGCCGCACGCGCGTCCGCGTCCACACCCTGGACGGCGAGGAGCAGGCCTGGACCTACGTCCTGAACGCCTACGAGGGCGGTCTGCCCTCCGCCCGCTACCTGGGCGAGGTGGCCGACGCCGCGGAATCGGCGGGCGCGCCCCACGACTACGTCATGGAGCTCCGCAAGCGCCCCTGCTGAGCGGCACCCTCGTCGGAAACGACAGAGCAACGATCCGGAACCCGTGAGCTCTGACATCTACGCGCGTAGGCGCGAAGCGGCTACCCTCATCGGCGTGAACGCATCTCTTCTTCCGGACGACATCCAGGGCGACCCCCACGCCGCCGCCGACGCCGCCGCGGCCCGCCTGCGCGAACTCACCGGCGCCGAGACCCACGACGTCGCCCTCGTGATGGGCTCCGGCTGGGCTCCGGCCGTGGACGCCCTGGGCGAGCCCGAGGCCGATCTCCAGGTCACCGACCTGCCGGGCTTCCCCGCGCCGGCGGTGGAGGGTCACGGCGGCAGGGTCCGCTCGTACGCCATCGGCGACAAGCGCGCGCTGGTCTTCCTGGGCCGTACCCATTTCTACGAGGGCCACGGCGTGGCCGCCGTCTCCCACGGCGTGCGCACCGCGGTCGCCGCCGGCGCCAAGACGGTCGTCCTGACCAACGGCTGCGGCGGCCTGCGCGAGGGCATGCGCCCCGGCCAGCCGGTCCTGATCAGCGACCACATCAACCTGACGGCCGCCTCCCCGATCGTCGGCGCGAACTTCGTCGACCTCACCGACCTCTACTCCCCGCGGCTGCGCGCGCTGTGCAAGGAGGTCGACCCCACGCTGGAGGAGGGCGTCTACGCCCAGTTCCCCGGCCCGCACTACGAGACGCCGGCCGAGATCCGCATGGCCCGCGTCATCGGGGCCGACCTGGTGGGCATGTCGACGGTCCTGGAGGCGATCGCCGCCCGCGAGGCCGGCGCGGAGGTGCTGGGCATCTCCCTGGTGACCAACCTCGCGGCGGGCATGACGGGCGAGCCTCTCAACCACGAGGAGGTCCTGCAGGCGGGCCGCGACTCCGCGAAGCGGATGGGCGCGCTGCTGACACAGGTCCTGAGCCGCCTGTAACCGACGGGGCGTCTCCCGCGCGGGGCCGCTGGTCCGGCGCTGCCGGGGCACCCGGCGTGGGTGCGGGGCGGACGGACCGCGGCTGAGGCGGGGCCCCGTAGCCGCGTGGAGGGACAGCCGCGTACGGCGGGGAGGGGGTGTGCCGGGGGGTGTTCGCCCGCAGCGGTTGGCGCGTCAACGCCCCGTCTGCCGGTCAGTCCCCGGTTCCGCGCCGTTCCGAGGGCGGACACCCCCCCGGCGCGCCCCCGCACCACAACACCACGCACCGCGCTACGCGCACCCCCACCCCACCCGCACAGGCCGCCGCAGGCACCCCGCCCAAGCGCCGCAGGCACCCCGTACGACCGACTCACACGAGAGGCTGACCGACGTGCAAGACGACGACCTCCTCGCACGGGCGAGGACCTGGCTGGCCGAGGACCCCGACGCGGAGACCCGCGCGGAGCTCGCCGCGCTCATCGACGCCGGGGACCTCGCCGAGCTCACCGCCCGTTTCTCCGGCACCCTCCAGTTCGGCACCGCCGGCCTCCGCGGCGAACTCGGCGCCGGCCCGATGCGCATGAACCGCGCCGTCGTCATCCGCGCCACCGCCGGCCTCGCCGCGTACCTCAGGAAGCAGGGGACCCCCCACGGGGACGACACGGCCGGCCTCGTCGTCATCGGGTACGACGCCCGCCACAAGTCGGAGGACTTCGCCCGCGACACCGCCGCCGTCGTGACCGGCGCCGGTCTGCGCGCCGCCGTCCTCCCCCGGCCCCTCCCCACCCCCGTCCTCGCCTTCGCCGTCCGTCACCTCGGCGCCGTCGCCGGCGTGGAGGTCACCGCCAGCCACAACCCGCCCCGCGACAACGGCTACAAGGTGTACCTCGGCGACGGCTCCCAGATCGTGCCCCCGGCCGACGCCGGTATCGCCGCGGAGATCGACGCCGTGCGTTCCCTGGACGACGTCCCCCGTCCCGCCGCCGGCTGGCAGACCCTCGGCGATGACATCCTCGACGCCTACCTCGCCCGCACGGACGCCGTCCTCGCCCCCGGCTCCCCCCGTACCGCCCGTACCGTCTACACGGCGATGCACGGTGTCGGCAGGGACACGCTCCTCGCCGCCTTCGCCCGGGCCGGCTTCCCGGAGCCGGTGCTCGTCGCCGAGCAGGCCGATCCCGACCCGGACTTCCCCACCGTGGCCTTCCCCAACCCGGAGGAGCCCGGCGCGATGGACCTGGCCTTCGCGAAGGCCCGCGAGACCGGCCCCGACCTGGTCATCGCCAACGACCCGGACGCCGACCGCTGCGCCGTCGCGGTGCACGACGGCACCGACTGGCGCATGCTCCGCGGCGACGAGGTCGGCGCGCTGCTCGCCGCCCACCTGGTCGCCCGCGAAGCGCACGGCACGTTCGCGGAGTCGATCGTCTCGTCCTCCCTCCTCGGCCGTATCGCCCAGAAGGCCGGCCTGCCGTACGAGGAGACCCTCACCGGCTTCAAGTGGATCGCCCGCGTGGAGAACCTCCGCTACGGCTACGAGGAGGCCCTCGGTTACTGCGTGGACCCGGAGGGCGTGCGCGACAAGGACGGCGTCACGGCGGCCCTCCTGATCACGGAGCTGGCCTCCGTCCTCAAGGAGGAGGGCCGTACCCTCCTCGACCTGCTCGACGACCTCGCCGTCGAGCACGGCCTGCACGCCACCGACCAGCTCTCGGTCCGCGTCGAGGACCTGTCCGTCATCGCGGCCGCCATGCGCCGCCTGCGCGAGCGGCCCCCCGCCGCTCTCGCCGGCCTGCCGGTCGTGAGGGCCGAGGACCTGTCCCGGGGGACGGACGCCCTCCCGCCCACCGACGGCCTGCGCTACACGCTCGACGGCGCCCGGGTGATCGTCCGCCCGAGCGGTACGGAGCCCAAGCTGAAGTGCTACCTGGAGGCCGTCGTCCCGGTCGCCGGCCACGCAGGTCTTCCCGAGGCCCGCGCGAAGGCGACCGGCCTGCTGACGGCGCTCAAGCGGGACCTGTCGGCGGCAGCGGGCCTCTGACCCGGCCCCCGACGCGGTGCCCCGGGGCGCACCCCGGCGCATCCCCCGGCGCGCCCCGCACGCCCGCACGCACCGGCTCCCCGAAGGGGTGCCCCGCCCAGGGGCACCCCTTCGGGTGATTTCCCCCGCCCCCTTGACCCGCCCTGCGCCTTCCAGGCTGCCCTCCGGGCAACGGTGGACCGGAACCGCCCCGCCCCCGAGAGCCGCCAGGGAGCCGCCGCCGTGTCCTCGACCGCGCCCGAAACCGCTCAGAGCGGGCACATCCCAGGCACCCGGCGCCCCCACCGCCGTCCCTCCGCCACCCCGCCGCCGCAGGGCCGCGTCCGTGCGAGCGCCCGGCGGCTCCTGCACGCCGCACACCGCGCCGCCCCGGCCCTCGGCGCCTATCTCGCCGTACGCGGCACGGGTCTGCTGGTGCTCGCGGTCTGGGCGCCGCGCCGGCACCAGGACCTGTGGGTGAACCTGGCCGCGCAGTGGGACTCCGACTGGTACCTCGGCATCGCCGAACACGGCTACACCCGCGAGCTCGGCACCGAGGCCAACACCAACAACCTGGCCTTCTTCCCCCTCTACCCGGCACTGGTGAAGGCGGTGGCCGCCCTCACCCCGGGCAGCCGCGCCTCCACGGGCCTCGGTGTCGCGGTCGTCGCGTCCGTGCTCGCCGCCTGGGGGATCTTCGCGGTGGGCGACCGCCTCTACGGCAGACGCGTCGGGGTGCTGCTCACCACGCTGTGGGCGGCGTTCCCGGTCGGCGTGGTGCAGTGGATGGGCTATACGGAGTCCCTGTTCACGGCGTGCGCGGCCTGGTCGCTGTACGCGGTGCTCAGCGGGCGCTGGCTGTGGGCGGCGGGCTGCGCGGTGGCGGCGGGCCTGACCCGTCCGACCGGCGTGGCGGTGGCGGCGGCGGTCACCGTGACGGCCCTGGTGCACCTCGTCCGTCACCGCGGGCTCCGTGTCCGCGTCGTCGCCGCCGCGCTCCTCGCGCCGCTGGGCTGGTGCGCGTACCTCGGCTGGGTGGGTCTGCGGCTGGGCCGCTGGGACGGCTACTTCGCCGTGCAGCGGCTGTGGCACAACGAGCTGGACGGCGGCGTGCGGACGCTGCACCAGATGCGCCGGCTGCTGTGGCGTGATCCGACGCCGCACCTGTTCCTGGTGATGGTGACGCTCACGCTGATCGCGGCGGTGGTGCTGTTCGCCCTGTCAGTGGGGGACCGGCAGCCGCTGCCGCTGCTCGTCTTCACCGGCGTGCTGCTGGTGATCGTCCTGGGCAGCGGCGGGGTCTACTTCCCCCGGGCCCGCTTCCTGCTCCCGGCGTTCCCGCTGCTCCTGCCCCTGGCCGTGCATCTGGCCCGCGCCTCCGTCCGGCACCGCGCGCTGGTCCTGACGACCGCGGTGCTGGGCTCTGCGTACTGCGGGGCGTATCTGCTCCTGGTCTGGCCGGCCGCGCCCTGAAGAACCGGAGAACGCTCCGCGGAGCCCTGTACCCGCCCCGCGGAACCCCGCGCCGCCCGGCGCACCGGTGGCCTCGTCCGGAAGACGCCCCGGCCGCCGGCACCACCGGAGCGCCGCCGGGCCGCCGTCGCCTCCGCCGCCGGACCGTCGCCTCCGGCGCCGGGGTCACCCCACGGCCAGCAGCACCGCCAGCAGCACGGCACCGGTCAGCGCGGGCGCGACGATCTCGTAGGCCCAGCGGACCGTGATCTCGCCCCGCGGGGCGTCCGCCTTCCCCCCGGGCCGCAGCTCCCGGTTCTCCTGCAGCTCACGCAGCTCGTCCATGGCCTTGTCGCCCTCGGACCGGACAGACACGCCCCCGGCGGCCCCGGCACCGCGGGCACCGCCGCCCGGGCCACCGAGGACACCGCCGCGTCCGGGGGTGCCGTCGGCTGCGCTCCGCGCCGCCTGCCGCGCGGCCTTCTTGCGGGCGCGCAGCGACACGGGGATGGCCCACAGCTGGTACTTGGTGCCGGTCTCGTCGAGGACCTCGTTGGAGTAGCCGGAGCGCAGGGCGGCGACCCGCTCCCAGGGGAGCACGATGACGCGGAAGGGGTTGCGGACGCGCAGCCGGTCCTCGTTCGCGTACACGGCGGGCCGCACGGTGTAGGCGGCGACGAGCGGCACGAGGAGCAGCATGGTGGCGAGCGCCAGCCACGGGGTGCGTCCCTCGCCCGCGACCACGGCGTCGACGCCGAGCCAGGCGATGAGCGCGAGCAGGAGGACGCCTCCGGCGATGCCCGCGTACGAGCGGTAGACGCGGTCCTTGGGCGCGGGCGCCGAGGGCTGCGGCGAGGGTGACTGGGGCTCCGGGGTCGTCATGCTGCCGATTGTGCACGACGGCCCCGGCGGCACCGTCGCGCGGTACCGGCCCGGGACGGGCATCGAGGGCTGTACAGCCGCTACGCGCGTAGATATGCTCGGCTGGTGACCATGCCCACCTCTGCATCCGCTGCACCCGTTGCATCCGCTGCGTCCGCCCGCGGACTCACGGACGTCACCGCGTCCGACAGCACGCTGCGCCGCTTCCTCCACGGGCTGCCCGGCGTCGACGCGGTCGGCCTGGAGGCGCGCGCCGCCTCTCTCGGCACCCGTTCCGTCAAGACCACCGCGAAGGCGTACGCGCTCGACCTGGCCATCTCGATGGTCGACCTGACGACGCTGGAAGGCGCGGACACCCCGGGCAAGGTCCGGGCGCTGGGCGCCAAGGCGGTCCGGCCGGATCCGACGGACCGGACGAGCCCCGCCACGGCGGCCGTCTGCGTCTATCCCGACATGGTGCCCGTCGCCAAGGAGGCCGTCGCCGGCTCGGGCGTCAAGGTCGCCTCGGTCGCCACCGCGTTCCCGGCGGGCCGCGCCTCGCTCGCCGTCAAGCTGGCCGACGTGCGCGAGGCCGTCGCGGCGGGCGCCGACGAGGTCGACATGGTCATCGACCGCGGCGCGTTCCTCGCGGGGAAGTACCTGAAGGTGTACGACGAGATCACCGCCGTGAAGGAGGCCTGCGGGACGTCGGCCCGTCTGAAGGTCATCTTCGAGACCGGCGAGCTGTCGACGTACGACAACATCCGCCGCGCGAGCTGGCTCGGCATGCTGGCCGGGGCCGACTTCATCAAGACCTCCACCGGCAAGGTCGCGGTCAACGCCACGCCCGCCAACACCCTCCTCATGCTGGAGGCGGTCCGCGACTTCCGCGCGCAGACGGGCGTCCAGGTCGGCGTGAAGCCGGCCGGCGGCATCCGCACCGCGAAGGACGCGATCAAGTTCCTGGTCCTGGTCAAGGAGACCGCGGGCGAGGACTGGCTGGACAGCCACTGGTTCCGCTTCGGCGCCTCCTCGCTCCTGAACGACCTGCTGATGCAGCGCCAGAAGCTGGCCACCGGCCGCTACTCCGGCCCCGACTACGTGACGGTGGACTGATCACCATGGCCATGGAAAAGCAGACATTCGCGTACGCACCGGCTCCCGAGTCCCGCTCGGTCGTCGACATCGCCCCGTCCTACGGCCTGTTCATCGACGGCGAGTTCACCGAGGCGGCCGACGGCAAGGTCTTCAAGACCGTGTCCCCCGCCACCGAGGAGGTCCTCTCCGAGGTCGCCGAGGCCGGTGAGGCGGACGTCGACCGCGCCGTGAGGGCCGCCCGCAAGGCCTTCGAGAAGTGGTCGGCGCTGCCCGGCTCCGAGCGCGCGAAGTACCTGTTCCGCATCGCCCGGATCATCCAGGAGCGCAGCCGCGAGCTGGCCGTCCTGGAGACCCTGGACAACGGCAAGCCGATCCGGGAGACCCGCGACGCGGACCTGCCCCTGGTCGCCGCGCACTTCTTCTACTACGCGGGCTGGGCCGACAAGCTGGAGCACGCCGGCTTCGGCGCGAACCCGCGCCCGCTCGGCGTCGCGGGCCAGGTCATCCCGTGGAACTTCCCGCTCCTGATGCTGGCGTGGAAGATCGCCCCGGCGCTCGCGACCGGCAACACGGTGGTCCTCAAGCCCGCCGAGACGACCCCGCTGTCCGCCCTGTTCTTCGCGGACATCTGCCGCCAGGCGGGCCTGCCCAAGGGCGTCGTCAACATCGTCACCGGTGACGGCCGCACCGGCGCCGCGCTGATCGCCCACCCGGACGTGGACAAGGTCGCCTTCACGGGGTCGACGGCCGTCGGCAAGGAGATCGCGCGCACGGTCGCGGGCACCCGCAAGAAGCTCACGCTGGAGCTGGGCGGCAAGGGCGCCAACATCGTCTTCGACGACGCCCCGATCGACCAGGCCGTCGAGGGCATCGTCAGCGGCATCTTCTTCAACCAGGGCCAGGTCTGCTGCGCGGGCAGCCGCCTCCTCGTCCAGGAGTCGGTCCACGACGAGCTGCTGGACTCCCTCAAGCGCCGCCTGTCCACCCTGCGCCTGGGCGACCCGCTGGACAAGAACACCGACATCGGCGCGATCAACTCCGCCGAGCAGCTCGCCCGGATCACCGCGCTCGCCGACCAGGGCGAGGCGGAGGGCGCCGAACGCTGGTCGCCGTCGTGCGAACTGCCCTCCTCCGGCTACTGGTTCGCCCCGACGCTCTTCACGGGCGTCACCCAGGCGCACACCATCGCCCGCGACGAGATCTTCGGCCCGGTGCTGTCGGTGCTCACCTTCCGCACCCCGGACGAGGCCGTCGCCAAGGCCAACAACACCCCGTACGGCCTGTCGGCGGGCATCTGGACGGAGAAGGGCTCGCGCATCCTGGCGGTCGCGAACAAGCTCCGTGCGGGTGTCGTCTGGTCCAACACGTTCAACAAGTTCGACCCGACCTCGCCGTTCGGCGGCTACAAGGAGTCGGGCTTCGGCCGCGAGGGCGGCCGCCACGGCCTGGAGGCGTACCTCGATGTCTGACGCACGACTGTCGGTGTTCAAGACCTACAAGCTGTACGTCGGCGGGAAGTTCCCGCGTTCCGAGAGCGGCCGGGTGTACGAAGTGTCTGACGCGAAGGGCAAGTGGCTGGCGAACGCCCCGCTCTCCTCCCGCAAGGACGCCCGTGACGCGGTGGTCGCCGCGCGCAAGGCGTTCGGCGGCTGGTCCGGCGCGACGGCGTACAACCGCGGCCAGATCCTGTACCGGATCGCGGAGATGCTGGAGGGCCGCCGCGACCAGTACGTCCGCGAGGTCGCCGACGCCGAGGGCCTGTCGAAGTCCAAGGCGGCCGACCAGGTCGACGCGGCGATCGACCGCTGGGTCTGGTACGCGGGCTGGACCGACAAGATCGCCCAGGTGACCGGCGGCGGCAACCCGGTCGCGGGCCCCTTCTTCAACCTGTCCTCCCCGGAGCCGACCGGCGTGGTCGCCGTCCTCGCCCCGCAGGAGTCGTCCTTCCTCGGCCTGGTCTCGGTCGTCGCCCCGGTCGTCGCCACCGGCAACACGGCGGTCGTGATCGCGAGCGAGAGGTCCCCGCTCCCGGCCCTCTCCCTCGGCGAGGTCCTGGCCACCTCCGACCTCCCCGGCGGCGTGGTCAACATCCTCTCCGGCCGTACGGCGGAGCTCGCCGCACCGCTCGCCGCCCACCAGGACGTCAACGCGATCGACCTCGCGGGCGCCGACGAGGCGCTGGCGAAGGAGCTGGAGATCGCGGCGGCGGACAACCTCAAGCGCGTCCTGCGTCCACAGCCTGTGGGCGACTGGTCGGCGGCGCCGGGCATCGACCGCATGACGGCGTTCCTGGAGACCAAGACGGTCTGGCACCCCACGGGCGCGCTGGGCGCGTCCGGCTCGTCGTACTGAGCACCACCCCCCACAACGCGGAGCCGCGCGCCTTCCCTCGCCCGGGGAGGGGCGCGGCTCCGCGTATGCCGGGAACCGAGAGGCGTCCGTCAGCGCAGCAGCTCCGTCGCCCGTCCCACCACCGGCACGGCGCCGACCGACGGCGCCTGGGCCACCGGTCCGGTCAGCGCGGTGGAGGTCAGCGGCCGGAAGTCGGCGACCTGCGTGCCGACGCCGTTGTCCAGCGGGTCGACACCGGTGCCGGCCAGCGGGTTGGGCTTGAGGCCGGCGACCGGGCCGGTGACGTGGCCGACCGTGTCCGTCAGGGCCTGGAGGCCGGCCTGCGGGTCGGTGTCGCCCAGCGAGGCGGTCCGGGACCGGGCGAGGCCGGCGAGGGTCTCGCCGCTGTCCGCGCAGGCCGTCGCCGCGCCGGCCGTCAGGGCCGCTCCGGTGGCCGCCAGGGCGACCAGGGCGCGCTGCGCGTGCGGGGTGCGGGTGCGGGGGGACGCGTGTCGTGCCATCGCTGCTGCCACCTCTTGCTCTGGGTTGCTACGGGCCACCATGACAACGCCACGGGTGGTGACCGGGTCACCGCGGACGGTGGCCGGGATGTGACGCGCGCTGCACAGCCTGCCCGCGGGCTCGTACGACGGCCCTCCGATGCCTCACACTGGTCTCCCGTGACCTCCCATCCGCCCATACCGACGCGAGTCGTGCTGCTCTGCGGCCCCTCCGGCTCCGGCAAGTCCCTCCTCGCCGCCCGCTCCGGTCTTCCGGTGCTGCGGCTCGACGACTTCTACAAGGAGGGCACCGACCCGACGCTGCCGCGGGTGGCCGGCAGCGGTGACATCGACTGGGACCACCCGGACTCCTGGGACGCGGACGCCGCGGTCGCCGCGATCACGCGGCTGTGCCGCACGGGCCGGGCGAACGTCCCCGTGTACGACATCGGGCGCAGCGCCCGCACCGGCGAGGACACGGTCGACGTGGGCCGTACGCCGCTGTTCCTCGCGGAGGGCATCTTCGCCGCCGAGATCGTGGCGCGCTGCCGTGAACTGGGCGTGCTGGCCGACGCGCTGTGCCTGAGCCGGGGCCCGCTGACGACCTTCCGCCGACGCTTCCTGCGGGATCTCGAGGAGGGCCGCAAGCCGGTGCCGTTCCTGCTGCGCCGCGGCTGGCGGCTGATGCGGCAGGAACGGGCGATCATCGCCCGGCAGACGGCGCTGGGCGCCCACGCCTGCGACCGGGACGAGGCGATGGGCCGCCTGGCCGCCGCGGCGGCGGGCCGGTGCGCCACGTCACGTACGACGCACCCGACGCGTACGGCGGTGTGACGGGCGTACGTGAGGCGCGTGCGCAAAAAAACGGGACCGGACGGACCCCCCGGCCCTCCAGTCCCGTTTCCCTGTGCTCCCCCGTGTTCCCCCCGTTTCCCCCGTCCCCCCGGTGTTTCCCCCGTGGGCCGGGAGTCCGGTGCCATCCCCCGTGGCAACCGGGCTCCCGCCCTTTTCTGAGGCCCCCCAGGTCCTCAGATCCCCCGCTCCCCCGGCCTTCAGGCGACCAGTTCGCCGAAGGCGTCCTCCCGGTCACGGCCGAAGCTGAGGACCTCGTCCTCGCGCAGCCGGCGCAGTGAGCGCCAGATGCTGGACTTCACCGTGCCGACGCTGATGCCGAGGATGTCCGCGATCTCCGGGTCCGTGCGGCCCTCGTAGTAGCGCAGGACCAGCATGGTGCGCTGGAGTTCGGGGAGCCGGGCCAGCGCCTGCCACAGGACCGTGCGCAGTTCGGTGCCGCGCATCGCGTCCGTGTCACCGGGCGCCTCCGGCAGTTCCTCGGTCGGGTACTCGTTGAGCTTGCGGCGCCGCCAGGCGCTGATGTGCAGGTTCGTCATCGTGCGGCGGAGGTACCCGCCGACGGCCGCCTTGTCGCTGATCCGGTCCCACGCCCGGTAGGTCGAGAACAGCGCGCTCTGCAGCAGGTCCTCGGCCTCGAAGCGGTCACCGGTGAGGTGGTACGCGGTCGCGTACAGGGAGGCGCGCCGCTCCTGGACGTAGGCGGTGAACTCCGCCTCCGACAGGGAGCGGCGCTCCCCCTCCGCCTCCCCGTACGCGGTTCCCCCGTGCGTCTCCCCCCGGTTCCCCGTCTCCCCCGTGCGGGCGTCGATCACCGTCATGAAGGCGGTGTGCTGACGCCCGGTGCCACGAGCGCACCCCCTGGTGCTCACGGCACCGGCCTTCTCCGGCCCCCGGTGCAGACGCGTGACCACTGCGCTGGTGCCGGTGCCCTTCAGCGTGTTCATCTCGCGCCCCCCGTCGTGGACTTCCGGTGTCCTGACCGCAGTGTTGCCTGTGCCCAGAAGCCTGCCGCGCCCACTTCATGGCCGTGTCCGCCGACTGTCACAGCCCTGTCACAGGTCTTGGCCACGGCTACTCCACAGATCCTTCACGAGGCCCGGCGTCGGGCGGGGGCCTCATCCGGGCCCACGGGTCGAAGAGCGCCCCCTCCATGGGCCAGAATGAGCCCGTGCCTTCCCTGTTGCTGATCGAGGACGACGACGCCATCCGGACGGCCCTGGAGCTCTCTCTGACGCGCCAGGGACACCGCGTGGCGACCGCTGCCAGTGGTGAGGACGGTCTGAAGCTGCTGCGCGAGCAGCGGCCGGATCTGATCGTGCTGGACGTGATGCTGCCAGGCATCGACGGTTTCGAGGTGTGCCGGCGCATCCGGCGCACCGACCAGCTGCCGATCATCCTGCTGACCGCGCGCAACGACGACATCGACGTGGTCGTCGGCCTGGAGTCGGGCGCCGACGACTATGTCGTCAAGCCCGTGCAGGGGCGGGTGCTGGACGCCCGTATCCGGGCCGTGCTGCGGCGCGGGGAGCGGGAGTCGAGCGACTCGGCGAGCTTCGGCAGCCTGGTCATCGACCGTTCGGCGATGACCGTGACCAAGAACGGCGAGGACCTGCAGCTCACGCCGACCGAGCTGCGGCTGCTGCTGGAGCTGAGCCGGCGGCCGGGGCAGGCGCTGTCCCGGCAGCAGTTGCTGCGGCTGGTGTGGGAGCACGACTACCTCGGCGACTCGCGGCTCGTGGACGCGTGTGTGCAGCGGCTGCGCGCCAAGGTCGAGGACGTGCCCTCGTCCCCGACCCTGATCCGCACCGTGCGGGGCGTCGGCTACCGGCTGGATCCGCCTCAGTGACACAGGAACACCAGGGGGGTCCGCGCGGCTGGGCCGCGGCTCGCAAGGGAGTCTGGTCCCGGCTGCGCCTCACCAGCCTGCGCCTCCGGCTGGTCGTCGTCTTCGGGCTGGTCGCGCTCACCGCGGCCGTGTCGGCGTCGGGCATCGCCTACTGGCTCAACCGCGAGGCGGTGCTCACCCGCACCCAGGACGCCGTGCTGCACGACTTCGAGCAGGAGATGCAGAACCGGGCGGGCGCGCTGCCCGCGCGGCCCACCCAGGACGAGTTGCAGCACACCGCGGGGCAGATGGCCGGCGGCAGCCGGCGCTTCGGCGTCCTGCTCGTCGCCGAGGACGCCGACGGGCGGACCGTGTACGGGAGTTCCGCCGGCCTCGGCGGCTTCACCCCGGCCGACGTGCCCGAGTCGCTGCGCACCGCGGTGAACAAGGAACAGAAGGTCACCTCGGCCAACAAGTCCCCGTACCACCTGTACTGGCAGCGGGTCGTCGAGGACGGCACCCCCTACCTCGTGGCCGGTTCGAAGGTGATCGGCGGCGGCCCGACGGGCTACATGTTCACCTCGCTGGAGCCCGAGGCGAAGGACCTGAACTCGCTGGCCTGGTCGCTGGGCATCGCGACCGCTCTCGCGCTGCTCGGCTCCGCGCTGCTCGCGCAGGTCCTGGCGACGACCGTGCTGAAGCCGGTGCACCGGCTCGGGGTCGCGGCACGCCGTCTCGGCGAGGGCAGGCTGGACACCCGGCTGCGCGTGTCCGGCACCGACGAACTGGCCGATCTGTCGCGGACGTTCAACAGCGCGGCGGAGGCGCTGGAGAAGCGGGTCGCGGACATGGCCGACCGGGAGCAGGCCTCGCGGCGCTTCGTGGCGGACATGAGCCACGAGCTGCGGACGCCGCTGACGGCCATCACCGCCGTCACGGAAGTCCTGGAGGACGAGCTGGAGTTCGAGGGCGGCGGCATCGATCCGATGATCGAACCGGCCGTGCGGCTGGTGGTGAGCGAGACACGGCGGCTGAACGACCTCGTGGAGAACCTGATGGAGGTCACCCGCTTCGACGCGGGCACCGCCCGGCTGGTCCTGGACGACGTCGACGTCGCCGACCAGATCACCGCCTGCATCGACGCCCGGGCCTGGCTGGACGCCGTCGACCTGGACGCCGAGCGCGGCATCCACGCCCGTCTCGACCCGCGTCGCCTCGACGTCATCCTGGCCAACCTGATCGGCAACGCGCTCAAGCACGGCGGATCGCCGGTGCGGGTGTCGGTGACGCGGGCGGACCACGAGGTCGTCATCCGGGTACGGGACCACGGGCCCGGCATCCCCGAGGACGTCCTGCCGCACGTCTTCGACCGCTTCTACAAGGCGAGCGCCTCCCGGCCGCGCTCCGAGGGCAGCGGGCTCGGCCTGTCCATCGCCCTGGAGAACGCCCACATCCACGGCGGCGAGATCACCGCCGAGAACTCCCCCGAGGGCGGCGCCGTGTTCACGCTGCGGCTCCCGCAGGACGCGTCGCCCCCCGCGGAGGAGGACGACGCCGGGGCGGGTGACGGGAGCGGGGACGCGGACAGGGACGAGAGCCGGGAAGAGGGCCGGGACAAGGGCCGGGGCAAGGACGCGAAGGGACAGGCCTGATGACCGTACGCCGTCCGCCGGCGCTTCCCGTGCCGGCCGCCGTGCTGGCCGTGCTGGCCGTGCTGCTCACCGGGTGCGGGATCCGTGCCACGGAGGTGCCCACGGACTACGGTCCCGCGCCCTCACGAGTGCGCTGCTCGCCCGCCGGTCCGGACGGGACGGCACCGGCCGCGTCCGGCGTACCGGTGCGGGTGTTCCTGCTGTGCGGGTCGTCGCTGGTGGCCGTGGACCGGTCGGTGCGGGTCCCGGACGGCGCGGCCGGCTCCGCGCGGCGGATGCTGGTGGCCCAGGGGCTGCTGGACCAGCTCGCCGCCTCACCGCCGGCCGCGGAGAAGGCGGCCGGGTACACCACGGACGTGCGCGACGGCATCACCGTGAAGGGGCCGCGTCCCGGCGACCCGGAGGGCACCCTGCGGCTCACCACCGCGCCCGGCGACCTCACCTCGTACTCCCTCGCCCAGGTGGTCTGCACCTTCTCCGGGTCGGCCGTGGCCGAGGGCGACGGCTCGGTGATCCTGGGCGGCCCCGACGACGGTGCCCCGCGCCGCTACACCTGCACGGACGAGGTCCGCACCCGGCCCGGCAGCAACGAGCCGCCGGCGAGCGAGGTCACCGGCGGCTGACACCGGCACGTGGGCCATGTGGCGCAAGCCTCACCCCCGCGGGGGAGAGACCGGAACCGACCGCGCGGGAGGCCGCGTCTAGGGGTGCGTGCAGCGTCAAGGGTTCTCCGGCGGCAGCGCCGCGCTCCGCATCCGTGCGACGGGAGGTGTCCTCCTCGTCGCGCATCTCGCGTTCGTCGCCTGGTACACCCTGCGGCCGCTGGACGTGCCCTGGGTCCCGCCGCCCAACGTGCACCCGCTCGCCGGCATCCGGGCCGACCTGGCACTGGGCTGGCCGGCGGCGGTCCGTCCCCTGGGCACGGGGCTCGTGCTGCTGGCACCGCTGGGGGTGCTGCTGCCGATGGCGAACGGACGGCTGTGCGTGTCGCCGACGGCGTCCCTGCTGCGCACCACGGCCGCCGCCGCCCTGCTGTCCCTGGGCGTCGAACTGCTGCAGACCGGGGTGCCCGGCCAGGTCGCGGACGTCGACTCGGTGCTGCTGAACACCCTGGGCGTGGCCCTCGCCCACCTCGCCGTCGTACCCGCGGGCCGTGCCCGGCTCCGCCGCAGGTCCCGGCCGAAGGCCCGGGAGGACGTACTCCAGGAGGAGCCCGCTCAGGGGCGGACCCCGACGATTCCCAGGGTCGGTATCGCACCGTAGAGCGACGCTTTGCCCCGTTCGTCTCCGTAGCGTGGAAGGCAGATGAGAGGGCAGCCGAACGGCAGGCCCCCCACCCCGAGCTCACGAAGGAGCCGCGATGTCCCGCCTCGCCCGCCCCACCCACGGCCGCATGATCGGCGGAGTGTGCGCCGCGCTGGCGCGGCGCTTCGGCACCTCCACCACCACGATGCGCGTGATCTTCGTGGCCTCCTGCCTGCTGCCCGGCCCGCAGTTCCTGCTCTACCTCGCCCTGTGGATCCTGCTGCCGTCGGAGGAGAAGGCCGCCCGTACGGCCTGGTGACCGGCCCGTACGGGCGGTGACGGCGGCCCGTGAGACGTACCTCCCCTCTGGTACGCCGATGGGGCGCACCCGGTGTCACCGGGTGCGCCCCATCGGCGCGTCACGGGGAGGGTGCGGTTCAGCCGCCCAGCGGCAGGCCGTTCACGCCCAGGCCCTGCGTGGGCAGGCCCTGGGCCGGCAGGCCGCCGAGAAGGCCCGCGACCGGTCCGGTCGGGGCGTCGGAGAGCTGCTCCGCGACGACCTGCTCGGCGAACGGCTGGACGGCGGGCAGCGTACGGGCCACGGTGTCCACCGTCCGGGAGGTGTCGGGGAGCTCCGGGGCCGCGGTGGCGGCACCCGCGCCGGCGGCGGCGAAGGCGGCACCGAGGACGGCGACGCCGAGGGTCTTGGCAGCAGACTGCTTCATGAAAGATGTCCTCGAAATGAAATGACGGGGATGTGAGCGGTCCTCGACCGTAAACATGCGATACCGCCGTCCGCAAACATCGAGTTGCGGACGGATGGTGAAAGTCCACCCGCGTCCCGGTTTCCCGTCGATGCCTGCAAGGCACTGTTCACCGGCGTGTTCGCAGGTGAGGACGGGTTGATGGAACGGCCATTCGGATTTTCATTTCGCATGTCCGAGCTCGCTCACGTCATCGGCCGGGGTCCGGTCCTTCATCGAAAAGAATGAACTCTTATTCCCTCGCATTGACGCGGAGGCGGTGCGGAGAAGAGTGCCCGCCGCCGGAGGCGGGACCGGACGGAGCGAGGGGCGGGCGCGGGGGACCGGTGGGCGGGGACGCCGAAATGTAACGGTGACCGCGAGAGCGGGTCGCGTACGCCCGCTCTTCTGAGAATGTTCTGCCATGGCACAGCAAGCGACGCCGGTGCGCGAGGCCCGGCTGGGGCGGACGCTCGGTCCGGAGGGGTCGGCGGTGGGCGGTGTGGTGCTGCTGCTCCCCGAAGGGGACGAGGTGTCCGGCCGCAGGCCGTCCGCGCTGCTCGCGGCCGCGTCCGTACGCGCGCTGGGGCGCCGGCTGGCACGCGCGGGGCGGGAGGAGGGCCTCGCCGCGCACGTCGTGCACTACCGCTACCGGGGCTGGAACGGCGCCGAGGCGCACCTCGCCCGGGACGCCGACTGGGCCGCCGGCGAGGCCGTACGGCGCTACGGGGACGTGCCGGTCTGCCTCCTCGGCGTCGGCATGGGCGGGCGGGCGGCACTGCGCGCGGCCGGGCACGAGGCCGTCGGCTCCGTACTGGCGATCGCCCCCTGGCTGCCGGAGGAGGACATGGCGGCGGAGCCCGAGCCGGTGAAGCAGCTCGCCGGCCGCCAGGTGCTGATCGTGCACGGCACGAACGACGGACGCAGCGACCCCGAGCTGTCGTTCCGGCTGGCGGCCCGGGCGAAGAAGGCCAACCGTGACGTGTGCCGGTTCGAGGTGCACTCCGACGGGCACGGGCTGCGGCACTACCGGGACGAGGTCGTCGCACTGGCGGAGGACTTCGTGATGGGCGCGCTGTTCGGGCAGCCCTTCTCGCGACCGGTCCGGGACGCGCTGGCCGCGCCGCCGCCGCTGGGGCTGCGGATGCCGCTGGCGGTGGGTTTCGGGAAGTCGCTGCGCCGGTAGGCGGCCGCGTCAGCCGGGAAGCAGGTTGCCCCGCCTCGACAGCAGGAACCTCTTGAACGCCGCCACCGGGGGCGTGTCCGTGCGGCCCGCCAGCCAGGCCACGCCGATCTCGCGGGCCGCGCGCGGCGCCGTGACCGCCAGCTCGGCCACGCCGGGGCGGGGCACGGCCGGCGGGGGCAGGAGCGCGACGCCGAGACCCGCGGCGACCAGGCCGCGCAGCGTCTCCGCCTCCTCGCCCTCGAAGGCCACCCGCGGCCGGAAACCGGCCTGCGCGCACAGGTCGTCGGTGATGCGCCGCAGGCCGTAACCGGGCTCCAGGGTCACGAAGTTCTCGTCGGCCGCCTCGGCGAGGCGGACCCGCCTGCGGCCGGCCAGCCGGTGGTCGGCCGGCACGACGAGGCGCAGTTTCTGCTCGTCCAGGCGGCGGGCGACCAGGTCGGGGGCGTCCGGGACCGGGGAGGTCAGACAGAGGTCGAGGTCACCGGCGCGCAGCCGCTCCAGCATGGCCTCGCCGTAGTTCTGGACGAGGCTGAAGCGGACCCGGGGGTGGTCGGCGCGGAAGGCGTGCAGCAGGCCGGGGACGGTCTCGGCGCCCATGGTGTGCAGGAAGCCGAAGGCGACCTTGCCGGTGGCCGGGTCGGCGTCGGCGCGCACCTCCTCGGCGGCCCGCCCGATCTCGGCGAGGGCGCGCTCCACGGAGCCGAGGAAGCTGTGCCCGGCCGGGGTGAGGGCGAGGGTGCGGCCGCGGCGGACGAACAGGTCCACCCCGAGGTCGGCCTCGAGCCGGGCGAGGGCGCGGGAGAGGGTGGACTGCGGGACGTTCATCTCCTGCGCGGCCCGGGTCACATGCTCGACGCGGGCCACGCCGGCGAAGTACGCGAGGCGTGGCGCGAGCAGCGCGACGATGTCTTCTGTGTCACCGGACGGTGACAGGCACGGCTGTGAGCTCTGCTGATGCACCATGGGAACGATTATGACGATTCCATGCATTGGACGGATGAGTCGCGGGCTCCTTACCTTCGCAGCATGACTCCCGCCGATACCGGGGCGTCCACCACCGTGGACGCCGCTGCATCCGTCTCCCCCGCCGTCTCCTCCTCCGCCGCCGTCCCTCCGGTCGCCGCCGCCGACTCCCGGATGGCACCGGGCGGACCCGGTTACCGCCGGATGAGTCTCGCCCTCTTCCTCGCGGGCGTCGCGACCTTCGCGCTCCTGTACTCCACCCAGGCCCTGCTGCCGCTGATCTCCGGCGACCTCGGGGTGCCGGCGGGCGACGCGAGCTGGACGGTGGCCGCCGCGACGGGCGGCCTCGCCGTGTTCGTCCTGCCGATGAGCGCCCTGTCGGAGCGTTTCGGACGGCGTACGGTCATGACGGCCTCGCTGGCGGTCGCGGTGACCGTCGGACTGCTGGTGCCCTTCGCGCCGTCGCTGCCGGCGCTGGTCGCGCTGCGGGCGGTGCAGGGCGCGGCGCTGGCCGGGCTGCCGGCCTCGGCGACGGCGTACCTCGCGGAGGAGGTGCGGCCGCGGGCGCTGGTCACCGCCATCGGGCTGTTCGTGGCGGGCAACAGCGTCGGCGGGATGAGCGGCCGGGTCATCACCGGCTGGGTCGCGCAGGAGTGGGGCTGGCGGGTCGCCGTCGGGGTGATCGGCCTGGTCGCGGTGGCGTGCGCGGCGGCCTTCCGGATGCTGCTGCCGGCGCCGAAGCACTTCACGCCGGGCTCGCTGCGCCCCCGGGTCCTGGTCCGCACGGTCCGCGACCACCTGGCCGACCCGCTGCTGCGCCGGCTGTACGCGATCGGCGCGCTGTTCATGACGGTGTTCGGCGGCGTGTACACGGTGATCGGCTACCGCCTGACCGAGGCACCGTTCTCGCTGCCGCAGGGCGTCATCGGCTCGATCTTCCTGGTGTACCTGGTCGGTACGGTGTCGGCGTCGACGGCGGGCCGGCTGGTGGGCCGGCTCGGGCGCCGCGGAGCCCTGTACCTGGGCGGCGGCACGACGGCGGCGGGCCTGCTGCTGTCCCTCGCGCCCTCGCTGCCGCTGGTCCTGCTGGGGCTGGTGCTGATCACGGCGGGCTTCTTCGCCGGGCACGCGGTGGCCTCGTCGGCGGTCGGCAGGACGGCCACGCACGGCCGCGCCCAGGCGTCCGCGCTGTACCAGTCCGCCTACTACATCGGCTCCAGCGCGGGCAGCACGGTGGGCGCGCTGGCCTTCCACTCCGGCGGCTGGGCCGGCACGGTCGGGGTCGGGCTGCTGGCGGTGCTGGGCGTCGTGGTGATCACGGGCCTCGGGACGCTGGCGGCGCGCCGCCAGGGTGCGGGCGTCCCGGTACGGGCTCTGAGCGCCGGCCGCTGACCTGCGCTTTTCCCAACTCCCCGGGCCATTGTCAGTCCCCTGCGGTAGCTTCCGAAGTGCGAGGCGCGAAGACGCGCACGACGGGACGCCACAGGGGTGGGTGGACGATGACCAACGGCACCGTGACGCCGGAGCTGGATTCGGCGCTGGAGAAGCACCGGGTCGAACTGACGGGGTACTGCTACCGGATGCTCGGCTCCTCCTTCGAGGCCGAGGACGCGGTGCAGGACACCCTGGTCCGCGCCTGGCGGAGCTACGACAAGTTCGAGGGCCGCTCCAGTCTCCGCTCCTGGCTGTACCGCATCGCGACCAACGTCTGCCTGGACATGCTGACCGCGGGCAACAAGCGGGCCCGCCCGATGGATCTGACGGACGCCACGCCGCTCGCCCAGGCCGCCCTGTCGCCCCGTCCGGACAACACCTGGCTGGAGCCGATGCCGGACGCCCGGGTGCTGCCGACGACGGCCGACCCTGCGGAGGCCGCGGTGGCCAAGGAATCGGTACGGCTCGCCTTCATGGCGGCGCTGCAGCAACTGCCGCCCAAGCAGCGGGCGGTGCTGATCCTGCGCGAGGTGCTGGCGTGGAAGGCCAGCGAGGTCGCCGAGCTGCTCGGCACGTCGGTCGCCTCGGTCAACAGCGCCCTGCAGCGGGCCCGCGCGACCCTCGCCGAGCGGGAGGAGAAGGGCGCCGACGCGGCGGTGTCCGATCCGCTGGACGAGGAGCAGCAGAGACTCCTGGAGCGCTATGTCGCCGCCTTCGAGGGTTACGACATGACCGCGCTGACGGCGCTGCTGCACGAGGACGCCGTCATGACGATGCCGCCGTTCGACCTGTGGCTGGCCGGCCCGGCGGACATCACCGGTTTCATGTCGACGATCGGCGCCTCGTGCGCGGGCTCGCGGCTGGTGCCGGTCCAGGCCAACGGGCTGCCGGCCTTCGCGCACTACAAGCCGGACCCGGAGGCGGGCGGCTTCTCGCCGTGGGCGGTGCAGGTGCTGGAGATCTCAGACGGGCGCATCACCGGGTTCCACTGCTTCCTGGACACCAAGCGGTGGTTCCCCCTGTTCGACCTGCCCCTCCGTCTCGAAGGGGAGGCCGACGAGGTCGAGTAGGGCGCGCAGGGCGGGGTCGGGGCCGCGCAGGCGTATCCGGCCCCCGGCCCGGCGGGCGGTGAGCTGCAGCCGGGCCAGCAGATCGACGACGGCGAGACCGGGCGGTCCCAGCCCGCCGACGTCGCAGACGACCACCCCGGTCCGGGTGGTTCTCAGCAGCGCGCGCACCTCGTCGCAGAGCCTGGGTGTCTCCCCGCGGGAGACAGGCCCCGGCAGCACGAGTACGGCGGGTGTCACGGCATCCACGTGCGGTAGACCGGGGGCACGCCGGGAACTCATCGGTGCGGGGCCCGCCGGGGTCCCGGCCCGCCGAAGACCACGTCGCACCCGGTGCGGAGCGGGCAACCGCTGGACGTGGTGGTGACGCCGGCACCGCCCGCCGCGCAGAACCTGTGCACGTATGCGCCGACGTACGGGGTGGGCGAGCGGCCGGCCTGGGAGGCGGTCCTGGTGTCGGCGGTCGTGCCGGTGCCGGTGGGGCGGCGGCGGTTTCGGGGTGGGTCAGGCCTCGGGGAACTCGCCGGTGTCGATGACCAGGCCGAAGGGGGCGGGGAGGGTGAGGGGATCGCCGAACTTGGCGGCGCTCAGGACCCGGTAGACGTCGCCCTTCGGTTCACCGTAGAGCGTCGCGGTGGGGCCGCCGGGGGCCCAGCGGTCGATGAGGAGGTAGAGCGGGACGCCGGCGGTGGCGTAGGCGGTGGGCTTGCTGATGCGGTCGTGGCGGGCGTTGGACTTGGAGGTGACCTCGACGACGAGCTCCGCGAGGGCGGCGGGGATGTGGGTGTCGGACTCGGTGTGGTCGGGCAGTGGTGCGACCACGAGGTCGGGGATCAGCATCCCGAGGCGGGACGGAACGGCGATCGCCAGTGTCTGGAAAACCTCCCAGTCCTCCGGGATCGCTGAGTACAAGCGACGCTGGATGCGTGCAGCGATCACGTTGTGAGGCAGTCCCGGAGCAGGTGACACGGTGATGATCCCCTCGATGATCTCCACCTTGCTGCCCTCGGGCCATTCCATCTCCTCCCAGAACCGGACGAGGTCGTCCCAGTTCTGGTCGGGCTCCTGGCTCACGGTGAGTGCGCTCATGGCGGTTCTCCCATCGGTGCGTCACCGATCTCAGCATGCCGAACGGGACCGGCAGTGGTCTACCGATCCCGTTCACCCGGATGAGGAAAGCGCAGGTCAGGCGATGCGCTCCAGTACCACCGGCGAGGCGGTGAAGTCCGTGCCGGCCGGGGCGATGTCGTAGGAGCCCGCCACCGCGTCCAGGGCGTACGCGAAGCGGTCCGGGGTGTCGGTGTGGAGGGTCAGGAGGGGCTGGCCCTCGGTGACCGTGTCGCCGGGCTTGGCGTGGAGCTCGACGCCCGCGGCGGCCTGCACCGGGTCCTCCTTGCGGGCGCGGCCCGCGCCCAGGCGCCAGGCGGCGACGCCGATGTCGTAGGCGTCGAGGTGGGTCAGGACGCCGGAGGCGCCGGCCTTGACGACGTGCTGCTCCTTCGAGGTGGGCAGGGGGGCGTCCGGGTCGCCGCCCTGGGCCGCGATCATGCGGCGCC
Organism: Streptomyces sp. NPDC006384; assembly: GCF_042870695.1. NCBI lineage: Bacteria > Bacillati > Actinomycetota > Actinomycetes > Kitasatosporales > Streptomycetaceae > Streptomyces > Streptomyces sp. NPDC006384. The sequence continues at coordinate 25,053 of NZ_JBIAHR010000043.1, forward strand.
AGACGTCCATCGCGGAGCCGTCGGCGAGGGCCTTCGCCGGATCGGCGTCGGGCAGGCCGGCCGCGTCGAGCATCTCGCGGGCGAGGGAGAGGGTCAGCTCGACCACGTCGGACGGGCCGCCGCCGGCCAGGACCTCGACGGACTCGCGGACCTCCAGGGCGTTGCCCGCGGTGAGACCGAGGGGCGTCGCCATGTCGGTCAGGAGCGCGACGGTCTTCACGCCGTGGTCCGTGCCGAGGCCGACCATCGTGGCGGCCAGCTCGCGGGCGTCCTCGATGGTCTTCATGAAGGCGCCGCTGCCCACCTTCACGTCCAGGACCAGGGACCCGGTGCCCTCCGCGATCTTCTTCGACATGATCGACGAGGCGATGAGCGGGATCGCCTCGACCGTGCCGGTGACGTCGCGGAGCGCGTACAGCTTCTTGTCGGCGGGGGCGAGGCCGTCGCCGGCGGCGCAGATCACCGCGCCGACGCCGTCGAGGACGTTCAGCATCTCCTCGTTGGACAGCAGCGCGCGCCAGCCGGGGATGGACTCCAGCTTGTCCAGGGTGCCGCCGGTGTGGCCGAGGCCCCGGCCGGAGAGCTGCGGGACGGCCGCGCCGCAGGCCGCGACCAGCGGGGCGAGCGGCAGGGTGATCTTGTCGCCGACGCCGCCCGTGGAGTGCTTGTCGGCGGTCGGGCGGGACAGGGACGAGAAGTCCATGCGCTCGCCCGAGGCGATCATCGCGGCCGTCCAGCGGGCGATCTCGTCGCGGTTCATGCCGTTGAGCAGGATGGCCATGGCGAGGGCCGACATCTGCTCGTCGGCCACCTCGCCGCGGGTGTACGCGTCGATGACCCAGTCGATCTGCTCGCCGCTGAGTTCGCCGCGGTCCCGCTTGGTGCGGATGACGGAGATGACGTCCATGGCCATGTCTGGCTTTCCTTACGCGGTCGCGGGGGTTACTTCGTGAGGTGGTCGGGGCCGAAGGCCTGCGGGAGCATCTCCGACAGCGGGAGGATCCCGGCGGGGGTCTCCAGCAGCAGCTCCGGGCCGCCGAACTCGTACAGCAGCTGGCGGCAGCGCCCGCAGGGGACGAGGACCTCGCCCTCGCCGTCGACGCAGACGAAGTGCGTCAGCCGGCCGCCGCCGGTCAGCTGCAGCTGGGAGACGAGGCCGCACTCGGCGCACAGGCCGACGCCGTAGCTGGCGTTCTCCACGTTGCAGCCGGTGACGGTGCGGCCGTCGTCGGCCAGGGCGGCGGCGCCGACCCTGTACCCGGAGTACGGGACGTACGCCCGGGACATCGCGGACCGGGCCGCGCTGCGCAGGGCCTCCCAGTCGGTGCCGGTCACTTGCCCTGTCCCTTCCGGTACGGCATGCCGTCCGCCTTCGGCATCCGCAGGCGCTGCGCGGACAGCGCGAGGACGACGAGGGTGACGACGTACGGGGTGGCGGAGACGACCTGGTTGGGGACCTCGTCGGTGCCGGCGTACCAGGCGAAGACGAGGGCGCCGACGACGAAGGTGACCGCGGCCTTGGCGTACTTCCTGCGGACGGCCAGCCAGATCGCGCCGGCGACCAGCAGCAGCGCGCCGAGCAGCAGCAGGGCGTGGACGTTGGCGGAGCCGCCGCGCAGGTTGAGGCTGTCGGTGTAGCCGAACAGGCCGGCGCCGATGGCGAGGCCGCCGGGCATCCAGTTGCCGAAGATCATCGCGGCGAGGCCGATGTAGCCGCGGCCGCTGGTCTGGCCCTCCAGGTAGAAGGGGTTGGCCACGATGGCCAGGAAGACGCCGCCGAGACCGGCCAGACCGCCGGAGATGATCACGGCGAGGTACTTGTACTTGTAGACGTTGACGCCGAGGGACTCGGCGGCGACCGGGTTCTCGCCGCAGGAGCGCAGGCGCAGACCGAACGGCGTGCGCCACAGGATCCACCAGGTGGCGGGGATCAGGGCGACGGCGATCAGGGTCAGCCAGGAGACGTCGGTGACCAGGCCGCCGAGCAGGCCGGCGATGTCCGAGACGAAGAACCAGTGCTTGTCGTTGAGGGTCTGCAGGCCGTCGGAGAGCCCTGGCACCGTGAAGTGGCCGAGGGAGTCGACCGGCGGGGACTGCTTGGCGGAGCCGCCCTGGTGGCCCTCGAAGGCGAGCGGGGCCAGGTAGCGGGTGGCGCCGAGGGCCAGGATGTTGATGGCCACACCGGAGACGATGTGGTTGACGTTGAAGGTGACGGTGACGATCGCGTGCAGCAGGCCGCCGATCGCGCCGCCGACGATGCCGACGAGGACGCCGGTCCACGGGCCCCACTGGAAGCCGGCCCAGGCGCCGAACCAGGTGCCGAGGATCAGCATGCCCTCGAGGCCGATGTTGACGACGCCCGCGCGCTCGGCCCACAGACCGCCGAGCGCGGCGAGCCCGATGGGCACGGCGAGCTGGAGGGCGGTGGACATCTGGCTGACGTTGGTGATGCCGTTCGCGCCGGTGACGAGGCGGACGATGGAGGTCAGCGCCAGGGCTCCGGCGATGACCAGGAGCAGGACCGGCAGCGGCATGCGGCGGCCGGCCGGCGCGGCGCTCCGCAGCGAGGGCTGGTTGACGTCGGTCGCTGAGGTCGGCGTGGTCATCGGCCAGCCACCTCCTTCTGGGTGTTGTCGGTGGCGCCGAGGACGTGACCGGCGGCCAGTTCCGCGCCGACCCGGCGCTGCTGGCGGCGCAGGCCCCACTCGCGGACGGCCTCGTAGGAGACGACGACGGACAGGACGATCAGGCCCTGCATGATGACCGCGATCTCCTTGTCGTAGCCGTGGAAGTCCAGCTCGGGGCTGGCCTTGTCGAGCCAGGCCCACAGCAGGGCGGCGAAGGCGATGCCGACCGGGCTGTTGCGGCCGAGCAGGGCGATGCCGATGCCGAGGAAGCCGATGCCGGTGGGGAAGTTGAGGCTGTAGGTGTGGGTGTCGCCGAGCAGGATCGGCAGGCCCGCGAGGCCGGCGAGGCCGCCGGAGATGAGCATCGCGGTGAGCACCATCCGCTTGGGGTCGACGCCGCTGGCCGCGGCGGCGGACTCGGAGGCGCCGGAGGCGCGCAGGTCGAAGCCGAAGCGGGTGCGGTTGAGGACGACCCAGTAGCCGACGCCGAGCAGGACGGCGAGGAACACCAGTCCGTAGACCTCGCCGGCGGCGCCCATGTCGAGGCCGGGGATCCAGCCGGACTCGTGCATCTCGCCGGTGGTGTTGTTGTTGCCGATCTTGACGCCGAAGACGTCCGGCAGCCACAGGTAGCCGATGACGGCGGTGGCGATGGCGTTGAGCATGATCGTCGCGACGACCTCGCTGACACCGCGGGTGACCTTGAGGACGCCGGCGATGCCGGACCAGAAGGCGCCGGTGAGGACGGCGGTCAGGAGCAGCAGCGGGATCTGCAGGAACGCCGGGAGGTTCGCGTGGGCGCCGACGATCGCCGCCGTCATGGCGGCGAGCTGGTACTGGCCGTCGACGCCGATGTTGAACAGGTTCATCCGGAAGCCGATGGCGACCGCGAGGGCGGCGATGTAGTACATCGACGCCTGGTTGACGATCAGCACCTGGATGTCGGAGAAACCGGCCTGCTCGAACATGAGGGCGAAGGGCTCGACCGGGTTCTTGCCCGAGGCGATCAGGACGATCGCGCTGAGCACGAAGGCCACGGCGAGCGCGATGACCGGTCCGGCCACCGCGAGGAGCACGCGCTCCTTGTCGAACTTCTTCATCAGCGGGCCTCGTCTTCCGCGGACCCGGGAGCCTCGCGGGTCCCGGGGGTCTCGTCGTGTTCCAGGTGACCGGTCGCGGCGCCGGTCATCGCCGAGCCGAGCTGCTCGGGGGTGATGGACGCGGGGTCGGCGTCCGCGACCAGCCGGCCGTCGTAGATCACCCGCAGGGTGTCGGACAGGCCGATCAGCTCGTCCAGGTCGGCGGAGATCAGCAGCACGGCCAGGCCCTCGCGGCGGGCCTCACGGATGTGGTCCCAGATCGCGGCCTGCGCGCCGACGTCCACACCGCGGGTGGGGTGGGCGGCGATCAGGAAGCGCGGCCGGTGGCTCATCTCGCGGCCGACGATCAGCTTCTGCTGGTTGCCGCCGGACAGGGAGGCCGCGGTGACGTCGATGCCGGGGGTGCGGACGTCGTACGTCTCGACGATGCGCCGGGTGTCCTCCTGCGCGGCCTTCGGGTCCAGCCAGACGCCCTTGGCGTTGGGCTTCTCGGTGACGTGGCCGAGGATGCGGTTCTCCCAGAGGGGGGCCTCCAGGAGCAGCCCGTGGCGGTGGCGGTCCTCGGGGATGTAGCCGACGCCCTGCTCGCGGCGCTTGCGGGTGGGCAGGGAGGTGATGTCCTCGTCGAGGAAGCGGATGGTGCCGGAGTCGGCGTGGCGCAGGCCGATGAGCGCGTCGACCAGCTCGGTCTGGCCGTTGCCCTCGACGCCGGCGATGCCGAGGACCTCGCCGGCGTGGATGGTGAAGGTGATGTCGTCCAGCAGGGCCTTGCCGCCGGGGGCCGCGAGGCGGAGCCTGTCGACGGTGAGGACCGGGCGGTCGGTGACCGTGGACTCGGCGGTCTCGGGGGTGGGCAGCTCGCTGCCGACCATCAGCTCGGCGAGCTGGCGCGGGGTGGTCTCGGACGGGACGGCGGTGCCGACCGTGGTGCCGCGGCGGATGACGGTGATGTCGTCGGCGACGGAGAGGACCTCGCCCAGCTTGTGGGAGATGAAGATGACGGACAGGCCCTCGGCCTTCAGCTCGCGCAGGTTGTCGAAGAGGGCGTCCACCTCCTGCGGCACCAGGACGGCCGTCGGCTCGTCCAGGATCAGTGTGCGGGCGCCGCGGTAGAGGACCTTGAGGATCTCCACGCGCTGGCGGGCGGCGACGCCGAGCTCCTCGACCAGGACGTCGGGGCGGACGTCGAGGCCGTAGCGCTCGGAGATCTCCTTGATCTTCCGGCGGGCCCGGCCGCCGATGCCGTACAGCTTCTCGCTGCCGAGGACCACGTTCTCCAGGACCGTGAGGTTGTCGGCGAGCATGAAGTGCTGGTGGACCATGCCGATGCCGCGGACGATGGCGTCGGCGGGCGAGGAGAAGGAGACCTGCTCGCCGTCGATCGTGATGGTGCCCTCGTCCGGCTTCTGCATGCCGTAGAGGATCTTCATCAGCGTCGACTTGCCGGCGCCGTTCTCGCCGACGAGGGCGTGGACGGTGCCCTTGCGGACGGTGAGGTGGATGTCGTGGTTGGCCACGACACCGGGGAAACGCTTGGTGATCCCGGCGAGTTCGACGGCGGTCACCGATTCGTTGACCGCCGCTCCGGCCGGAGGGCTGCTGGACGCGTTGATGGCGCACACTCCTGGGGACGGGGGTCGTCTACGCGCGTAGCGCCCCTACGGCATCTCGAAACCGCGGCGGCACACCGGCACGACGGGGTACGAGGAGGTGTCCCGCAAGACCCTTCCCGTACCCCGCCGCGCGGCGCGACCGGCGCGGTCACACGCTGTTCGAGGTGGTGCTCAGCTCGGCTCGGTTCAGCTGCTCTTGACCTTGATCTCGCCGCTGACGATCTTCTCCTTGGCCGTCTCGATGGCTGCCTGGAGCTCGGCGTCGTCCGCGAACTTCGGGTTGGAGACCGACAGGCCGACCTCGCCGGACTTCAGATCGCCCTTGACGATACCGGTCTCCGGCTTGCCGTTCTCGACCGACTTCGCGAGGTTGTACACCGCCTTGGCGACGTCCTTGGTCGCCGAAGTCAGGATGTGGTCCTTGTACTTGGCGAGGGCTTCCTGCTTGTACTGGTCGGAGTCGACGCCGATCGCCCAGATCTTGTGGGCCGCGGCGGCCTCGATCACACCCTGGCCGGACAGGCCGGCGGCGGCGTAGACGACGTCGGCCTTCTTCTCGATCTGGCCCTCGGCGGCGGTCTTGCCCTTGTCGGGGCTGTTGAAGCCGCCCTCCTCCGCCGTCTGCGTCAGGTACTGGGACAGGACCTTGACCTTGGGGTCGGTGTCCTTGACGCCCTGCTCGAAGCCGGCCTGGAACTTGTGGATCAGCGGGACGTCCACACCGCCCACGAAGCCGACCGTCTTGGTCCTGGTGCTCTTGGCGGCGGCGACACCGGCGAGGTAGGAGGCCTCCTCCTCGTTGAAGACCAGGTCCGCCACGTTCTTCGCGTTGATCGTGGCGTCGTCCACGATGCCGAAGGTGGTGTCCGGGTACTTCTCGGCGGCGGCCTTCATGGCGGTGGCGTACGCGTAGCCGACGCCGATGACCGGGTTGTAGCCCTGCTTGGCGAGCGACGCCAGGCGCTGCTCCTTGTCGGCGTCGGTCTCGCCCTCGGTGGGCTCGATGTCGGCCGTCTCGTAGCCGAACTCCTTCTTCGCCTGCTCCAGACCGGCGTACGCGGCGTCGTTGAAGGACTGGTCGCCCTTGCCGCCGACGTCGTAGGCGATGGCGAGGCCCTTGTCGCCCTTCGACTCGGACGACCCGGAGGAGGTCGAGGTACCACCGCAGGCGGCGAGGGCGAGGGCCAGGGAGGCGGTCGCTGCGCCTGCGACCGTGATCCGGGTAATCCGGCGCATGTCTGGTGCTCCTGTCGTACAAGCGCCGGGGACGGTTCGGCTACGGCGCTGGCTTCGCCGCAGATTAACGCGCGTAGACCTGCCTGAAAACCCCTTCTGTCCACCTTGTTATGCGCCCGTGAGCAAGGTGACAGGACCGGGGGCGCGGGGCTCGCCGGGTGCTGCCGGGAGGTGGCGGAGGGTGACGTACGGGCCCCGGTGGCGGGGGCGGTGGCGTGGCGCGGGCGTGCGGACGGCGGGGGCGGGTGTGTGACGGGGCGCGACGGGGGCGGGGCAGGGCGCGGAACGCGGGGGGGGGGGGGGGGGGGGGGGGGGGGGGGGGGGGGCGCGCCCCCGGGCGGCCCCCCCCCCCCCGCCGCCCAGGCCACGCGGGCGGA
>NZ_JBIAHR010000044.1:0-31668 GCF_042870695.1 Streptomyces sp. NPDC006384
AGCGCTCTGCTTGGTCAGGGTGTCGGCGTCGCCCTTGACCACGTAGACCTCCCAGGGCTCCTGGCCGGGGCCGTGGACCCAGACCTTGTCCTGCAGGGCGTAGCAGCAGGCCGTGTCGCTCTCCTCGGCCGTCACCAGCCCCGCTGCGCTCAGCCGGGTGGTGGCCGCGTGGACGGCTTGCGTGCTGCCGACCTCGACACCGAGGTGGTCCATGCGGGTCGCCGCGTCCGCCTCGCCTTCGATCAGGACGAGCTTGAGCGGGGGCTCGGTGATGGCGAAGTTGGCGTAGCCGTCGCGGAGTTTGGCGGGCTCGACACCGAAGAGTTTCGTGTAGAAGGCGACGGACGCGGAGAGATCCGGTACTCGTAGGGCGAGTTGCACGCGGGACATGGTGAACCTCCTGGGGACGGGTCGGTGTGTCAGCAGCCGCCGGAGGCGGCCGGGGCACCGACACCGATCTGCAGGGTGGCGGGGGCGGCGCAGCAACCTCCGCCTTCGCCGCTCTGCTCGGCTTCCCGCTCGTCGAACAGGCCAGCGCCGCCGCATACGCCGGTCTCCGGCAGGGTCAGCTCGACGCGTTCAGCGGCCTCGTGGTCTCCGGCGAGGGCGGCCGTAATGGAGCGGACCTGCTCGTAGCCGGTCATGGCGAGGAAGGTTGGGGCGCGGCCGTAGGACTTCATGCCGACCAGGTAGACGTCCTGCTCCGGGTGGGAGAGCTCCTTGACGCCGTGCGGGTAGACGGTGCCGCAGGAGTGGACGTTCGGGTCGATCAGCGGGGCGAGTGCGGTCGGGGCCTGGAGGCGCTCGTCGAGGCCGAGACGGAGCTCGGAGACGAAGGAGAGGTCGGGGCGGAAGCCGGTCAGGACGATGACCTCGTCGACCGGGTCCAGACGGCGGCCGTCCTCGGCGACCAGGACCAGCCGGTCGCCGTCCCGTTCGACCGCTTCCGTACGGAAACCGGTGACGGCGCTCGCGTGCCCCTTCTCCACCGCCGCCTTGGCACGCAGGCCGAGTGCGCCGCGGGCCGGGAGCTGGTCGGCCTCGCCGCCGCCGTACGTGGCCTCGCCGATGCCCCGGCGCAGGATCCAGACCGCGTGCGTGTCCGCCTCTTCCCCGGCCAGGTCGGCGAGCAAGGCGAGGGCGGTGAAGGCGGAGGCACCGGAGCCGACGACCGCCGTGCGCTTGCCGGCGTAGCGGCCTCGGACGGCCGGGTCCGTCAGGTCGGGGACGCGGTAGGTGATGTGCTCGGCCGTCTTCTTCTCGCCGAGGGCGGGGATGCCGTTTGCGCCCATCGGGCTGGGCACGGACCAGGTGCCGGAGGCGTCGATGACGGCGCGGGCGGTGATCCGCTCCTCGCCGCCGTCCGCCGTCTCAATGTGCACGGTGAAGGGCTGCTCCTCGCGGCCGGAGTCGACGATCCGGTCGCGGCCGGCGCGGGCCACGCCCGTGACGGTGGCTCCGTAGCGGACCTTGTCGCCGAGGACGTCGGCGAGCGGCTGGAGGTAGCGCTCGGCCCAGTCGCCGCCGGTCGGGTACGTCGCCCCTTCGGGGCGGACCCAGCCGGTCGGGGCGAGCAGCTTCTCGGCGGCCGGGTCGGTGACCTCGGCCCAGGTCGAGAACAGGCGGACGTGCGCCCACTCGCGCACGGCGGTGGCAGCGGAGTGGCCGGCCTCCAGCACCAGGGGCTCGATGCCGCGCTCGACGAGGTGCGCGGCTGCGGCCAGGCCGACGGGGCCGGCGCCGATGACCACGACGGGCTGCTGGTGGTCGGTGGTGGACACGCTGGTGTTGGACACGGCGACGACACTCCCTTTTGCTTCGACATCTGTCGATCCCTTGCGAGATCAGCATGACACCTGATTCGATGGACGTCAACATAGACATTCATCGAAACCGCAGATCTGAGTAACCCGAGGGAGTAGGCATGGAACACGTCGACGTGGTGGTCATCGGTGGAGGTCAGTCCGGACTGGCCGCCGCGCACGCCCTGCGCGAGCAGGGTCTGGCACCGGTGATCCTGGAGGTGTCCGAGCAGCCGGCGGGGTCGTGGCCGCGCTACTACGACAGCCTCACCCTCTTCTCCCCCGCGGCCCGCAGCTCCCTGCCGGGTCTGCCGTTCGGCGGCGACCCGGACCGTTACCCGCACCGGGACGAGGTCGTCGCCTACCTGCTGCGTTACGCCGAACGCCTGGACGCCGACGTCCGCACCGGCACGCGCGTGCAGGAGGTGAGCATGAGCGACGGAGCCTTCAGCCTCACCCTGGAAACCGGCGACCGTATGACGGCCCGGGGTGTCGTGGCCGCCTCCGGAACCTTCGGCCGGCCTCACCGTCCTGCTCTCCCTGGGCTGGACGACTTCACGGGCACCGTGCTACACACCGCCGAGTACAGGAGGCCAGAGCCACTAGCCGGGCAGCGGGTGGTGGTCGTCGGGGCCGGCAACTCGGCGACGCAGATCGCCGCCGAGCTGGCCGCACACGCCCGGGTGACGCTCGCGGCCCGGCATCCGGTGCGGTTCGCCCGGCAGCGCCCGCTGGGCCGGGACCTGCACTGGTGGCTGCAGCGGACAGGGCTCGACACCCTGCCGGTGGGCAGGTTCCTGCGCACGCCGCCGACACAGTTGGTGATCGACGACGGCCGCTACCGTGCCGCGGTCGCAGCCGGCGCCCCCGACCTGCGCCCGGTGTTCAGCGCGATCGACGGCACGAAGGCGACATGGACCGACGGCGCCACCGAGGAGATCGACACGATCGTCCTGGCCACCGGCTATCGACCCGACCTCGGCTATCTGCGCCCGCTCGGCGCCCTCGACGCCGACGGCCACCCGCGCCACCGGGAGGGGCTGTCGACCACCCATCCCGGACTGGCGTACGTCGGCCTGGAATGGCAGCGCAGCCTCTCCTCGAACACCCTGCGCGGGGTCGGCAGGGACGCCGCCCGGGTCGTCCGGCGCCTCATCGCCCACCTCGGCGCCCGCTGACTCTGGCCGCTCTAGTTCGACGTGTGTCAACATAGACGTATGTCGAACGTCAGGGCACTGCCGCTTCTGGACCGATCCGAGGCCCCCGCCGCCGCGGTGGTGCCGTGCTGCCCGCCACTGAGCGAGCGCCCCTTCACCGCCGAGGAGGCCGAGCGGACCGCCCGCATGTTCAAGGCCCTCGGCGACCCGGTGCGGCTGCGGCTGTTCTCGGCCGTCGCCTCCCACGAGGGCGGCGAGGCGTGCGTGTGCGACATCTCCGACGTCGGCGTCTCCCAGCCGACCGTCTCCCACCACCTGAAGAAGCTCAAGGAAGCCGGCCTGCTCACGTCCGAGCGGCGCGGCACCTGGGTCTACTACCGGGTCGAGCCGTCGGTGCTGGCGGCGATGGGACAGCTGCTGGCCGTTCGGTAGCGCACGCGGATCACCTTTCGCTGTCGAGAAGCCCGGCGATTTCCCGCGCCGCGTCGCGGGCCGGCCGTCCGACGCCGATGAGCGTGGCGGAGGCGGGGCCCGTCCAGTCTCCGTATCCGAGGAGGTGCAGCCGCGGGTCCGCCACTGCGCGCGTGCCCTGGGTGGGGATGTGGCCGCGCGGGCCGCGCAGGCCGAGGGGGGACAGGTGTGAGAGGGCAGGTCGGAAGCCGGTGCACCAGATCACCGCGTCGGCGGGCGCGCGCGTGCCGTCGGCCCAGGCGACGCCATCGCGGTCGAGGCGGGTGAACATGGGCGACGCTTTGAGCCGCCCGGCGTCACGGGCCTCGCGCACGGGCGGTACGGCGACGATGTCCCCCAGCGAGGCGACGCCGCCGGTGTCAGTGCGGCCCTCGTCGAGGGCGCGGCGTCGGGCGGTGGCCGCGTCGAACAGGGCGCGGCCGTCGATGTCGTCGGCGAGGTACCGGGGCGGACGCTGGGTCACCCAGGTCAGTTCGGTGTCGTGGACGAGGTCGGCGGCGATCTGCGCGCCGGAGTTGCCGCCCCCGACGACGATCACGCGTTGGCCCGCGAAGTCCTGCGGTCCGCGGTAGGAGACGGTGTGCAGCTGCCTGCCCCCGAAGTCCCCGCGGCCGGGGACGGCGGGGAGGAAGGGACGCCACCACGTACCGGTCGCGCTGATCACCGCACGGGCGTGCCACGCGCCGGACTCGGTCTCCACTCGCAGCAGCCGTCCGTCCTCGTGCACGCCGATCACCCGGACCGGTCGCTGCACGGGGAGGTCGTACCGCTTCTCGTAGTCGCTCAGGTAGTCCACCACGTGCCCGGCCTCCGGGTACTCCTGACCCGGCTGCGGTGGCATGAGGCACCCCGGGAGCGAGGAGAAGGCGGCCGGGGAGAACAGGTGGAGCGAGTCCCAGGTGTGCTGCCAGGCACCGCCCGGGGTGGCCTGGGCGTCGAGGACGACGAAGTCCAGGCCCTGGCGGCGCAGGTGGTAGCCGGCGGCGAGCCCTGCCTGGCCGCCGCCGATCACCACTACGTCGGTGTGCTGTGTCATGCCGCCTGTGCCGCCGCACACGTGGTGCACCGGATGGTGCGCGCCGCCGTGACCTCAGCGGGTCGTCCGAGGAGGGGTCCTCCCCGCACGCCGCGCGGGGTGACGCGCGTGTGCTCGTGGCAGACGGCGGCTCCGCAGCCGTGGCAGACGCCGACGGCCGTGCTGGTCGTTCCCTGTGCGCGGCAGTCCAGGCAGTGCATCAGTGGCCCCTGCCCTCAGTGGTCAGAGCGGACGGGGCGAACTTCTTGCGCCAGGCCAGGGACACGTAGACGAGGCCGATCAGTACGGGCACCTCGATGAGCGGTCCCACGACGCCGGAGAGGGCCTGGCCGGAGGTGACGCCGAAGGTGGCGATGGCGACGGCGATGGCCAGCTCGAAATTGTTGCCCGCGGCGGTGAAGGCGAGGGTGGCCGTGCGGTCGTAGGCGAGACCGATCGCCTTGCCCAGCAGGAAGGTCCCGGCCCACATCACGGCGAAGTACACCAGCAGCGGCAGCGCGATGCGGGCGACGTCGAAGGGCTGCGAGGTGATGGTCCTGCCCTGCAGGGCGAAGAGGATGACGATCGTGAACAGCAGGCCGTAGAGCGCCCACGGGCCGATCTTCGGCAGGAACTTGGACTCGTACTTCTCTCGGCCGAGCTTCTTCTCGCCGATGCGGCGGGTGAGGAACCCGGCGAGCAGTGGGACGCCGAGGAAGATGACGACGTTGAGGGCGATCTTCCACATGGAGATGTCCAGGTGCTCGCCGTCGCCGAGGCCCAGCCAGCCGGGCAGCAGGTCGAGGTAGAACCAGCCGAGCAGGCCGAACGCCAGGACCTGGAAGACCGAGTTCAGCGCGACGAGTACGGCCGCGGCCTCACGGTCGCCGCAGGCGAGGTCGTTCCAGATGATGACCATCGCGATGCAGCGGGCGAGCCCGACGATGATCAGGCCGGTGCGGTACTCGGGCAGGTCCGGCAGGAAGATCCACGCGAGCGCGAACATCACCGCCGGTCCGACGATCCAGTTGATCACCAGCGACGAGGCCATGAGCCTGCGGTCGCCTGTGACGGCGTCGAGCTTGTCGTAACGGACCTTGGCCAGGACCGGATACATCATGATCAGCAGGCCGATGGCGATCGGCAGGGAGATGCCGCCGATCTCGACCTTGGCGAGGGCGTCGTTCAGGCCCGGGATGGCTCGGCCCAGGCCGAGGCCGACGGCCATGGCGATGAGGATCCAGACGGCGAGGAAGCGGTCGAGCGTCGACAGCTTCGCGACGACGGAGGACTCCTCGGTGGTCGTCGCGGGCGCTTCGGTGCGGGTCACGGACAGGCCCTCTTGTTCTCGGCGGCGGTGCGGGCGGACTCGGCCAGGTCGGCGAACTGGCCGGCGAGCGAGGCGATGACGTCCGGGCGGACCTTGTAGTACGTGTAACGGCCGCACGGCTCCGTCTCGACGACACCGGCCTCGCGCAGCACTCTCAAGTGGTTGGAGAGGTTGGTCTGCCGGGCACCCGTCTCCTCCACGAGGTGGGTGGTGCACAGCGTCTCTTTGGCGAGCAGGGTCACGATCTGCAACCTGAGCGGGTCCGCCAGAACCCGGATCAGGTCAGTGTCGACTGACGTCATCATGTACTGATACTCTCACATCAGTGGTGGCTGACACCACCGGGTGCTGACGTCATGTGCGCCTGATGTCGTCGCGAGACAAGAGAGACCTCCTGATGTCCGACAAGCCCTCCGTGCTGTTCGTCTGTGTCCACAACGCTGGCCGCTCGCAGATGGCCGCCGCGTGGCTGACCCACCTGGCCGGGGACCGCGTCGAGGTCCGTTCCGCCGGCTCCAACCCGGGCGAGAACGTCAACCCCGCCGCCGTGGAAGCGATGCGCGAGGTCGGCATCGACATCTCCGCCGAGGTGCCCAAGATGCTGACCGTGGACGCGGTCAAGGAGTCCGACGTCTGTATCACCATGGGCTGCGGCGACACCTGCCCGGTCTTCCCCGGCAAGCGGTACCTGGACTGGCAGCTGGAGGACCCGGCGGGCCAGGGCGTCGAGGCCGTCCGCCCCATCCGCGACGAGATCAAGGTGCTGGTCGAGGGCCTGATCAAGGAGATCGCCCCGGAGCCGCAGGCATGAGCACCACCGCGGACATACGCAACGTCATCATCATCGGGTCGGGGCCGGCGGGTTACACCGCCGCGCTCTACACCGCCCGCGCCAGTCTGAACCCCCTCGTCTTCGGCGGCGCGATCTTCGTCGGCGGCTCGCTCACGACCACGACCGAGGTCGAGAACTTCCCCGGCTTTCCCGACGGGGTCCAGGGTCCCGAGCTCATGGAGAACATGCGGGCCCAGGCCGAGAGGTTCGGCGCCGAGATGATCGACGACGACATCGTCGCCGTCGACCTGACCGGTGACATCAAGACCGTCACCGACACCGCCGGTACCGTCCACCGCGCGAAGACGGTGATCGTCGCCACGGGTTCCGGCTACCGCAAGCTCGGCCCGCCCAAGGAGGACGAGCTGTCCGGGCGGGGTGTGTCCTGGTGCGCGACCTGCGACGGCTTCTTCTTCCGGGACCGGGACATCGTGGTCGTCGGCGGCGGCGACACCGCCATGGAGGAGGCCACCTTCCTCACCCGCTTCGCCCGGTCGGTGACCGTCGTGCACCGGCGCTCCACTCTGCGTGCCTCCCAGGTCATGCAGAACCGCGCTTTCTCCGACGACAAGATCTCCTTCGCCTTCGACAGCGAGGTCGCCGCGCTCCACGAGGAGAACGGCATGCTGGCCGGCATGACGCTGCGCGACACCCTGACCGGCGAGACGCGTGAGCTGGCCGCGACCGGCCTGTTCATCGCCATCGGCCACGACCCGCGCACCGAGCTCTTCAAGGGCCAGCTGGACCTCGACTCCGAGGGGTACCTGAAGGTCGAGTCGCCCTCGACGCGCACGAACGTCCCGGGCGTCTTCGGCGCCGGCGACGTCGTCGACCACACCTACCGCCAGGCCATCACTGCGGCCGGCTCCGGCTGCGCCGCGGCGCTCGACGCCGAGCGGTATCTCGCGGCCCTGTCCGACGCGCCCGTGCCCGCCGAGGTCGTCGCGGTCGCCTGACGGCAGCCCGTTCCACCCCGTACGAGGAGACCCACATGGCCCTCAAGAACGTCACCGACGACTCCTTCGACCAGGACGTCCTCCAGAGCGACAAGCCCGTGCTCGTCGATTTCTGGGCAGCCTGGTGCGGCCCGTGCCGCCAGCTCGCCCCCTCCCTGGAGGCGATCGCGGCCGAGCACGGCGACGCGATCGAGATCGTGAAGCTCAACATCGACGAGAACCCGGACACCGCCGCCAAGTACGGCGTGATGTCCATCCCGACGATGAACGTCTACAAGGGCGGCGAAGTCGTCCAGACGATCGTCGGCGCCAAGCCGAAGGCCGCGCTGGAGCGTGAGCTGGCCGACCACCTTGGCTGAACGGCGAAGGCAAGGAGTCTGCCTCGTCGAGGACCAGCCCCGTGCGACGCACGGCGGCTCTGACTCGCCCGGTACGGCGGCTGCATCCGGTCGAGACCTACGGCGGCACGGAAGAAGCGGCGCCCAGTAGGCACAGCCGCCGGGTCGAGGACCGCGCGCACCTTGTTCAGACCGTCGTAGTTTCACCGAGTTTATTCACCGGCTACCGGATGAAGGCGACACCGTTTTCTCGGTCGGGAAGCTCCACGTCGGTCATGATCTTCAGGTAGTGGCCCGCGGCCGCTTGTCGGACTCGGCGTCTTTCTGGGCTCTCAGACAACCGGCCGATCCCGGCAGCAACCGGTCCGCCCGGGCCGTACGATGCAGACGCTGGTGCTTCCACCGGCTCCTGGGTACAGATCCAGCGGTCCTCATTGACAGCGGCAGGGAAGGGTGACAGGCGTATGGCAGCGAACGCCGACCACCTGAAGGCCCTGGTGCGCGCGCACGCCTCAGCGGACGACGATCTTTTCTACAGCGTCGCCTTGCAGGTGGCGGCAAAGTCGGCGCGCCAGGGCCAGGGGAAGTTCGCTGTGGAGCTGAGGGAACTCGTCGAGGCCGCCCGAACAAAGCAGAGCAGAACTGGTGGCCGCGCTGCCACTCCAGTAGTGCAGCCCCGGGGCGAGCTGTCGAGTCTACTGACCGCGGGCTATCCCGACATCCAGCTCGACGACATGACCCTTGACTCGGAACTACGCGCATCGCTGGACCGGGTGCTGCACGAACAGCGGCAACGCGCCCGTCTGGAGCGTTTCGGTTTCACCCCCGTGCACCGGATCCTGCTGTCCGGCCCCCCAGGAACCGGCAAGAGCATGACCGCCGCCGCCCTAGCCGGTGAGCTGAAGCTGCCGTTGTTCACCATCCGTCTAGACGGGTTGATCAGCCGGTTCATGGGTGAGACTGCGGCCAAGCTCCGCCTGGTCTTCGACGCCGTCGCCCAGACGAGAGCGGTATACCTCTTCGATGAGTTCGACGCTCTGGGGGCGGAGCGGGCCGCGGGCAACGACGTCGGTGAAGCCCGGAGAATCCTGAACTCGTTCCTGCTGTTCCTGGACGAAGCCCCCTCGGAAAGCCTGGTCGTGGCGGGTACCAATCATCACCAGCTTCTGGACCGGGCGCTGTTCCGCCGCTTCGACATGATCGCCACCTATGGTCCGCCTACCGCCGAAGAAGCCGTGCAGGTGATACAGCGACGGCTAGCCGGAATGGACACAGGGACAGTACGGTGGGACGCCGTGACAGACAGTGCATGCGGGTTGAGCCATGCGGAGCTGGTCAAAGCGGCAGAAGCCGCCGCCAAGCGGGCCATCCTGACCGACCGGGACGTGGTGGACGAACAGCTGCTGCTGGCAGCGCTGGCCGAGCGGCACGCGTCCCACCATGCCTGAGCCCACCCCTCCCGCGAGAGCGACGCCGCACCTGGTGGTGCCCTGGCGGGCCACGACGCTGACACCGCGCTCCGAGCCTGCTGGCGGGGGCGGGCCGAGCTTGGTCCGGCGCGAAGACCGCCATGGGCATGTCGCTGCGCTGGTGGGCGGCCTGGAGACGGCCGAACGGGAGTCGGCACAGCTCGCCCAGGAGATACCCGCCGCCTTCCAGCCGGACGGTTTTGCGGTGCGGATCGAGGCGGCCCCTGACCACCTTCTGGTGCTGGAGCGTCTGGACGGCTCGGGCCTGACCCTTATGAGCAGCCACCCGCAGACAGACGACGGTCCGCAGGATGCTGTGGTGTGGATCCCCTTCCACAAGGTCGCCTCGTTCACGCAGCGGATCAATGCCTTCACCGAAGACACCGACGCAGGTAACCCCAAGCAGGCCCCGCTGGTGGCCAACATGGAGCAGATCCGCCGAGCGCTGCTGGAGCACCTCTGGCAGGAGCGGCAGGGCCTGCCACCTTTGGACGAGGAGCGATGGTGGGAGCTGTGGTTCGATCCACGGATCTCGCCGACGGATCCGGTCACCGCCTTGAAAGCGCTGGCCGCCGAGCGACAGTGGCGCATCAGCGAACGGGCGATCCATGTGGGCGAGCGTCTCGTCGCGCATGTCGCGACGACCGGCGAAGAGCTAACGGTGCTGCTGGCTACGAACGCCTGTCCTGCCGAGATCCGCAGGCCGACCTTCGCCGAGGGCCTGTACGCCGTCGACCGCGCGTTTCGCGTGGACCTCGTCGAAGAGCTCGCCGAGCGCATACAGCCGGCGGATCCACAGGCCCCAGCGGTGTGCATCCTGGACACGGGCATAGCCCAGGAGCACGCGCTACTCAAGCCCGCGCTGCACGAGCGCGCCTACACAGTACTGCCGGGCAGTACGCCGGCCGATCGCACCGGGCACGGTACACAGATGGCCGGACTCGCTCTCTTCGGTGACTTCGCTGCCGCACTTGAGTCAAACGGCCCGGTAGTTCTCGGCCACGGCCTGGAGTCCGTGAAGATTCTTGACGACAACCACACACCGGCCACGTCCCCACGGACCTGCGCCGAGACCACCGCGAACGCAGTAGCGACCGCCGAGATCGGCAACGGGGGTCCCATTCCGTCCGGCCGGGTCTTCTCCATGGCTGTCACCCGGCAGTCCGGCCACGGTGAGAACGGCGTCGACGGAACGGCGACCTTGTGGTCGGCCACCCTGGACGCTCTAGCGGCTGGTACGGACGTAAACGTGCGGGACGACCGCATCGAACTCATCGGAGCGCCGGAGCCGGACGCATCACGGCTGATCATCGTCAGCGCCGGCAACATTCGCGGCGCCGTGCCCCAGCAAATGCGCACCGAGGAGGGGGCACTCGACCCTCTGCTGCTCTCCGACCTGTCGCGCATCGAGGAACCCGCCCAGGCACACAACGTTCTCACCGTCGGCGCCTGCACGCACCTGGACGCCGTCCCCAACATCCCCGTATTCCGCGGGTACCGACCGCTGGTCGCCCCAGGCAGCCTTTCACCGTTCAGCCGGACCTCGGTGGCACTCACCAACGCAGCTGTCACCAAGCCCGACATCGTCCTGGAGGGTGGCAACTTGCTCGTCGCCCCGGACGACAGCTACCTGGATGAGCATGAACTGGTAAGCGTGGCGACCACCCACCACGATCCCGCGAGGCAGTTGGCCTGGACGAACGCCACGAGCGCCGCCACCGCTCAGGCGGCTGCACTGGCCGCAACGGCGATGAGCGCCTACCCCGGACTGCGGCCGGAAGCGGTCCGCGCGCTCCTGGTACACGAAGCCCAGTGGACCCCGGCCATGGTCGAGCAGGGCCTGTTCAAGAGGACCGGAACCCCCAAACTGGCCAAGGGCGAGATCATGCGGCAGGTGATCCGCCGCTACGGCTGGGGTGTGCCCACCGCCGAGCGCATCCGCAGCAGCGCCGCCAACGCCGTCACGATGATCGTTCAAGACGCCCTGGTGCCCCTCAAACGACTCAAGGGCGGGCAGGTCCGACTGGCCGAACTCAAGCTCCATGAGCTGCCGTGGCCGCTTGAACAGTTGCGTGAACTGGCCGACACACCCGTGGACCTGCGCGTGACCCTCGCGTACATGATCGAACCCAACCCCGGCCGGCGCGGCATGCTCGGCCGCTACAGCTACGCCTCACACGGCCTTCGCTTCGCCATCAAGGGCCCCACCGAGTCCAGTGACGCCTTCCAACGCAGACTGGCCGAACATGCCGAACACGAGAGCGACGGACTCGGCAACCCGAAGGCATTCGAGTCTGACATACGCTGGCTGGTCGGCCCCCGGTTCCGCAACCTCGGCTCCCTGCATGCGGATATCTGGCGCGGAACAGCCACCGAACTCGCCGACTGTGGCGCCCTCGCGGTCTATCCCGTCGGCGGTTGGTGGAAGGCAAACAAACGGAGCGACCGGATCGGCCTGCCCGTCAGCTACGCCCTTCTGATCTCACTGCGCACCCCAGAGGTCACCACAGACCTGTACACCCCTATTGCTACTCAGCTCGGCGTGCCCATCGAGGTCGCCCCGGCCATCCAAACTGAAACCACCGACGGCATCCCAATTCAGATGGAGTTCGGTTGGTGAGTCATCCGGGCTGGCCTGTGAGTCCGACAGCAGGCGCGAACTTGTCGTAGCAGACCGTCCGAGTTCCACCGCTAATACCGCCGAGCCGCAGCCTGGCACGAGTCGCGAGCTCCGACCCGGCCGCCGAGGCGCTGGAAACAGGCGTGTTCGCGTTGCATCCCGGCCGACTGATGCCGTCCGTCGCAGTGCTGAGGAGTATCGCGATGTCCTGAACGCTGGCCGCTCCGCCCAGCGTTGTGCTTCACACCATTAGACGGGGCCTCTATTGGGATGCGGGGCAACATAGCTCCGAATCGCCGGTTAGCCAAACCGGCAATGGCGCGGATTCTTGGTGGTAGCCGCGACCACCCGCGGCGGGGGCCCTCCGTACACACGGACGACACCCGCCGCCAAGACCGAAGAAGCTGGAATGCCCACGGAGATCGACGGGACACTGAGTCCTCGCTACAGCCCTACCTACATCAGCGCCACCTGGGACGGAACGGGAAGCGTGGAGGATGCATCAAGGGCGCTAGGATTCTCACGAGCAAAGGGCTACGAGCTGGTCCGCAGCGGACGCTTTCCGTGCCGCGTGCTACGCATCGGCCGTAAGACGCGCGTCGTCACGGCGTCCCTGCTCCGTGTGCTCGAGAGCGGAAATCCGGAGTACAACGACGCCCGCAGCGGGTGCCACCCGACGCACTAGACAAGTCACGACGAGGTCCCGCCGGATCCCCGGTGGGGCCTCGTCGTCTCACGGACGCCCCTATAACGCAGGGGTGCGGGAAGCTGGTCTGACCAGGTTGAAGACCTCGCGGGCTGCGTATCGCTTGAGGCATCGGATGATCTCACGTCGGGTCTTGCCCTCCTGGGTGCGGCGTTCGTAGTACTCCTGGGTGCGTGGGTCGTGACGCAGGCGGGTGAAGACGATGCGGTGCAGGGCGGCGTTGGCCTGCCGGTCGCCGCCGTGGTTGAGCCGACGCGTGCTCCGCCGGCCGGAGGAGTACTCGATGGGGCTGACTCCGCAAAGGGCAGCAAAGGACGCCTCGGTGTTGAGCCGCTCAGGGTTGTCCCCCATGGTGATCAGCAGGGTGACGGCGCTGTCCGGACCGATGCCCACCGGTACGAGCAGTTGCGGCGCGTGGCGTTCGACGAGCCGGGTCAGTCGCTGGTTCAGCTCATTGATCTGTCCGGTGAGCTGCTCGATGCGTTCGGCGAGCATGCGTAATGTCATGTGGGTGGCTTGGGCCACCGCGTCCTCGTCTCCCCCACCACCGTCGTGCGGGCCGAGGCGCGCACAGGTGCGGAACAGCTCGGCGTTGCCGAGGCTCGACATGCGTTCCCGCAGGGCGGGGTCGGCGATGACCAGGACGGCCTTGAGCTGGTTGATCGCCTGGGTGCGGGCCTTGACCGCAGAGTCCTTGGCGAGTTTGTAGATCCGGGCGCTGTGCACGGGTCCGTCGCCGGATTTGGCCTGGGCCCGGGCGCGAGCGCTGAGCACGGCTCGCGCTGCGGCCTGCGCATCGAGCGGGTCCGACTTACCGAGCAACCGGCGGGCCGACCGGTCGGGCCGGTTCACTTCGAACACCTGGATCTGCTGAGCAAGCAGATAACGGGACAGGCCCGCACCGAAGGTGCCCGTGCCCTCCACGCCGGCCCGGCGCACCGTCCCCCGTTTGCGGGCCCAGACAAGCAGTTGTCGGTAGCCGGCCGCCGTCGCGGGAAAGGACTCGGTTCCCAGGACCTTCCCGAGCGGGGAGATCACGGCGGCGACATGCACCTCGCCGTGCGTGTCCACGCCCAGGACGACCTCGCGCCGAACGAGAGGATCCGTGCTCGAGGAGGTGCTGCATTGTCGGGTCTTCATGGTGGTCGGCCTCCCACGTGATGACGTGCTGGCTGGGTGGATGGCACCGGCCTGCTCGGGCGGTCTGAACCGTGATGGCGCCTGATCGTGGCAAGGCCCCTATTGGGACACGCCCTGTGGCTCGGCGGCAGGCAGCATCCCGCAACGGCAGTCGACAGGTCCGTGACTGGACACTTCGGTCATAGATCTCACGAGTCAGACCCCGTCCGGGATGGCGCTGCACAACCGTCCCATCGAACCCGGCACAGCGGCATGACTCGATCATTGCCGGATGGCTTCGCCCGAACCGATGCTCAATCTGATTAGGTGGATTGACAAGACGTTTCCTTTCGTCCACTCCTGACCGATATTGACGGGGGGGGGCGTCACGCAAGGAGGTGGTAACCTCGTCGGCTACGGCAGCGGCTCCACTCCGTGATCAGCACCCCGATGGGGCCCATTCACCGCAAGGGGGCTGTGGAGTACCGGGTCGCTCCGCTGGGGAAAAACATGCGCCCGCCCGTCGATGTCCTCCTGGACTGGGTACGGACGTACATGCCCCAGATCGAGGAGGCACGGGAGTCCTTCGACGCCAGGTGAGATGCGGAGCGGGAAGGCCGCCCGCGCTTCGCGACACGTTTCTGCCCTCATCGGCGGGGCGTGATCCTTCGGACGAACCCGCCGGGTCCGTCATTAGAACGTCTGCTCTGTACTGCCCGTGCTCGCGCAGTCACCCCGGCGCGAGCGGGCCCGCGACGTCCCTGGTGGTGGCCGGCGGGCTCGGCGTCCAGCGCCAGGAGGACAGAATCGCCGCGGTCGACGCACTGCTGCTGTTGGCGGCACGCAAGAAGCTGGATCCCGGTGCGCTCGCCACCGACCTCAGTGCGCTGATGCTCATCGGGATCGTCACTCCGAGCCGCCTGGCGGACTCCCTGGGAACGGCCGCGTCCACCAGCGCGTACCGCACCGTCTGGACCGTACTGCGTGACGCACTGCCACCGCTCCTGTCCAAAGACCTCTCCCCCGCCGAGTCCCGTGGCCTCGGCGAACTGCTCACCGTGGTCGCCGAGTGCGCCGAACGCATCGGAGCCCAGGGCGAGATACCGGGACTCGACCCGATAGCCGACCGGCGGGGCAGCTCACGGCTGGTGAGCCAGGCCCGTCGCCTACGCGCAGCACGTGCCGGCGCGTAGGTCCGAAGAGGCGCATCCGCCCGGGGGATCCTGCTGCAGGGCCACGTGGTGTGGCAGGGACGGTCCGATGCCGCCCGGCTCGAGCGGGAGGTGATCGGCCTCGGCGGCACGGAGTGCGGCCGAGGCCGGCGCCAGGACCTCCGAGCGCGACAACTCCTGTCGCTCGGGCAGCGGTCATGCCGAGTCGGTCGAGGGCGACGACGGCCGGGTGAGTCGGGCTGCGTTCGCCGTGGGCCCGTACCGCCGCGATCGACGAGCTCGGCCATCTTCGTTCTCAGCGGTTCCAGTTTCCCGCGCACCGTCACCTCCAGGCCGAGCTGGTCCCCTGCGTGGGCGGGGCCCCACACGCGCGCCGTTCTTCTCTCGCACGGTTGGGTGTCAAGTGCGCAGGTGAGACGCGCCGTTGAGGTCGACGATGGTTCCCGAGGCCCATGCCGCGGCCGGGGAGGCGAGGAAATGCACCGTGGCGGCGACCTCCTCCGGGGTGCCGACGCGCCCGAAAGGGCTCTCCGCGCGAAGACGTTCGCCTTCCGGGCCGGACAACTTCCCCGTCTGCCGTTCGGTGGCCACGAACCCGGGCGCGACGGAGGTGACCGCGATGCCGTGCGGAGCCAGGGCCACAGCCAGTGACTGACCGAGGGCGTGCAGGGCGGCCTTGGTGGCCCCGTAGGCGGGGAAATCGGGTTCGCCCCGGAACGCGCCGCGCGAGCCGATGTTCACGATCGCCCCGCCGGTGCCCCGGTCGACGAGGTGGTGGGCTGTGGCCCAGCACAAGTCGGCCGCGCCCAGCAGGTTGACGTCGACCATCCGCCGCCAGACCTGCTGCCAGTGCTCCAGCGAGGTCTCGGCGATGGGGTGCCGGGTGTCCGCCGCGGGTGCCAGGGCCGCGTTGTTCACCAGCACGTCCACGGCACCGAGCGCGGCCACCGCCTCGGCCACTGTCCGCTCGGCCGCACCTGGCTCGCCCAGGTCGGCCTGCAGCAGCGTGTGCCCGGTGCCGGGAAGCTCGCGCACCGTCCGTTCGGCGTCCGCACGGCGACCGGCGTACTGCACCGCGACACGGTCACCGCCAGCGGCGAAGGCCCTCGCGACGGCGCGGCCGATGCCCCGCGATCCACCGGTGACGAGCACGCCCCTCATCGGGCGAACACCATCGACTCGTCACGGAAGGACTTGAACTCCAGGGCGTTGCCCGCGGGGTCGCGGAAGAACATGGTCCATTGTTCGCCGGGTTCGCCGGGAAAGCGGCGATGCGGTTCGATGTCGAAGCGCACCCCCGCGGCTCGCAACCGCTCGGCGAACTGGTGGAAGGACTGTTCGGGCAGCAGGAGACCGTAGTGCGGGATCGGCACCCGGTGCCGTCCCACCACGCTGGTACCCGCCGGCTGCGGCACGGTCGGTACCAGGTGGGTCACCAACTGGTGGCCTTCGAGATTCCAGTCCACCCAGTGGTCGGCGCTGCGCCCCTCGGGCAGACCCAGCACCTGTCCGTAGAAGCCGCGGGCGGCGACCAGGTCGTCGACCGGGACTGCCAGGTGGAAGGCGGGTCGGTGTGGCATCGGGGTCCCCTCTGGTGGAGTCGGCGGCCAGGGCAGCCTGACCCACCCGATGTCTCAATGTCAACATTAGGACAAGAGTCGGCTGGAAGTCCGGGGCGAGTCGCCTGGCCGGTCTGGTGGTTCCGATTGTCCGGATGTCAACATGGCGGCATGTCATCTGCACTGCCGAAGGCCGCCCGGCGCGGGCTGGCCGACGAAGCCGCCGACCTGGTGCGCGCCGCGATCTTCTCGGGTCACTTTCCGCCCGGAGCCCCACTGCGCGAAGTGGAGTTGGCCGAACGCCTCGGGGTCAGCCGTGGCTCGGTCCGGGAAGGACTGGCCCAGCTGGAGCACGAGGGGTTGGTGCGTGGCGGCTGGCACCGCGGCACCACCGTCATCAGGGTGACGGCCGAGGACGCGCAGGAGGTCTACGCGCTGCGGGCCGCGTTGGACCGCCTGGCCGCGACCACCGCGCGGCGAGCCGCGACCGCGGAGCAGCTGTCCGCGCTGGATCGGCTGGTGGCCGAGATGACGGCCGAGATCGCCGAGGGCGGTGACGCCCCCCGGCTGGTGGCGCTGGACATCGCCTTCCACGACCAGATCTACGCCGCGGCCGGGAACGGCAGGCTCACCTCCGCCTGGGAGGCGATCCGCTCTCAGGTGCACCTGTTCCAGTTGCGCCGCGTCGACGTGGCCTACGACCACTACCGCGCACGCGTGGTCGACGAGCATCGCGAGCTGGCCGCTCTCCTGCGCTCCGGCGACATCCGGACGCTGGCCCGCCGGGCCGAAGAGCATGTGGAATCCGCGCGGCGCAGTCTGCTGGCCGGTCTGCCGACCGCACCGTGACGTCAGGCACCACGTCAGGCACCGAGGCGTCCAGCCGTACCTGAGCGTGCCCGTATGCGCCAGGCAGCCGGAAAGCGGCGAGTGGCTGTGGGTGGGCTCCGGTTCCGGTTCGTCACCACGTCGTACCGGCTCGGATCTCCCGGCGCAGGGCGGACCGGCCAGGCAGACGCATGCCAAGACAGTGCTGAGGAGTCGCGGCGCTTCACCAGTCGCGGCGCTTCACCTGCGACGGGTGGGAAGCACTCGGCCTGTGCCGCCCTCGGAGAGCAAGGCCGTCGTCGACTCGGACAGGGGTGTGACTGTCCAGGGTGTGCTGTTCCCAGGGTAAGCGCACCCTCCCTCGCCCCTACGGCAGTGCGTCGCGCCGCTCTAGCCTCGACGTATGGACAGAGAGAAGGAGCTCGTCGACAACACGCTGGGAGGTTTCCTCCGGGCGCGGCGCGCCCGCCTGCGCCCCTGCGACGTGGGGATTCCCACCTCCGGTCGTCGCAGGGTGCCCGGTCTGCGACGTGAGGAGGTGGCCGCCCTCGCGGGGGTGAGTTCCGACTACTACACGCGTCTCGAACAGGGCCGCGAGCGGCATCCGTCCCGGCAGATCCTCGAGGCCGTGGGGCGGGCACTGCAGCTGGACGGCGAAGCGATGGCCCACCTGCACCGCGTGGCCGGCCCGACCACCCGCCGGACACGCCGAGCACCGCGCGTGGAACGAGTCGCCCCGCACCTCAGGCGTCTCCTCGACACGTGGCGTGACACGCCTGCCTTCGTCATGAGCCCCGTACTGGACATCCTGGCCCGTAACCGGCTCGCGAGCGTTCTTCACGCCGACTTCACTCACAGTGACAACTTGTTGCGCATGACGTTCCTGGACCCGGTCGCGCGGCGGTTTCACCGGGACTGGGACCGTGCGGCCGAGTCGACGGTGGCCACATTGCGCCGTGCGGCCGGCATCGATCCCGAGGATCCGCGCCTGAGCCAGGTCGTAGGTGAGCTGTCCCTGAGAAGTGCGGACTTCTCCACGCTGTGGGCGCGGCATGACGTGCGCGCCAAGACGCGGGAGGCGAAACGCTTCCACCATGCTCAGGTCGGTGACCTGGAACTGCACTTCGAGTCCTTCACCGTCAACAGCGCCCCGACGCAGCAGCTCGTCGTCTACCAGGCCGAACCAGGCACGGCGTCCGCCGACGCACTGTCCCTGCTCGGCTCCCTCAGTGCCGGCGCAGTGGCCGAGGAGCCGACGGCCGGCGCCGCGCTCGACTGAGTCGCCGCCGTTCGGGCCGGGTCCACCGGCCAGGCCCGCACGAGAGGGACGAAGGGCGGGCCGGCCTCTCCGTTAGGTTGGAACAATGAGCGACACCACTCCCTTGGGAGACTTTCTGAGAGCACGGCGCGAAGCCCTGAAACCGCTGGACGTGGGGCTTCCGGAGCACGGGCGCCGGCGGGTGCCGGGGCTGCGCCGTGAGGAGGTCGCCATGCTCGCCGGGGTGAGCCCCGACTACTACATGCGCCTGGAACAGGGACGGGAGTCCAGCCCGTCCCCGCAGGTGATCGACGCGGTCGCCGCCGCCCTGCGCCTCAGTGACGAGGCGCACGACCATCTGCGCAGGCTCACCAGGGCGCCCCAGGAACGTCGCGGTGTTCCGGCCGGCGACGACAGGGTCCACCCCCACCTTCTGCGGCTGATCGACGGCTGGCCCGACACCCCCGCCTTCGTTCTGGGCCCGGCCCTGGACATCCTGGCGCGCAATGCGCTCGCCGCGGCCCTGCACAGCGGATTCCAACGGTTCGACAACCTGGCTCGCATGGTCTTCCTCGACCCGGCGGGACGTGCCTTCTACAGGGACTGGGACGACTCCGCCCACTCGTGCGTGGCCGAACTGCGTGCGGCCTTCGGACACGACCCCGAGTCCCCGCGGATCACCGAGGTCGTCGACACGCTCCGCGGGAGGAGTCCCGAGTTCGCCGGGCTGTGGGCACGGCACGAGGTCAGGAGCAAGACGCAGCAGGAGAAGTACCTGTCGCATCCCGAGGTGGGTGCTCTGGAGATCCAGTTCTCGGCCTTCACCGTCGGGGGAGCCCCGCATCAGCAGCTGGTCGTCTACCAGGCAGAGCCGGCGAGCGCCACCGCGGCCGCCTTCGCCGTGCTCCGGTCCGGTGCCGGCGAAGAGGCGTCGGTAGAGGTGGTGCGCGAGGTTTCGCTGTCGTCCGGCAACAGCTGACTGCTGTGTGGCCCCGCCTGTGAAAGGGCCCTGCACGAGAAGGAGGGCTCGCCGGCCGGCGACGAGCCCTCACTGTGGCATCTGGACGTGTTCGGGCCGGTGAGGGCAACCGTGCCTCGTACCGTCGGCCGCCCGTTCCCGGCGTCGCCGCCCGGAACCGACGGCCCCACGGGAAACCAGGAGCAGGTCCCTCAGCCGCGCGACCCCGTACCTTCCCGCCGGACGCGCTGATCGCCCTCACGGTAGAGCACCAGATGCTCGTGGAAGAGAACGCCGTCACGAACGTCCCCCGTGGCGGTGAAACCTGTGTCGTCGACGTAGTCGATGTGGTTGCCGCTGACGGTGTACCGGCCGGTGTAGGCACTCCGGCGCCGTCCCCGGGCCTCGTCGTAGCGGCCGTTCGGCAGTAGTTCCTGGCGGATGAATCCGTCCGCGGTCACCCACATCCCGACGTACGGGTGCGGAGCGCGAGGCGTGTCGTTGCTGGTCATGGCTTCACTCTCGGGCCCCATGACGGAACGTGGCCAGGCCGCCGCGTCCCCGGGTACGGGCTTCCTGGGAGCCGTGCACCCATGATGCGGGGCGGAACGGAGCGGAAGTGACGTGCCGGGGCGGACAGATCTCCCCGACGCTCTGCGCCGGGCCTGTGCCGGACCGTCATCTCCCTGCCGGCCATGGTGCCGGCCCCTTCCGCTCTCCTCCGGCCGGGCATGGGTGGGTGCCGTGCACCCGGGTGCACGGCGGCCTGGTTCCGCTGGTCCGGCCGGACGAACCTGGTGGTCATGCGGCTGCCGTGACGGCCGAGCAGCCGCGACCCGCCCGTGAGGAAGCCCGCTTCGTTCGCCGGGCGGACCGAAGAGCCGAACCCCTGAGGAAAACGATGACCACCAACGACACCCACGCCCACACCGGCGCCCTGAGCTGGCACCCGGAGGCGCTCGACGAGATCCTCTCGAACGACGGGGGCCGCCCCGTCCTGTTCACCAACGCCCGGATCGTGACGATGGACCCGCTGATCGGGACCATGACCGGTGCCGACATCCTGTTCGTCGGCGACCTGATCGTCGGCGTCGGCCCCGGCATCATCACCGCGGCACAGGACGACAACGCCATCGTCGTCGACTGCACGGGCACGACCATCGTCCCCGCCGTCGTGGACACCGTCGCCCTGGCCGGCGGCCGGGGCCGGCGCTCGGAGTACGTCGCGACGCTGACGCCCGGCAACAACACCGACTTCCTGGTGGTACCCACCGCACTCGCCGCCGACGTGCCGAGCGCGGTGGCCACCCTCATGTCCCGCCCGGAGCAGGTCCGCGCACTGGTCGCGGCCGGCCGTCCCGTCCGGTGGTCGGGCACCGAAATCCCCGGCGGGCCCACAACCCCCCAGGCCGGTATCCCCGCCGCTCCGGACCTGACCGGCAGCCCGCGGCTCGGCGTCTGGATCGACCGGCAGGACTTCCTGCACCAGGAACTCACCGCGGACGGCCGTTACGACGAGACACGGGGCGGCCGCCCCCACGCCTACCAGGGGCGGTTCTGGATCGACGGCGACCGCATCGACTACCTGGACGACCTCGGCTTCTGGGCTTACGGAGAGTTCAGGGGCGACGAGCTGCACCACGCGGGCTACGTCATGAAGCTGGGCTGAAAACCGCCCGGCCGGCAACGGCCGAGCCGCACACACGGCGACAACACCGGGTCCGGACCGTGCCTCCGCAGCCTTTCGGTCCTGGACGCACGACGCCCGGGTGAACGGCGCCCTGGCTGCCGGGGCCGGCCCCGCCAGAACCGGAAACCGGGCTGCCGGGCGTTCCCGGCAGCCCTCCCCCTCCCCGAAGTACTGAAAGCAGCTTTTCCATGACCCACGTCAACGCCATCGCCGCCCTCGAACAGCTCCGCCGTCGCCCCGCGGCCGAACGGCGCATCCTGTTCACCGGCGCGACCGTCGTCACCATGGACGCCGACCTCGGTGTCCTGCCCAACGCCGACCTGCTCGTCGAGGGCGACACCATCACCACCGTCGGTCCCGGTCTCGAGGCCGGTGACGCCGTGGTCGTCGACGCCACCGGCGCCGTCCTCAGTCCCGGCTTCGTCGACACCCACCGGCACGCCTGGGAGGCCCAGCTGCGCCGGATCATGCCGGACGTCGACGACCTCGGCGCCTACGTCATGTCCACCCTGGCCGGCTACGCCACCGTCTACCGGCCCCAGGACATGTACACCGGCACGAAGCTCGCCGCCCTCACCGCGATCGACAGCGGCATCACCACCATGCTCGACTTCTCCCACAACTCCCGCACCCCCGAACACTCCGACGCCGCCGTCGAGGCCCTCCGCGACACCGGCATCCGCGGTGTACACGCCTCCATGGGCCCGCACTTCGGTGACTGGGACAAGCAGTGGCCCGGCGACCTGACACGCCTCAGGGAAAAGTACTTCCACAGTGACGACCAGCTGCTGACCCTGCGCCTGGCGACGCTCGCCACCGACGAGATCGCCGGCCCGGCCCTCGCCTACGGCCCCGAACTCGCCCGCGTCGCCAAGGACCTGGGCATCGGGGTGAGCGTGGACGCGGTCTTCGGCACAGCCTCCTCCGAGGTGATCCTGAACTGGGCGAAGGACGGCATCCTCGGCAGCGACGTCACCCTCATCCACGCCACCGGACTGACCCCCGAAGCATGGAAGGCGATGGGGGAAAGCGGCACCACCGTGGCCCTCGCCCCCACCTCCGACGCCCAGATCGGCCTGGAGACCGCGATCCCCGCCGTCGACGAGGCTTTGTCCGTCGGCATCCGTCCCGGACTGAGCATCGACGTCGAAGTCGCCCTGGCCAGCGACATGTTCACCCAGATGCGGGCCCTGCACGCCATCCAGCGGATGCGGGCCGTCAACGCCGCCCACGGCACCGGCCGGCAGCCGGTCCGCATCACCACCCACGACGTCCTGGACTTCGCCACCCTCCAGGGCGCCCGCACCAACGGCCTCGCCGGCGTCACCGGCTCACTCACCCCCGGCAAGAAGGCCGACCTGCTGGTCATCCAGGCCGAGGACCTCAACAACATGCCGCTCAACGACCCGATCGGCACCCTCGTACTGGGCTCCGACGCCCGCAACATCAGCACCGTCCTCATCAACGGCGAGCCCCGCAAGTGGGACGGACAGGTCCTCGACGTCGACCTGCCCGCCCTGCGCAGCGAGGTCCACGCCTCACGCGAGTACGTGCTGAACACCCACGCAGCCTGATCACCCCGTCACCGCCCCCGGCCGGCCCCTCGCCGGCCGGGGGCGACCCGGTCCCCGGCGCCTGCCATCGGCCGGTCATGCCGCACACGGGGCCACCAGACGTTCTTTCGGAGTCCCCATGTCCCACCCCACCAGCGCACTCGATCGCACGACCGGGAGCGGAACGCCCGATCGGCCACCAGGCTGGGCCCCGGCCGCCAGGACCACAGCACTGCTCACCACGCTGGGCATGCTGATGGTCGGTCAGATGTACACCGTCCTGGCACTGCTGCACCCCATGGCCACCGAGTTCGGCACCACACCCGGTCAGGTCACGTGGACGGCGACGGCGTTCGGTTTCGCCTACGCAGCCGGGTTCCTCTTCGCCGGCCCGCTCTGCGACCGTTACGGACCACGCGCCGTGATCACCGTGGGGCTCGCGGCCGCCACGGCGTCCACCGCGGCGGTCAGCGCGGTCTCCGACCTTCCCACCGCCGTCGTGCTGCGCAGCCTGCAGGGACTGACCGCCGCGACCTTCGCCCCTGCCGCGCTCTCCTACGTCGTCCGGCACATCGCGCCTCGACACCGCGGCACCTCCCTCACCTGCGTCACCAGTGGCATGCTCGCCGCCGCCGTCGTTGTTCAGGTCGGTGCGCAGGCCGTTGCGGCCGGAATCGGCTGGCGTGCGGTCTTCTGGATCAGTGCCGTGCTGATGGCCCTGAACCTGTTCCCGGTGCGCCGGGTCCTGCGACCCACTCCGCGTGGAGGCACCGACGGCGGACTGCTGCAGGCGTTCGCGGCGATGCCGCGGCTGCTGCGACAGCCGAGGCTGGGCGCCTTGTGCCTGTCCACCGTCGCCCTGATGACGGCTTTCGTCTCCCTCTACACGGCGGTGGCCATCGCGGGCCCACCGGCCGTCACCGGCGATGCCACCGCGATCCTCGCCCTGCGGGCCAGCGCGCTCCCCGCCCTGATCGCCGTACCCCTGCTGGTCCCCGTGCTCGGGCGGCTGCCCGCGCCCCTGCGCGCGGCCCTCGCCTTCACTCTGGCCTCTCTCACCGTCGCCACCGGTTCCTTCCTCGGCGGTAACACGGCGCTGCTCGCCCTGGCCCTGCTGCTGTTCGTGGCCGCCGTCGCGGTAGCGGCGCCCGCGGTCGTCGAGACCGTCAACGCCAACGCCCCGCAGGCACGTGGTGCGGCGGTCGCCCTCTACGGGTGCAGCATGTTCATCGGCGCCAGCCTGGGCCCACAGCTCGCCGGTGCGCTCACGGGACTGGGCTTCGACGGCATTCTGCTCGTCGTCGCCGGGGTGCTCCTTCTGGGCGCCTCCCTGATCCTGCCGGCCATGCGCCACTCCACCCCGTGATCCCCGCCATCGGCCCGGCACGCAGCGCGTTTCGGCCCCCGCAAGGCCCTCCCCCGACAGCCGTACGCCGACCGCTGCTCCCCCGGCGTACCACGGGCCGGCCCGCGAGAGCCGGAACCGCCGCCGGCCGAACGCGCCGGGCTCGGCAGCGGAGTCCGTCCGGTGCGGATGCCGGTCATCGAGGCGCATCGGACGGAGCAGAAGCGTTGTCCGGGCGGGCAGCGGAAACGGTCTGCCGGAACCCGGGGGCGACAATCTCTGGCCCGGTCCCCTCCTGACAGCTGCTCAGAGACCCGTCCGTGACGAGACCGTCGTCCTTCGTACGAGGTGCGGTTCCCGGACCCGCCGCCTCACCGGACCGGATACCGCCCCTGGACGGTGCCCTCGGGGCCCGAACCCGGGGGTACCGCACCCAGCCGGGTCTCCGTCCGAGCCCCGGCTGTCATCGGCACCGATGTAGTGGTCGGACCGTCGTGTCGCACGGGCCGGTCAACGGTGAGCGGACACTGTCCGCGCTGTGCCATCCGCCCCCAACCGTTCAGCGCCTACGGAACCTCGGCGGGGCGCGCCCACAGCACAAGGAGCACCGGGGCGGGTGGGACGTCGTGGCCGCCGGGGGACCGCGCCGGGCTCCAGGCGGCCCGGTCCCTGAGCCGTGCGGGCGGCGACCCGCCGGACGCAGACCTTGGTGATCCGTCGGGCCTGAGGCCGGGCGGGTCCACGGCACCGTCCACGCCGGCGGGCAGCGGACCTGCCCGCCGCTGGGGACGGTGACTCAGGGAAGCCGCAGGGACGCCGACGTCACGAGCAGACGGTGTCGTTCGCCGGGACCGTCCCGTCGAGCAGATACGCGTCGACCAGCTCGGTCAGGCAGTCGTTGACGGCGTAGGTGCCGTGCCCCTCGCCGTCCACGGTGAGGTGGACGCCGACCTTCTCTCCCAGTTCGTCCGCCATCTTCTTGGCACCCTCGTAGGGAGTGGCCGGATCACCGGTGTTGCCGATGACGAGGACTGGGTTCGCGCCGTCGGCCGACACCTCGACGGTGGGTGCGTGGCCGTCAGCGGGCCAGCCGGTGCACTGGAGCAGCCCCCAGGCCATCCAGTCGCCGAACACCGAAGATGCCGTGCGGAATCGGGGCAGGTGACGGTGTACGTCCTCAAGGGTGAAGCGGTCCTTGTAGTCCGCGCAGTTCACCGCGGTGTTGGCTGCGTTGATGTTGGCGTATCCGTCGTCGTCGATCCGTTCGTTGAGGAGGTCGGAGAGCAGCAGCAGTGCGCTGCCGTCGCCGTCCATGGCGGCGGCCAGTCCGCCCCTGAGCAGCAGCCAGCTCTCCTGGTCGTAGAGGGCGGCGGCGATGCCGTTGAGGGCGTGGCTCTGAGTCAGGGGACGCCCGAACTCCGTGGGCAGGGGGTCGGTGTCCAGGCGCTCGAGCAGCGCGATGATGTCCTTCTCGCCCTGCTGCGGGTTCGTGCCTTCGAAGAAGCAGGAGTCCTGCCGTGCGCAGTCCTCCAGGAAGTTGCGCAGTGCGCCCTGGAACCCCTTCGCCTGGCCGAGGGCACCGTGCAGGGCGTCCTCGGTGGGGTCGACCACGGCGTCGAAGACGAAGCGCCCGACACGCTTCGGGAAGAGATGTGCGTAGACGCCGCCGAGCTGTGTGCCGTAGGAGATGCCGAAGTAGTTGAGTTTCTCGTCGCCCAGGACGTGGCGCATCAGGTCGAGGTCACGTGCGGCCTCCTGGGTGCCGACGTGATCCAGCACCGCGCCCGACTCGCTCTGGCAGGCCCGGGCGAACGCGCGTACCCCACGCTCGCGGGCCTTCTCCTCCGTGGCGTCGTCAGGGGTGGCGTCCGCGGCCAGCCAGGCGTCCATGGCCTTCGTGTCCAGGCAGTGCACGCCGGCACTGTCCCCGACCCCGCGAGGGTCGAAACTGACCAGGTCATAGCGCTTGTGAAGCGTCATGTACTCGTCGCCGGCGGCGAGGGGGAGGGTGAGCACCCCGGAGCCGCCGGGGCCGCCGAAGTTGAAGACCAGGGACCCGAGGCGCTTCTCGCCGGAGTCCGGGGACGCCTTCGCCCGGATCAGGGCCAGATCGATGGTTTCGCCGTCGGGGTCCGCGTAGTCCAGCGGAGCCTTCATGGTGCTGCACTGCCACGTCGTTCCGTCCGGCAGCTTCTCGGGCCTGTCTCCGCCGCCCTGGGCCGTGGACGGAGCGGAGCACGTGCTCCACTTCAGTTCCTGCTCGCTGAGAGCGGTGGGCACCGCGGGTATCGCGGCATCGCCGCGAGCGTCGTCGGCGGTCTCGGGGTTGCAGGCTGTCACCGCGGTGGCCGCCAGCACGGCGAGCGACGCCAGGGCGACAGCGGTCCGGGACATGCGAGGGTGTGCGGGCATGCTTGTGCCGGTCTCCAGTTGGTGTGGGTGATACGGGCGCAGTGGACGGCCGCTCACACGAAGTCGTGGTGGTGGGTGTACCGGTCGGTGCGTGTGCCCTGGAAGGACCTGATCCCCCCGGAGGCTCGACGCGACGACGCGATCCATGTGCCGATCCTTTCGCGCTGAACGTGCCGCCCCGTCGCCCGCCGGAAGGATCGTCGCCTAGTCCGCGGGACATAGAGCGGTGGCGCGACCGCAGGGCCGGCACCGCGTGACCCCTTGAACCCCGCGGTGTCGGGGAGGGCGACGCCCGGCCATACACTTGCGCCAATGGGGAAAGGACGTCGGGTCAGGCCACTGCCGGTACTGTTCATGGGAGCGCAACTGCTGCTGTGGTTCAGCGTCGTTGCGTCTTCGAAGGAGCCGCCGGACACCATTGAGTGGATCACCGCCTTCTGTGCCACGGCGCTCGCTGTGGTGGCGCTCGATCGGCGTCACCGGGCACCGCTCGCCGCCCTGGGCGTCATCGTCGCGGTGTCCGTGGTGGGACAGATCCTGGCGCCACCCGACCTGCTGGGCCTGGTACCGGGGCCGGCGGTCATGGTGGCGCTGTTCACCGTCACCGTTCTGTGCAGCTGGCCCGTCGGCCTGGGCGCGACCGCGGCTGTCGCCGTCGTCCAGCTCCTGCAGGCGGCCGCACGGCACGGCGTCGGCGGTCTTCTCCTCTCCGACTGGCTCACTGGTGTCGGCCCTTTTCTGCTGGTGTCCGCTCTCGGCACCGGCCGCCGGCACTGGCTGCGGGAACGGCAGGCCACGGCGGAGCGGCTGGCCGGTGCCGAGCAGCAGCAGGCGCAGGCCGCCGAGGCGGAACGGGAACGGCTGGCCGGTGAGTTGCACGACATCAGCGCGCACCACCTCACCTCCGTCGTGGTATCCGTCGAGGCCGCCCGCAGGCTCGGTGACAGCAGGCCCGACCTGGCCGCGGAGGCACTCGCGTTCGCGCGCCGCACCGCACGGGAGACCCAGTCCGCACTGCGGCGTCTCGTAGCGGTCATGCAGGTGGACGACCCACCGGCTCCCCAGGCGATGACCGCTCCGATCGAGACGCTGATCGCCGGATTCAGCAGGCTGGGCCGCCCCGTCTCCGTCTCCCTGCCCGCTGATCTCACCGGACCCGCGGCGGAAGCGGCCCACGGCATCATCCGGGAGGCCCTGACCAACGCCCTGCGCTACGCGCCGGGCGCCGCGGTCAGCGTGCGGGTGCAACGGGCCGGGGACACCCTGCATCTGACCGTCGACAACGGCAGGCCGCCCGGCGGCGCGCACACCGGCACGGCGGGGATCGGCTCCGGCCGGGGGGTGGAAGGAATGCACCGGCGTGCCGCCGTCCTCGGCGGGAGGCTGTCCGCGGGACCCCGCCCCGACGGAGGCTGGCGCGTACACGCCGTGCTCCCCGACGCCGCGTCCGGCCCTCGGCCGAGCCCAGGACGTCGGCGCGACTTTCCTCGCGAACAGCGGATCGCGGACAGGGCGGTCTTCGGCTCGGCCGCCGCGGTGGCGTCGGGCGTCGCCCTGACGAAGGCGGAGGAGGCCGGCTACGAGGCCGGCACGTGCCTGCTGCTCGTGTCGGTGCTGACCCTCCACGCGCTGCCGTTGCTGTGGCGCCGCCACGCGCCCTGGGCGGTCCTGGCGGTGACCGGGGCCGCCGCCCTCCTGTGGCCGGTTCTGCTCCGCGGTGGTGCGCTGCCGCCGTCCTCCGCGATCTGCTTCCTCGGCGGCGGCATCGTCGCACCGGCCGCGGTCTACGCGGTCGCGGCATACGGCCGGGTCCTGAGAACCGCGCCCGTGCCCTCCGGCCGAAACGTCCCGCCGCCGACGGCGCATCCACTGACATGTCCGGCGGGCTCACGGCTGTCGTTTCTGTCCGTGCCCGCCGCGGTTCTCCCGTCGGCGATCTCCTTCACGGCCGCCTTCGCCGCCGACGGGACGCTGCTCGGAGACCCGGCCGGGCCTTTTCTCGTGCTGTTCCTCGCCTGCTGGACGCTGGTCGTGTCCGGCCTGGGATGCACGGCCGCCTGGGGGGCGGGATGGCTGATGCACAGGCGTCGCCGGCGGGAACTGGGCCGGGAGGACACGGCCCTCACCACTGTGCTGTCGAGCACGAGGGCCATGGTCCACGGCGAGCGGCAGCGAGTCGCCGTCGGTCTGCGGGAGACGGTGCTTCGGCAGACGGACCGGATGATCTCCTCGGCTGAGGAGGGCAGCCTGGAGCAGGTGGCCGGGGCTACGCGGGCGACACTGAGCGCCATGCGCCAGTTGCTCGGAAGCCTGGACGCCGGCAGAGCGCCGAAAGCGCCTCGAAGAGCCGTCGTGACGAACACTCCTCGCATGTAGAAGTGTCCGTGCCGACAGGTCGGCGACTGCGTGGCGGCCTCTGGATGCGCACGCCGACCTGGCGGGTCCCGCGCACGGCCTCCATGGGAGGATGCGGCGCAGACAGTGGCCCGGGTGCGGGCGAAGAGAGGAGCAGGACCATCGGTATCCGTGTGCTGGTCGTGGACGATCAGGCGATCGTCCGCGCGGGTTTCGTGGCGATCCTGACGGCCGAGGCCGACATGACCGTGGTCGGCGAGGCAGCGGACGGTGACGCGGCCGTGGCGATGTCGGCACAGCTCGCGCCCGACCTGGTGCTCATGGACATCCGCATGCCGGGTATGGACGGACTGACGGCGACCCGGCTGATCACCAATCACGGTAGCGGCGCCCGGGTTCTGGTGCTGACCACGTTCGACCTCGACGCCTATGTCTACGAGGCTCTGCGCGCCGGGGCCTCCGGCTTTCTGCTCAAGGATTCCGAGCCGGAGGACCTCCTGGCCGCGATACGGGTGGTCGCCTCCGGTGACGGCGTCCTCGCGCCCGCGGTCACGGGACGTCTGATAGCAGCCTTCGCTCGGGGGGCCTCCTTCGCTCCGGAGATCACGAGGGCGCTGGACAGCCTCACCAACCGCGAACGCGAGATCCTCGTCCTCGTCGCCACGGGCCTGAGCAACGCGGAGATCGGCGCGCGTCTGGAAGTAGCCGTGGGAACGGTGAAGGTGCACGTGAGCTCAGTGCTCAACAAGCTGGGCCTACGGGATCGTGTGCAGGCGACCATTTTCGCCTACGAGAGTGGGCTGGTCCGCCCGTCGGTGACGCCGACTCTCTGAGCGCCCTCCGCTTGCCTGCACCAGGGCGATCAGAGGGAGAGTTGGCCGCGAAGCCTGCAGGCGCTATCGCGGACCCGCGGTGGACTGCGCCGCCGCTGCCCTGCGCGGGCCGACTCCGCCCAGCTTTTTCGCCTGCCGTCCAGGACCCCGAATGCAAGGCCGCCCAGCGCGGAAGGGCCGGGCCCCGGCACAGTCACCGCCGGGCCTTCGTCCGCTCCCCGTGCGCTGCTACTCGGCAGATACGACCACGAAGACCACCGGCAGAAAAGGTCACGAAACCCGCACGGGTCGTTCCGTGATCTCACTGCGACGATCCGCGCCGTCGAGACACGGGGTTCTCAGACGGATGAAACGGCGCATTGCTCCTGCCGGTGATCGACGAGTCGCGCCACATCAGTTACTGAAGCAACGCGAAGGCCACTTGTACGGCGTCTTCCATGCATGATTCCTGGCTTCTCCTGCCCATGAACCTCCCCTCACGCCTTTCGCGGAAGTGAACCTCGCCGGCGGTCGAGGCGATCGGCGCTGCTGGGAGTGCGTCGTTCGACGGTCGGCGAGACGGCCGCCGACCCTGCGGCTCATTCCTCACAAGAGGGACACAAGGCGCCATATTGCTGTCACTCGTCCAGCCGCCACATCGCGGCATCGTGTGCTCGGATATGTCCCGCAGCCCCGACGAGAGGCTCGACACACGAGGAGGAAGGGACCCACCGTGCCTGCACACACCGTCTGGGAAGGAACCCGCTTGAGGGCGAGCGCGCCGTCGCCTTCGTTCCCTCCGGCATCGGCGAGCAGACGAGCGGCAGCAGGGCTCCCGAGGAGCTGACCGCGGCCGCCCGCTTCTGCCGCCCCTTCATGCTGTTGGCGGACGGACCCACCGAGGCGGGAACTACCCGGCTCCAACGGCGGGCAGGCGATCCTCCGGCGACTCCGGGGAGACCACACGCTCCGCAGTCGTCGACGCAACGGGCCGATCCGGCGAGCCGCCGTCACTGCCCCGGCGACACCCCCGCGACACCCCCGAGAACGCCACGCCCTTCTCGCCACCCGTCCGGCGAGCATCTTCGCCGACCGCTCTTCGACCGTTCCCAGCACCGGATGGGCGCGAGGTGGCGGCCGACGTGCCCGTGGTTCGGGCACAGGCCACGCCTCTTCCCGCAAGCAAGGCGCCACACAGCGCTCCCCGCACCCGCTAGAGAGTACGAACCATGTCTTTGCCCCCACTGCACATTGAACCGCTCCGGGTCTGATGGAGGCTCGATTCCCTGAGAGGATCGAGTCATGGCACGTCCGTCCCCTTACCCTCCCGAGCTTCGCGAGCGCGCGGTGCGCATGGTTGCGGAGATCCGCCCGAATTACCCCACCGAGTGGGCCGCGATGAAGGCGGTCGCGGCCAAGCTGGGGATCGGTGCCGCCGAGACGGTGAGGACCTGGGTCCGCAAGACCGAGGTCGACGCAGGCCAGCGGCCCGGAGTCACGTCGGAAGAGGCCGCGGAGATCAAGCGGCTGCGGGCCGAGAACGCCGAACTGCGACGGGCGAACGAAATCCTCAAGGCGGCCTCGGCTTTCTTCGCGGCCGAGCTCGACCGGCCGTCGAAGCGCTCGTAGCGTTCATCGACGCACACCGCCAGGTGTTCGGGGTCGAGCCGATCTGCCGAGTCCTGACCAGCCACGGACTGAAGATCGCGACGAGCACCTACTACGCCGCCAGGAACCGCACCCCCAGCGACCGGTCGGTCCGCGACAGGGAGCTGAAGACGCAGATCAGCCGCGTCCACACCGACAATCTCGGCGTTGTCGGCGTACACGTGAACGTCCCCACCCGCGTACGGATGAAAAGGGACAGTTGTTGATGCGTTGAGACCTGCTGCTCGGCACTCTGCTGCTTGG
>NZ_JBIAHR010000045.1:0-19921 GCF_042870695.1 Streptomyces sp. NPDC006384
AGACCCCAAGCCGTTCATCTGGACCAAGACAGCCGAAGAGATCCTCGACTCTCTCGCCCGCTTCTGCCGACGGATCTCTGGCGCAGGACACTAGCTCTCCAGCAGTCCCGCCAGTTCGGCCTCCCGCTCGCTCACCTGGGCCGCCAGCTGCTCGGCGATCTCCTCCAGCAGGCGGTCGGGGTCGTCCGGGGCCAGCCGGAGCATGGCGCCGATCGCGCTCTCCTCCAGTTCCCTGGCCAGCACCGTGAGCAGCTCCTTGCGCCGGTCGAGCCACTCCAGGCGGGCGTACAGCTCCTCGGTGCGGCCGGGACGCCGCTCGTGCACCGGCCCGGCGGCCCACTCCTCGGCCAGCTCCCGCAGCGCGGCCTCGTCGCCGCGGGCGTAGGCGGCGTTGACGCGGGTGAGGAACTCCTCGCGCCGGATCCGCTCGTCCTCCTCCTGCGCCAGGTCGGGGTGGGCCTTGCGGGCCAGCTCGCGGTAGAGCCGGCGGGCCTCCTCACCGGGCCGGACCCGCTTCGGCGGACGTACCGCCTGGTCCGTGAGCATCGCCGTGGCCTCCGGGAACAGCCCGTCCCCGTCCATCCAGCCGTGCAGCAGCTCCTCGACCCCGGGGATCGGCATCAGCCGGGCGCGCGCCTCGTCGGCGCGGCGCCGGTCCTCGGGGTCCTGGCTGCGGGCCGCTCTGGCCTCCAGGATCTGTGCCTCCAGCTCCTCGAGCCGCGCGTACACCGGGCCGAGCCGCTGTTCGTGCAGCCGGGAGAAGTTCTCGACCTCCACGCGGAAGGTCTCCAGCGCGATCTCGTACTCGATGAGCGCCTGCTCGGCGGCCCGTACGGCCTGCTCCAGCCGCTCCTCGGGCCGCGGCGCACCGCCCTGCTCGGGCTCAGCTTCCGGGGTCGTCACCCGTCCAGCCTAGGCCACGGTCCGCCCGCCGCCCCTGCGCGCCCGACCGCCCCCACGGACCCGGCCGGGGCGCGACGGAACCGGGTACGACGGGACCGGACGTCATACGCCCGTCTCCGCGGCGACCCGCCCCGCCCGCACCGCCGCGACCAGCTCGGCGTGGTCGGCCTCCGTCCGGTCGGCGTAGGCGACGGCGAAGACCGCCACCGCCTCGTCCAGCTCCTCGTTCTTGCCGCAGTAACCCGCGAGGAGGCGCGGGTCGGCGCTGTGCGCGTGGGCGCGGGCCAGCAGGGCACCGGTCATCCGGCCGTAGTCGTCCATCTGGTCGGCGGCGAGCGCGACCGGGTCGACGCTGCCCTTGCGGTTGCGGAACTGCCGCACCTGGAAGGGCCGCCCGTCGACCGAGGTCCAGCCCAGCAGGATGTCGCTGACGACCTGCATGCGTTTCTGCCCCAGCACCACCCGCCGGCCCTCGTGCGCGACCTCGGGGACGTCGAAGCCGGCCGTCGCCAGGTGCGGCACCAGCGCGGAGGGCCGGGCCTCCTTCACCTGGAGCACCAGCGGCTCCCCGCGGTGGTCCAGGAGCAGCACGACGTACGACCGGGTGCCCACGCTGCCGGTGCCGACGACGCGGAAGGCGACGTCGTGCACCGCGTACCGGGCCAGCAGCGGCAGCCGGTCCTCGGACAGTGTCGCCAGGTACGGCTCCAGCGAGGCCGCCACCGCCGCCGCCTCCGCGTCGGTCACCCGGCGCAGCACGGGCGGGGCGTCCACGAAGCGCCGTCCGCCGTCCTCGGTGGCCTCGGTCGACCGGGCCGCGAAACGGCCGCTGGTGTTGGCCCGCGCCTTCTCGCTCACCCGCTCCAGCGTGCCCAGCAGGTCGTGCGCGTCGGTGTGGGAGACGAGCTCCTCGTCGGCGATGGCGTTCCAGGCGTCCAGCGCGGGGAGCCTGGCCAGCAGCCGCATGGTGCGCCGGTAGGCGCCCGCCGCGTCGTGCGCCGCCGCCCGGCACGTCTCCTCGTCGGCGCCGGTCTCCCGGCCCGCGAGGACCAGCGAGGCGGCGAGCCGCTTGAGGTCCCACTCCCAGGGGCCGTGGACCGTCTCGTCGAAGTCGTTCAGGTCGATGACCAGGCCGCCGCGCGCGTCCCCGTAGAGACCGAAGTTGGCCGCGTGCGCGTCGCCGCAGATCTGCGCGCCGATCCCCGTCACCGGCGTGCGCGCCAGGTCGTACGCCATCAGCCCGGCCGACCCGCGCAGGAAGGCGAACGGCGTGGCCGCCATCCGCCCGGCCCGTATCGGGGTGAGTCCGGGTATCCGGCCGCGGTTGGACTCCTCGACCGCGCTCACCACGTCCGGCCGGGCCCCGTCGGTCTCGAGGACGGCGTGCGCGGACCGGGGCACGCGGGCGCGCAGCGCCTTGCCCTCCGCCTTCGGCGACCCGCCGACGGGCCACCGCGCGAACCCCGGCACCACCGGCACCCGCACCGCCCCGCCCGCCGTGCCGGCCGCGCCCGTCCCGGCCCCCGGCCGCGCGCCCGCCCCGCCGTGCGCCCCGCCGTCCGCCCCCGCCGTCACCTCGGTGGTCATCCGACCGCCCTCCCCTAAGTCCCGTACCGGAAGTACCCGTACCGGCCCGTACGCCCCGCACGCGCCGTGTCCACCAGGCACCCGCGTCCTCGCGCGCGCCCGCACCGCCCGTCCCCGCCGAGCCCCGCCCGCACCCACCGTGCGCGCCCGTCACCGGCGTGGACGCGCCATGACGCTACCGCCCGGCCGCGCCCCCGTACACGTCCCCGCCCCGCCCGCATAACGCCGGGCAGAGGGCGGAACAGGAGGTTCCCCGGCCCGCCGGCGCGGCTTACGGTTTCGGCGATCACCGGCGGAGCGCGTCCCCCGAAGCGATCACAGCCTGCCCCGCACGCCCGGGGGCCGCGCTCCGTGTCATGCACGTCCCGTCCGCCTTCCCAGGGGATCCCCCCACCGAGGAGACCGAGGAACCCGACATGACACCCACCCCTTCCGGCGCCTCTGACGCCGAGCCCGGCGTCAGCCGCAAGACCCTGCTCAGGGCGGCCGTCGCCGCCGGTGCCGCCGTCCCGCTGCTCGCCACCGGCGCCGCCGCCCTCGCCCGGGACCCGGCCGGCGCACCGGGCGTCACCCTGCCGCCGACGCCCTACTGCGACGACGGCGACGACCCCACGCCCGACCAGATGGAAGGCCCCTACTTCAAGCCGGACTCGCCGCTGCGCACCGACCTGGTCACCGCGGGCACCCCCGGCACCCGGCTGACCGTCAGCGGCCACGTCTTCGGCCGCACCTGCGTCCCGCTGCCCGGCGTCCTGCTCGACTTCTGGCAGGCCGACCACGCGGGCGCCTACGACATGGCCGGATACGCCTTCCGCGGCCACCAGTTCACCGACGCCACCGGCGCGTTCACCCTGCGCACGATCGTCCCCGGCCTCTACCCGGGCCGCACCCGGCACCTCCACGTCAAGGTCCAGGCTCCCGGCGAACCCGTGCTGACCACCCAGCTCTACTTCCCCGGCGAGCCCCGCAACGGCACGGACGCCCTCTTCGACCCGGCCCTGCTCATGAACGTCCGCGACGCCGGCGGCGGCAGGCAGGCCACCTTCGACTTCGTCCTGGACGTGGAAGGCGGCACCGACCCCACCGACCCGCCCACCGATCCGCCCACCGATCCGCCGGGCGGCACCTGGGCGAGCGGCCGCACCTACGCCGCAGGCGACCGGGTGACGTACGGGGGCAGTTCCTACCGCTGTCTCCAGGCGCACACCTCGATGGCGGGCTGGGAACCACCGGCCGTGCCGGCGCTGTGGCAGCGCGAGACCTGACCCCCGGAGCACCGGCGGCCTCCCGCCCCCAGGCCCCCGCCGGCCGCCCGACCGGCGGGGGCCTTGCCGTCACGGGCGTCCGGGAGGAGCCAGCACCGAGCGGTACCAGGGCTCGGCACGCAGGAACCCGGTGGCGAACGGATCGCCCGGAGTCTCCCGGAGGTCCGACCAGAGGGTGTCGGACTCGAAGAGGTGATCGGACGTCAGCAGGTCGACCATGCCCGACAGGGCGTCGTTCCCGGCCAGCAACCCGCGCGCCTGCACCTCCGTCAGGTCCCGTCGCCGCCAGGGGATCTTGGCGCAGGCGGCGACGGCGCGCAGGGCGCCGCGCACGCTGACCGGTTCCGGGTGCGCCGCGTGGTAGACGGACGCGGACAGCGCCGAGTCGGGGGCGAACGCGGCCCCCACCAGGGCACGGGCCAGGTCCGGGACGGCGATCATCGACATCCGCGCGGACCAGCCCGCCACGGTGCCCGGCAGATCGCGCAGCACCCGGGCCATGCCGGGCCCGACCCAGACGTCCCCCTCTCCGTACACCAGGTGGGGGCGCAGGACGATCCCGCCGGCCGAGAGCACGGCGTCCTCGGCGGCGGCGCGCGTGCGGGAGGTGCAGGAACCCGGGTTCCGGACGAGCTCCTCGGGACGCTGGCGACGGTAGGTGCCGCGGCCGTAGACCGAGGCGGTGCTGAGCTGCACGACACGCCGGACCCCGGCCCGCCGGGCCTCCGCGACCAGCGCCGCGGTGCCGCCCGCGTTCACCGCCTCGTTGACCGCCTCGGTGCCGCCTATCTGCGCCGCGCAGTGAATCAGTACGTCGACGCCCTCGCAGACGCCGCGCAAGGTGCTGGGATCGGCCAGGTCACCCCGTACGCACCGTTTCCCGGAGCCGGGGACGGGGCGTCGGTGCGACAGCAGCCTGATGTCGGCCTGCCGCTTCTCCGTCTCGCGGACGACGCGTCCTCCCACGA
The DNA here is from genome assembly GCF_042870695.1 of Streptomyces sp. NPDC006384. Lineage (NCBI taxonomy): Bacteria > Bacillati > Actinomycetota > Actinomycetes > Kitasatosporales > Streptomycetaceae > Streptomyces > Streptomyces sp. NPDC006384. The sequence continues at coordinate 4,724 of NZ_JBIAHR010000045.1, forward strand.
ATCCGGACGCGCCGGTGATCAGTACGGTGAGCACGGGGGAACCCTCCCAGCGGATGAGGCGGGTCAGCTGACCCGGGGACGCAGGACGAGGTCGGCGGTGAAGACGGTCTCGTCCTGCTGGCTGGCGCGCACCCGCACCGGCAGCTCGCCCTGTGCGCCGTACTCCCCGGCGGTGGCCGTGATCCAGCACGGGGAGTCGAACTCGGCGTAGCGTGCGAAGCCGGCCCGCACGTCCGAGAGCCGGGCGCAGGGCAGCCCGGTCACGACGTGGGCGGCCTGTCGGGCGGCCTCCAGCAGGACCATGCCGGGGATGTGGTCGGTCGGGTGGTCGAAGTAGGTCGGGTGGGCCGTGTCGACCCGCAGTTCCCAGCGGCCCGGCGTCATCGGCGACGGTTCGCCCAGCAGGACGTGCCAGGGGTTGCCGTGACGCACGGCGGCGGGGTCGAGCGCCGGCGGGAGTGTGCGACGGCAGACCGTGGGACGCTCACCCCGCAGCCGTCTGTACACGTGCGGGCTCATGCACCGGAAGGCGGCCGAGGCGGTCGCCCGCACCTCGCCGCCGCGTCGGACGGTGACGTCGTAGCGCATCTCGCGCAGGCCGCCGCCGCGGCGCACGATGTCCCGGCACAGGGTGTGCATCTCGATGTCGGTGGGGGCCGCGTCGACCCTGAACAGCTCCGGGTCGGCGGTCACGCTGAGGTCGGACATGAGGAACTGGTGCCCGAACGGCACGTCGAACTCGGCGTGCGCCAGCAGGGAACCGATCTGCCGCACCGACTCGACCAGCAGCATCGGGTCCTGATAGCCGTGGTCGGACGCGAACAGGGAGTGGCAGCGCGGCCACTGGGCCCTGACCACGAAGCCGCTGCGGTCGCCGTCGGCGGGACCGTCGTGCTCCCAGCCGGTGAGAAGGACTTCCGAGACGGCCGCGCGGTGCACGTACTCACGCGGAACGGTGGAGGTCAGCTCCCGGGACTGTGCTTTGACGCCGGGTGCCTTCGAGGTGAGGTTCGGCATGCGCAGGGCTCCCATCAGGTTCAGACGGGGGATGACACCAGGCGGTGAGTCGGCTGTTCACCCCCGTGGCCGACTGTCTGGCGCCAAAGATACAGACAGGTCGGTCCGTTTCTACAAGAGGAAAGGAGCTTTGTTGAACTCACGTGCGCCAAGTGCTGTACGCACCCCCACCCTCGCGCCGGACCGGACGAGGAGACAGGCAACCACCCGGGAACACCCGCGAGTTGACCCCTCGCCGACCTCACATCCCTCCGAAGCCCCGAACGAGCGGGACCGGGACACGAGCCCCCTTCGGCGAGAAGCACCCAGCGCGCAGCAGGCCGGCCCCAGCACCCGACGGGTCGCACAGCAGCACGATGCGGACTTTGACAAACAGACAAGTCTGTTTGGTACTGTCTCTGCCGTGAGCTCAGTCCGTGATGACGTGATGAGTTTTCAGGTGTTTTCAGGGGGACAGATGAACCGCCAGTACGCAGAGCTCGTCGGTCCGCCATCGAAACACCGCCTCCCGCCCGGCACCCCGGGCCGCAGGCCGCCCCGGAACGTGCTGGTCGTCGAGAACGACCGGCGGGCCGCCGAGACACTCCTGAGGGAACTGGCCCGGCAGGGATACACCGCGCGCGCCGTGGCCACCGGCGCACAGGCGCTGCACGGACACCGCGACGCCGACCTGATCCTGCTCGACCTCGACCTGCCCGACCTGGACGGCCTCGAGGTGTGCCGGACCATCCGGAGCACCAGCGACACACCGATCATCACCGTCACCGCACGGCGCTCGGAACTCGACTGCGTACTCGGTCTCCAGGCGGGCTCGGACGACTACCTGGTCAAGCCGTACGGTTTCCGTGAGTTACTGGCCCGCATGGAGGCGGTGATGCGCCGCTCGCACGGCCGGCCGGTCATGGCGGACACGGGCCGGGTCATCACCCACGCCGGGCTGCGCATCGACGTGGCCGCCCGTTCGGCCACCCTCCACGGCGAACCCCTGGACCTGACCCGCAAGGAGTTCGACCTGCTGCACCTCCTGGCCCTGCAGGCCGGCACGGTACTCACCCGGCACCAGATCATGGCCCATGTGTGGGACGACGCGTGGTCGCCCCGGGGGCGGACCGTGGACACGCACGTCGGCACGCTGCGCGGCAAGCTCGGTTCCAGCAGCTGGATCATCACCGTGCGCGGTGTGGGGTTCCGGCTCGGTCATCCGTGACCGCACCTCCCGGGGGCCCGCCCCCGAGGCCCCGCTCGTACGCGCGCCCCGCCCCGGGTCCGCACGCCACCGCCCGCCCGACGCGGAGAGTGACCGGCGTGGAGAGGAACAACAATACAGACTAGTCTGTCTGGGTAATTGCGGCAGGGTAAGGATGGGACATGGCTCAACAGGAACGCGGCAGGCAGTCACGGCGGTCGATTCTCGAGGCCGCCGCCCACGTCTTCGACGAACGCGGCTACGACGCCGCGAGCACCAACGACATACTGGCCCGCACCGGACTCACCCGCGGTTCCCTGTACCACCACTTCCCCTCCAAGGAAGCGATCGCCGTCGCCCTGGTCCAGGCCCACGGCGAGGCCCTGGATGTGCCGGACCGGCCGGTGCGGCTGCAGTCGGTGATCGACCTGACCCTGGAGTTCGCCCGCCGGCTCCAGCACGACCCGGTCCTGCGCGCCAGCGTGCGTCTGACCACCGAGCAGACCTCCTTCAACCGCCCTCCGCGGACCGCCTACGAGCAGTCCCTGGAGACGGTCGAGAAACTGCTGCGGGAAGCGGAGGAACGGGCCGAACTCCTGCCTGGAGTCGACGTGGACGAGGCGGCGTCGACGATCGTCGGCTGTTTCACCGGCCTGCAGATCATGTCCCAGGCGTACACCGGCCGGGTGGACCTGCGCGACCGGGTCGGCGCCTTCTGGCGCTTCTTCCTGCCCGGTCTCGCCACTCCCGGCCTGATCGGCCGGCTCCGCACCGCGCCGCCCGCGTCCTGACCCCGCTCCCGGACGGCCTGCGAACGTTGTCACGGTTCGCGGTGACGGGCACCGCCCGCCTCGAGGAACAGCGGGCGCATCAGCGCCCACAGGCGCCGGGACGTGTCGCCGCCCCACCATCCGGGGTCCGACCGGCCCAGGGTCTCGATCCCGGCCGTCATGACCACGGCCAGGTCGGCCAGGTCCCCGGGCGGCGCGCCGTGCCGTCCACCGGCCGCCTCGTGCGCGGCGGCCACCCGGGCGCGCAGCAGCGACATCAGGTGATCGCGCAGCCGCGGCGGTCCCGCTGAGCCGTCCGGGGCCAGCTCCAGGCCCGCCCGGACGATCGTGTCAGTGCCCAGCGCCTCGGCGAGAGCCAGGCAGAAGCGTTCCGGGGCGTCGGCGGCCGGTCCGGAGAACGCCGTGTCGACGATCTCCTCCAGCCGTCCGCGCGCCTGTTCGTGGACGGCGGCCGCAAGGTCGGTGGTCGAAGAGAAGTGGTGGTAGAGCGCGCCGCGGCTCACGCCGGCCCGACGGCAGATGTTGACCAGGCCCGTGTCGGCCGGACGCCCGTCCGCGATCAGCTCCGCCGTGGCCCGGATCAGAGCCTCCCGGGTCCGCTCGGACCGTGCCTGCATCAGACCGCACCTGCCTTCCTCGACCCCTGCCGCCCACTCGACCACAGAAGCATACAAGGAAGCCTGTTTCTCGGAAGCCGTACCCATGCTCGGCACCTCCCGACGACCGCTTCCCCCGCGCATTTCCTTCACATGTGCACGCCAATTGGCCTGAATCTTCCGCTCCGGAACCCTCTGGCGAGCCACAAACAAGTAGGCAGGTTTGCATGTTTTCCTGGATCGGCCCTTCATCCGGACGCCCGGACCTGGGCACTTGGCACGGCGCTGACACTGCGCTGACCCCACCTCGCATGCTTGTGGGAACCCTGCATCGCCGGCGGTAGAAGTGCCCCCAAGAGCCTGGCGAGACTGAATGCCGTCTTACACAACTGCCACGGATCGGGGGGTTTCGATGGATGAGCGCGAGAGAGCCACCGAGGAGCACACGAGCAGGGACTGCGCACGGCGGTGCGGCCGGATCTGCACCCGCTGCCTGGACCGGTCCGGCCGAGAGCTGCGGACGCTGCTCGCCCTGTACAAGGAGAGCGACGAAACCCTGGCCGCCGCCCCCGCGAAGGCACTGCGGCAGCGGGTCAGCGGCAGTCGTGGCAGCGTCGGTATCGTGCTGGACGAGCAGGTCGTGTCCCTGCGCAGCAGGGTGACCGAGACGCTGGGCCTGTGGGCGCGGCTGGTCCTGGACGAGCGCGGCGGCACCGCCCTCGGGGCGACGGAGCACGGGCTCGGCGGACTGGTGCGGTTCCTGGGGCGGCAACTGCCGTGGTTCGCCGGCCACCCCGCCGGCGTCGAGTTCACCGAGGAGGTCAGCGAGCTGCTCGCGAGCCTGGACGAGTTGCTCGGCCCGGGACCGGTGAACAGCTTCCCGCTCGGTCCGTGTCCGCGGCCGGAGTGCGAGGGCGCCCTCTTCGGCGTCCGGCCGGGCGACCGCGACCGCGCCCCCGGCCACGTCTCCTGCGACGCCGGCCACCCGGTGCCGCCCCGGCAGTGGCTGCTGCTGGCCGGCCGCACGGAGAAGGAGCCGGCCGCGTGAGCGGCCTCACGGAGCGCACCGACGGTACGGCCCGGCGCCGTACGGTGCCCACGGAACTGGCCGCCCTGGCGATGGGCGTGTCCCAGGCCACCATCCGCAAATGGGCCAGCCGCGGAAAGATCACCCGCCACGGTGGTCCCCAGCGCGCGGAGTACGACCTGGAGGAACTGCTGGCCCTGACCCGCCGGGGCCCGCTCGAATGACCCGGGTCCCCGAGGGACCTCTGCGGACCGACCGCTCCGTCAAGGACCGATCCGTGCGGGGCTCGGAACCCAGCTGCCCCCGCGGCCCACACCGGCCGCGGGGGCAGCTGCTTTGTCTCAACACCCTTCTCCAACAGGGCAGTTGACGACGAAGACGGTAACTGTCACACTTTCTGCGGCGCCCCCATGCCCGGATGCCGCCGCTTCTTCGGCGGAAGTCTCACGGGCGGCGCGTCCCGCGGCCGGCTCCTCGCAGCCCCGCGTTCTTCGCCTTCCGAGAGATCCGCGGCCAGTCGTCAGCACCGACTCGCCGCGGATCTCTTTTTTTCTGCCGCCCCCATTCGAGGAAGTGTGGACGATGCCTGTTTCTGCCTGGACCCCCGTCGGACGATGGACGGGTACGGTCACGCACGACGACGAGGTGGACGAGTACACGGTCGCCTTCGCCGCGGACGGTTCGCTCTCGGTCACGACGCGGAAGAGCACCGGCTACGGCACGTGGACCTCGGTCGGCGAGGAGGCCCTGGAGTTCTCCCTGCGTGAGGACTTCAACCTCGACGTCACCCAGATCAGCCCCAACGGCCACCATGCCGCGTACATACAGATCGACATCACGGCGCGCCTCTTCGGGGACACGCTCACCGGAGAGGGCAAGGCCGTCGTGCACAGCCCCGACGACGCCGTGATCTACGCGACGGGCGCCCGGACCGAAGCGCGCAGGGTCTCGTGACCCCGGCGCAGACCGCGCTCCCCGCAGGTCTGGCCGCCGAGGTGACCCGGCTGTCCGACATCGTGGCGCTGAAGGACCTCACCGACCGCTATCTGGCCAGCCTCGACGCGGGCACCTTCGACGCGGCATGGGCCCGTTCCCTGTTCACGGACGACGTGGAGATGACGTTCCCGGTCGGCAGCCACCGGGGCAGCACCGGCGTCGACGGCTTCACCGCCCGGATCATGGCGCGCTGGGGCCGTACACACCACCACGGCTCCGAGAGCACGGTCGAGGTCGACGGCGACCGCGCCGAGGTCGGCTGGAGCCTGATCGCCTCCCATGTGCACCACGGCTCGCCGCAGCCCCCGGACGCCTCCGAGTACTTCCAGCTCGGCGGCCGTTTCGCCGGTACGGCCCGGCGTACGCCGGACGGCTGGCGCTTCGACCGGCTGCGGCTGCGCATCGTGTGGACCACCGGAGCGGTACCCGCCGGTGTCACCCGGGTCGACGAGCGGACGCTCGACACCCGTGGCGGCCGCAGCACCCCCTCCCAGTAACCCCGCCCAGCGAAGGAGAACCCGCCATGCCCACCGCTCTCACGCCGGACCAGCAGAAAGAACTGATCGAGAAGGTCTTCCACGAGGGTCTCGACCTCGGTGACCTCTCGGCCGCCGACCGCTACCTCACCGCGGACTTCCGCAACCACGGCAGCCACGACGACTCCATGCGCGGCCCGGAGGCGTTCAAGCACACCATCCGGATCCAGCAGTCCGCCTTCAGCGACATCAAGTACGAGATCCTCGACTTCATCGCCCAGGGCGACAAGGCCGCCATCCGCTGGGTGATGCACGGCCGGCACACGGGTCCCTTCATCGGGATCCAGCCGACCGGTCTCCAGGTCCAGCACCAAGCGATCATCTGGTTCCGCTTCGAGGGCGACCGGATCGCCGAACGCTGGGGCATCGTCGACAACTTCGCCCTGCAGCGCTTCCTGCAGTCGGGGGGCAAGCCGGCCGGCCCCCTCACCCCGGCCGGCGGTCCCCGCGCCTGACCCCGCCCCGCTCCGGCGCCGGACGCGCGCGCCGTACGTGCGCTGCCGCGTCCGGCGCCGGCACCGGACGGCCGCCGGCCCTCCGGCCGCAGAAGACGCACAAGGAGGACGTCATGCCCCTCGACAGGAAAGTCGCCCGGTTCAACCGACGGTTCGCCAACCGGTTCGTCGGCCCCCTGTTCAGCCGGCTGCCGGGCTTCGGGAAGGTCCACCACCGGGGCCGCAAGTCCGGACGGGAGTTCACCACGCCGGTCAAACTGTTCCGGCGCGGCACGGACATCGTCATCACGCTGCCGTACGGGCCCGGCTCCGACTGGGTCAAGAACGTTCTGGCGGCGGGTGGTTGCGAGATCACCACCCGGGGGCGCCGCATCCGGGTGACCGACCCCGTCGTCTTCACCGACGACGGCACCACGCACATGCCGGCCGTGACCCGTCGCATCCTGTCCCGGGTCGAGGCCACCGAGTTCCTCGCACTGACGCCGGTGTCCGCGCCGCTGCCGGCGGACCGGTGACGCCCGCACCGGTCCGGGTCGCGCTCCTCGTCGGCTCGGCCCGCGAAGGGCGGCTCGCCCCGCACGTGGCCGGATGGTTCGCGGATGTGGCCCGGCGGCGCGAGGACCTCGTCCTGGACGTCGTGGACGTGGCCCACCATCCGCTGCCGTCCGACCTGGCCGCGGACGACCCCGTGACGACGGCGCTGCGCCCGCGAATCGCCGGCGCCGAGGCCTATGCCGTGGTCGTGCCGGAGTACAACCGCAGCATCCCCGGCCCGCTGAAGACGTTGATCGACAGCTTCCAGGCGGAGTGGCAGGCCAAGCCCGTCGGTTTCATCGGCTACGGGCTCGGTGCCGCGGGCGGAGTGCGCGCGATCGAGCATCTGCGGCAGATATTCGCCGAGTTCCACTGCGTGGGGATGAAGGACGTCGTCACCTTCCCCCGAGTGCTCGACCACTTCGACGACGAGGGACGGTTCCCCGCCGATCCCGGGAGGTGCGAGGCGGCCGCCAAGCTCATGCTCGACCAGCTGACGTGGTGGGCCGACGCCCTGCGCACCGCCAAGGCGGCCCACCCCTACGGCTCCTGACCCGACCGACAACCACCGTGACGCCGTCCGGTGTCCACCCCCCTTCCTGTCCCAGGAGACGTGATGGCCGCTGTTCCCGTCCCTCTCTCCGACCTCCTCATCGCCGTTCCGGTGGTGATCCTCGTCAGCCGGGTGGCCGCCCAGTTCCTGCGCCGGCTCGGTCAGCCGCCGGTGGTCGGGGAGATACTCGCCGGCATCCTGCTCGGCCCCTCCCTGCTGGGCGCGCTGTGGCCAGGCGGCCAGGCCTGGCTGTTCGACCCCTCCGTGATCCCGTACCTCGACATGCTCGGCAATGTCGGGCTGCTCGTCTTCATGTTCCTCATCGGGCTGGAACTCGACCTCGGCACTCTGCGCGGGGACCGCAGAACCGCCCTCGCCGTCTCCCAGGCGGGCACCGCCGTGCCGCTCGTGCTCGGCGCCCTGCTGGCGCTCGGCATGTACGGCCCGCTCGCCCCGGACGGCACCGACCGGCTCTCGTTCGTGCTGTTCATCGGGGTGGCGCTGAGCATCACCGCGTTCCCGGTCCTGGCCCGCATCCTCACCGACCGCGGGCTGTACCGCAGCCGGGTGGGCGTGCTCGCCCTGGCGAGCGCGGCCGTGGGCGACGTGAGCGCGTGGTGCATGCTGGCCGCCGTCGTGGCGATCGCGAACAGCGGTTCGCCCTTCGGTGCCGTCACGACCGCGCTGTACGCGACGGCCTTCACGCTGGTCCTGTTCTACGTCGTCCGGCCGCTGCTCACCCGGTGGGCCGCGCGGGCCGAACGGGGCCGCTCCGACACCGTGGTGCTGGTCGTGCTGTTCAGCGGCCTGTGCGTGTCCGGGTACGCCACCGACCGGATCGGCGTGCACGCGCTGTTCGGCGCCTTCCTGTTCGGGGTGATCACTCCGCGCGGCAGCCGGCGGGCCGCGACGGCGGCGATACGGCTGCGTGCCTTCGCGGTGCCTGTGCTGCTGCCGCTGTTCTTCGTGAGCACGGGGCTGCGAACCGACGTGTCGCTGCTGGCCGGCGGCTCGGCGCTGTGGTGGTGGGCCGGTGCCGTGCTCGCCGTGGCGGGGCTGGGCAAGTGGGGTGCCAGCGCGCTCGCGGCCCGGCTGACCGGCACCGGATGGCGGGACGCGATGTCCATCGGCGCGCTGATGAACTGCCGGGGACTGACCGAGCTGGTGGTGCTGGACATCGGTCTCGGTCTCGGCATCGTCGGCCCCGACCTGTTCACCGTCCTGGTGCTCATGGCCCTGGTGACCACGGCCATGACCACACCGGCGCTCAGCCTGATCCGTCGGACGGCAGCTGCCCCGGCGCCCTCCGGTGATCCCGCCGCACGGGAATCCGCTGACGCGAAGGGCCCCGTGCCGCAACCGGCCGAACAACGCTGACCTGCGCCTCCCCCCTTCCCACAGTGCTTCGGTTCCTGATAGTTGGGGTTTTGTTAGTTAGCACCTTGATAGATAAGCAAGTTGACGATACTGTCGCGGTACCGCACGGAGCAGTGAGGCGATGAGGGAGAGAGCCGTGAACCAGGACTTCAAGAACCTCGACATGACGATGATGTTCGCGATCCACGACGCCCTGCGGCGCGAGCTGGAGCGCATCGCCCGGATCACCGCCCGGGTCGACGAGGACCCCCGGCACGTACTGAGCACCGCGGTCGGCTGGGAGCTGTTCAAGAAGTTCCTGACCGCCCACCACGTCTCCGAGGACGTCACCGTGTGGCCGCCGATGGAGCGCGCCCTGGCCGGCCGTCCCGACGAGCTGGCCCTGCTCGAGGCGATGGAGGCCGAGCACGCGGTGATCGAACCCCTGCTGGCGGACATCGACGCGGCCCTCGCCGACCGCGAGACCGGGCTCCAGCGCCTGGGCGGCCTGGCCGACGCCCTCTGCACCCGGCTCGGCGGTCACCTCGACCACGAGGAGCGGGACGCCCTCGCCCTGATGGACCTCACCCTGAGCCAGAAGGAGTGGGCCGCCTTCAGCGCCGAGCAGCGCACCCGCATCGGCGACGACTCCACCCGCTACCTGCCCTGGCTGCTGGACGACATCGACGCGGCCAAGGTGGCCACCGTCCTCGGCAAGATGCCCGAGCCCCTGCGCCAGGCCTACGCCACCGAATGGCGCGCCGCCTACGAGGACCTGGACATCTGGACCCCGAAGGCGGACGCCGCCCTGCGCTGAACCGCGGCCACCGCCCGGTCCGGGCCCCGCCCCCCCGCTTCCCACCAGAGACATCGGAGAGAACTCATGTCGCTGCAAGACCGCACCCAGGCCGTCCCCAAGGCCGCGGCGCCGCCGCGGCAGGACGGCAGGCTCGGCCTCGCGCTGCTGGTCATCGCCGCAGCACAGCTGATGCTGGTCCTCGACAACACCATCGTCGCCGTCGCGCTGCCGAGCATGCAGAGTGCCCTCGGCCTCAGCGAGTCCGGCCTCGGATGGGTCGTCACCGCCTACGCCCTGGCGTTCGGCGGCCTGCTGCTGGCCGGCGGCCGGGCCGGCGACCTCTTCGGCCGCCGCCGGGTGTTCCGCATCGGCCTGGTCCTGTTCACCGCCGCCTCCCTGCTCGGCGGCGTGGCCCAGAGCGGGGAACTGCTCATCCTGGCCCGGGTGATCCAGGGCGCGGGCGCGGCCATCGCCGCCCCCACCGCCCTGTCCCTGCTGGCCACCACCTTCGAGGCCGGCCCCGCCCGCAACAAGGCGCTCGGGGTGTACGGCGCCATGGGCGGACTCGGCTCGGTCGTCGGCCTGCTGCTCGGGGGCGTGCTCACCGAGTTCCTGAGCTGGCGCTGGGTGATGTTCATCAACATCCCGATCGCCCTGGCCGTACTTCTCGGCACCGGCGTCCTCGTCGAGGGCGACCGCGAGCGCGGCAAGGTCGACGTGCCCGGCGCCTTCGCCGCCACCTTCGGCTTCGGTGCCCTCGTCTTCGGCATCACCCGGGCCGGTGAGGAAGGCATCGGTGACGGCCTCGCCCTGATCGGACTGGCCGTCGCCCTCGTCCTGCTCGTCGCCTTCGTCGCCGTCCAGCGCGGCAGCCGCGCGCCGATGATCCCCCGGGGTCTGCTCGCCGACCGCAGCCGGGTCGGGGCCAACCTGATCATGTTCCTGGTCGGCGCCGGCATGCTCGCCACCTTCTACTTCCTCACCCTCTACATGCAGCTGGTCAAGGGGTACGAGCCGATGATCACCGGCCTCGCGTACCTGCCCTTCGCGCTCGGCATGGGCATCGCGGCCGGCGGCCTGGGCCCGCAGCTGCTGGCCCGGATGTCCGAGCGCGCTGTCATCGTGGTGGGCCTGGTCGTCGGCATCGTGGGCATGGCCTGGTTCAGCTTCCTGACCCCCGGTCAGAACCCGCTGGCGGCACTGCTGCCCGCACAGCTGGTCGTCGGCCTCGGGCTCGGCATGGTCTTCGTGACCGTCACCGTCATCAGCGTCCGTGGCGTCGAGCCGCAGGCCACCGGCGCCGCCTCCGGCCTGGTCAACACCGCCCAGCAGATCGGTGGTGCCATCGGCCTGGCGACACTGGCCGCCGCCGCCACCGTGATCACCGAGAACGAGTTGCCGGGCAACGCGCCCGAGGCACTGACCACCGGGTACTCCTACGGCTTCCTGCTCGGTGGCGGCCTCTACCTGCTGGCCCTGGTCGTCGCCATGGTGACCGCTCCCACGGCCGCCCCCCAGCCGCAGCGCGACCCGCAGCACCCCCCGGTCGCGCTGTGACCCTCCGGCGGCCCCGCCTTGTCCCCCGGGGCGGGCCGCCGGAGTCTTCCAGGGGCGTGCCGACCCGGCACGCCCCTTCTCCGTCCCGCACGGGTCCGCGTTCCGCGGGGCGGCGCACGCCGCCGGACGTTCCCGGACACCGCCCGTATACTCGGGCAGGAGGTGCTGTTCTTGCGGTATGAACGCGACGCCGGGCGAAGCCCCGTCACACGGACCGAGGAGACCGCGGAAGTCCCCGGGGCGCTCCCGGAGTCACTCACCGACTTCATCGGCTACCTCCTGCGCCGGGTCCACGCCCAGTTCTCCTCCACCGGCAACGGCGGCGACGCGGACTCCCGCGACTTCCTGGTGCTCGACGCGCTCACCGGTCACGACTGGGAGTCCCAGCTCGATCTGGCCGAGCGGCTGGGCATCAACCGCACCATCATGGTGTCGGTCATCGACCGCCTCGAGGAGCGCGGCGAGGTCCGGCGTACCCGCAACCCCGACAACCGGCGCCAGTACGTGCTCTCCCTGACGGACGAGGGACGCCGGGCACTGGACGTCCGGCGGCGCGCGGTGGCCGAGCGGGACGCCCGGCTCACCTCCGTACTCACTCCCGAAGAGACCGCGCGGCTCGACTCCCTCCTCACCCGGTTGCTGCCCGAGTCCGCACAGTCCCTGGCGCAGGGCACCGAGTACCTGGTGGCCCAGGCCCACCACCGGCTGCGCCGACTCGGCGACGAGAAGCTGGCCGGCACCGGTCTGCGGGTGCGCCACTACGGCCCGCTGTCCGTCCTGACGACGTTCGGTCCCTGCGCCCAGCAGCGACTGGCGGAACTGCTGTCGATCACCGGACCCGCCGTTTCCCAGCTCGTGGACGAACTGGTCAGGCAGCAACTCGTGCGCCGAGGCCGCGATCCGCACGACCGGCGCCGCTACGCCCTCGAAGTGACCGACACCGGCCTGGAGAAGCTCGACACGGTGTCGCGGGCCGTGGACGACCTGGCGGCCGACGTGTCGGACCTGCTCGGCCCCGGCGGCACCGAGGAATTGCGCGCTCTGCTGCTGAAACTCCTTTCCCCCACACATTCCGGAAGCGCCTTCTCCGAAATCCCGACGCCTCCGGTCCCGGCCGGGGGTTGATCCTCCGGAGAAATGCTGTCACGCTTAACCCAGCGGTTCTCGCATGCCTTTGCGCCGCCCCACCACTTCCTGAGGACCTTCTTCCAGGTTCCTTTCAGAACTTCCCCCGAGAAGCCCTCCAAGGCTCTTCACTCCGAACGGAGCGAAGGGCCTTTTTCCATGCGGTCACACCGTCGTGCTCAACACCGGAACCCGCTGTGCACCGCCTCGACGAAGGAGACAGCTCATGGTCGCGACACGGACCGAAGGCATGCCCGAACCGGCCGGCGTACCCGAGGAGATGACCTTCGACGTCATCGTCCTGGGCTCCGGACTGGCCGGCTCCGTGACGGGGGCGATCCTGGCCCGGCACGGCGCGAACGTTCTGCTGGTCGACGCGGCCGCGCACCCCCGCTTCGCCATCGGCGAGTCCATGACCCCGCAGCTCGTGGAGTGGATCCACATCCTCTCCGAACGGCACGGGATACCCGAGCTGAAGAGCCTGGCCAGCGTCCAGGCCTCCACCCGGGACATCGCCCCGACGTTCGGCACCAAGGCGCACTTCGGGTTCATGAAGCACGAGGTCGGCAGGGAGCCCGACCCCCGGCAGGCCACCCAGCTGGCGCTGCCGAAGATCTTCCACCAGAACAGCCACATGTTCCGTCAGGACAGCGACGCCTTCATGTTCCACGTGGCGATCAAGTACGGCTGCACCCCCCGGCAGAACTGGCGGGCGAGCGAGGTCGACTTCGACGAGGACGGTGTGACGGTCCTCGGCAAGAGCGCCGCCCCGGGCGCCCAGCCCGAGCTGTACCGGGCGAAATACCTGGTGGACGCCTCCGGGTTCCGCTCACCGCTCGCCGACAAGCTCGACCTGCGGGAGAAGCCGGCCCGCTTCAAGCACCACTCCCGGTCGATGTTCACCCACTACGTGGGCATCAAGCGGTTCGACGACGTCAGCGGACACCCGGCCGCGCTCCGGCCGCCGGCCGACTGGCACACCGGCACCATGCACCACCTCATCGAGCGCGGCTGGTTCTGGATCATCCCGTTCGACAATCACGAGAAGTCCCGGAACCCGCTGTGCAGCGTCGCGCTGACCATCGACGAGCGCACCTACCCGAAGCCCAAGGATCTTTCCCCGGAGCAGGAGTTCCAGCTCTTCCTGGACAAGTACCCGGCGGTCAAGCGGCAATTCGACGGCGCCACCCGAGTACGGGAATGGGTGTCCACCGACCGGTTGCAGTATTCCTCGAAGCAGACCGTCGGCGACCGCTGGTGTCTGATGTCGCACGCGGCCGGATTCCTCGACCCGCTGTTCTCCCGGGGACTGTCGAACACCCTGGAAGTGGTGGACGCGCTCACCTCTCGTCTGGTGACCGCGCTGAAGGACGGCGACTTCTCGGCCGAGCGTTTCGAGTACGTCGAGCGCCTGGAGCAGGGGCTGCTGCAGTACAACGACGAGCTCGTGAACAGCTCTTTCATCTCCTTCTCCCACTTCCGGCTGTGGAACGCGGTCTTCCGGGTCTGGGGTTCCTTCATCACCCCCGGCACCATGCGGCTGACCCGGGCCCGTCTCAAGCACCTGCGCGACGGTCGCACGGAGCACTTCGACGAGCTGGAGAACGTCCCGTACCCGGGCCTGTGGTGGCCGCAGAGCGACTCCTTCAAGCAGCTGCTGGAGGCGACTGCGGAGACCTGTGAGAAGTACGAGGCGGGCGCGCTGACCGGCGACGAGGCCGCCGACATCGTGTTCGGGCTGCTCGACGAGTCCCCCGTCGTCAACCCGGTCTTCGGCTGGAAGGACGAGAGCCGCCGCTTCATCTACCCGTCGACGGTGACGATGGCCCGCTTCCTGTACTGGGCCTCCGCCCAGGCGCCGGCCGAGATGAACAACGTGGGCCGGGAGTTCCTGCTCGGCATCCTCAAGGCCGGTTCCAAGGTCCGCAAGCTCCTCTGATCCGCACAGTCTCCCTCCCCACACCGCGAAGAAAGGACGGCCATGTCCGCAGCAGCACGGTCGCTGACCCGCGCCTCCGAGCAGCGCCGGCCCGTCGACCCCCTGGGCCTGCGCCGTGTGTGCGGCCTGTTCACGACCGGCGTCACCGTGATCACCACCGGATCGGGGAGCGAGGCGGACGGAACGACCGTCAACTCCTTCACCTCGGTCTCCCTGGAGCCCCCGCTCGTCCTGTTCTGTCTGCACCGGCGGTCCCGGTTGCACAGCACGCTGGCCGAGAGCGGCGGGTTCACCGTCAACTTCCTCTCCGGCCGCCAGCAGTCGCTGGCCCGGCACTTCGCCGAGCGGCGGCCGGACATGCTCGAGGGCGTCCCGCACCACTTCACCGCGGACGGACTGCCCGTGCTGAGCGAGGCGCTGGCCCACCTGACCTGTACGACGGTCGACGTCCACGCGGCCGGTGACCACGACATCGTCGTCGGCGAGGTGGTGGCCCTGGGAACACCGGAACAGGGCCGGGAACCGCTGATCTTCTTCGACGGATCGCTGGGGCCGCTGCAGACCGGCACCGGCCGGTTCCACCACGTGGCCCCGGACGCGCCGCCGGCCGCCCGGCAGGCGTCCTGACATGCGGAGGGTGCTCATCGCCAATCGTGGCGAAATCGCTGTCCGCGTAGCCCGGGCCTGCCGGGACGCCGGGATCGCGAGCGTGGCCGTCTACGCGGACCCGG
>NZ_JBIAHR010000046.1:0-17056 GCF_042870695.1 Streptomyces sp. NPDC006384
GTATTCGTTGAGGACCTTTTCGTCGCCGAGGATCTGGTGCCAGCGTGCGACGAGGGTGCCGGGGAGTGCTTCGCCGGCGACGACGATCTTGCCGGCCAGGGTGGTGATCTCGTCGTCGGTGAGCTGGCTGGAGAGGATGTCGAGGTGGCCGGGGGTGAGCTTGATGAAGGAGAACGGGCCGGCGTCCGTCAACGCGGTGCCGAGGTCGGTGAGTTCGCCGTCGTACAGCCAGGTGCGCTGTCCGGCGGCGAGGGGGGCCCACAGGTTGGGGACGACGAGGTCGAAGGCGACAGACGAGAAGACGGGGGCGCCGCCGGTGCCGGCCGAGGTGAGTGCGCGTACGGCCCAGTCGATGTGGTTGGCCAGGTTGCGGTGGGTGACCTGTACGCCCTTGGGGCGGCCGGTGGAGCCGGAGGTGAAGACGGTGTAGGCGACCGTGTCCAGGTCCACCGGCACCTCGGGAGGCGACTGGGGCAGGTGCGAGTTGTCGTCCTCGACCCGCACCACCGGCACCTCGAAGCGGTCGGCGTAGGCGGCGGTGGTGAGGGCCGTCTGCACGCCGGCGTCTGTGACCATGCCGGTGATGCGGGCGGCGGGGAGGACGGGGTCCATGGGGACGTAGCCGGCACCGGTACGCCAGACCGCCAGCAGTGCCACGATCAGGTCGGCCGACCGGTCCAGCAGCACTGCCACCGATGATTCGGGGCCCACGCCGGCCTCCCGCAGCCGGTGGGCGAGACGGTTGGCGCGGGCGTCCAGCTCCGCGTACGACATCGCCGTACCGTCCGACTCCACGGCCACCGCGTCCGGGTGATGCTCGGCCTGTTCCGCGATCAGTTCCGGTACCGACAGCTCACGCATCGCCACCGCGGAGTCGTTCCAGAGGCGGAGCAGCCGGTGCTCGTGGACGCTGGTGAGGTCGATCGCGGAGAGCGGGGTGCCGGGGGAGTCGACGACCGCCTGGACGAGGCGGACGAAGTGGTCGGCCATGCGCTCCACCGTGGTGGGCTCGAAGAGCGAGGCCGCGTACTCGAAGGCCCCGGTGAGGGACCCGTCGGCGTGCCGCCAGACGAAGAGGGTGAGGTCGGTCTTGGCCACCCGCCAGGCGCCCTGGAAGGCGTCCATGAGGACACCGTCGCCGGCCACCATGGTGGCGCCCTCGTCCTGGAGGTCGAAGGCCACCTGGTAGAGCGGGGTGCGCGACAGGTCGCGGACCGGCTGGAGTTCGTCCACCAGCCGTTCGAAGGGCAGCTCCTGGTGGGCGAAGCCGGAGAGCACGGTGTCCTTGGTACGGACGAGCAGTTCGGCGAAGCTCGGGTCGCCGGACAGGTCGCAGCGCATGACGAGGGAGTTGAGGAAGAAGCCCACCGTGTCCTGGGTCTCCGGCCGCAGCCTGCCGGTCACCGGGCTGCCGACACCGAAGTCCTCCTGACCGCTGTAGCGGGCCAGCAGCGCCGCGAAGGCGGCGAGCAGGGCGGCGTACGGCGTGGCCCCGTGCTGTCGGCCGATGCCGCTGAGGGCGTCCGCGAGACCGGCGGGCACGGAGAACCGTACGCCCCGGCCGTGTCCGTCGCGGTGGGCCGGGCGGGGCCGGTCCGTGCGCAGCTGGAGTTCGGGCATGCCGCGCAGGGCGGATCTCCAGTAGTCGAGTTCGCGGTCCAGGACGGCGTCGTCGGTGCGGGCAGCCTGCCAGGCGGCGTAATCGCCGTACTGCACGGCGGGTGCGGGCAGTTCGTGCGGACGGTTCTCCCCGGCCGCCGCGCACAGCTCGCGGATCTCCCGCTCCAGCACGACCGTCGACCAGCCGTCGCTGGCGATGTGGTGGGCGGTGACCAGCAGGACGGGGCCGCCGAGCGGGACCCGGACCAGCATGGCACGCCACAGCGGGCCGTCGGTCAGGTCGAAACCGCGGCGGAACTGCTCGTCGAAGAGCCGCTCCAGCTGGGCCTCGCCGGCGTCCTCCACGCGGAGTTCGACGGGCTGTGCGCCGACGACGACCTGGCGGGGTTCCTCGCCCTGGAGGACGTAGCGGGTGCGCAGGGCCTCGTGGCGCTGCTCCAGGGTGTCGAGGGCGGTGCGGACGGTGGCCTCGGTGGTGCCGGCGGGCAGCCGCAGGAAGAGCGGCGCGACCCATTCGGGACTGCCGGGGTGCATACGGTCCAGGAACCACAGGCGGTGCTGGCCGAAGGAGAGCGGCAGCGGTACGCCGCGGTCCACCGGGACCACCTCGGGCACGGCGGGCCGGGACTCCTCGATGAGGCGGGCCTGGGCCTCCACGGTGGACGCGCCGAACAGGCCGCGCAGCTGGACGTCGTCGCCGGACGCCTTGGTGAGGGCGACGGCGAGGCGGGTCAGGACGAGGGAGGAGCCGCCGAGGGCGAAGAAATCGTCGTGCACGCCGACGTTCTCCACCTGGAGCAGCTGTTCCCACACGTCGGCGACGAGCCGTTCCGCCGGGGTGCGGGGCGCCACCGACGCGGGCGCGTCCCCGGGCGCGGCGCTCTCGCGGGCCGCCGGGTCGGGCAGGGCGGACCGGTCTACCTTGCCGTTGGCGGTCAGCGGGAAAGCGTCCATGGGCACGAACTGGGCGGGGATCATCGACTCGGGCAGCCGGCGCCGCAGGAAGCCGCGCAGTTCGTCGCGGGGGATGCGGCGGCCCGCCACGAGGTGGGCCACGAGCCTGGTGCCGGTGGCGGCGGTGTACGCCCCGACGACGGCCCCCCGTACGTCGGGGTGGGCGTGCAGGGCGGCCTCGACCTCGGCCGGTTCGATGCGGACGCCGTTGACCTTCACCTGGTGGTCGACGCGGCCCAGGTAGGCGAGGCTGCCGTCGGAACGCCAGCGGGCCAGGTCTCCGGTGCGGTACATGCGGCCGCCGTCGCCGCTGTGCGGGTCGGGCAGGAAACGCTCCGCGGTCTGTGCCGGGCGCCCGGCGTAGCCGCGGGCGAGGCCGGTGCCCGCGGCGTAGACCTCGCCGACGACACCGATGGGCACGGGGTCGAACTCCTCGTCCAGCACGTAGACGCGCAGTCCGTCGAGGGGGCGGCCGATGGGCACGGCCTCCGTGTGGAGCGCCGGGTCGAACTCCTGGGCGGTGACGTCGACGGAGCACTCGGTGGGTCCGTAGGTGTTCCACACCGTGGCACCGGTCGGCTCGCTCAGCCGGCGGCACAGCTCGGCGTCGAGGGCCTCACCGGCGGAGAACACCATCCGCAGCCCGGTGCACTGGGCCCAGCCGGGCTCCTCCGTGAGCAGCCGCAGCACCGACGGGACGCCCTGCAGGACGGTGACGCGCTGCTCGGCGAGGGTGCGCACCAGCAGCGCCGGGTCGGACTCGGCGCCCGGCGGCGCCATCACCACGGTGCCTCCGGCGACGAGCGGCGCGAACAGTTCCAGGGCGGCGGCGTCGAAGGTGAGGACCGTCTTCATCACCATCCGGTCGTCCGCGCCGAGGCCCTGCCGCGTCACCGTCCAGGACACCCGGTTGGCGAGGCCGGCGTGTTCCACCAGCACCCCCTTGGGGAGGCCGGTGGAACCGGACGTGTAGGTGAGGCAGGCGGCGTTCGCGGGGTCGGCGGCGGGCGGCCCGGGGGTGGTGTCCGGCCGGGCGTCGAGGCCGGTCTCCGGGGCGTCCAGGAGCAGTACGGTGCCTTCGTCCAGCCCCACGGGCGCCGTTCCGCGCACCGCCAGGACCAGCCGGGCGCCGCTGTCCTCGACCATCCACGCGGTCCGCTCCGCGGGGTGGGCGGCGTCCAGCGGGACGTAGACGGCGCCCGCCTTCCACACGCCGAGGAGGACGGCGGGCAGGTCGCGCCGGCGGGGGAGACTGACCGCCACCCGCTCCTCCGGGGCGACGCCCCGGTCCCTGAGCAGCCGCGCGACGCGGTTCGCGTGCCGGTCCAGCTGCTCGTACGTCATCGTCCCCTGTGCGTCGTCGACCGCGATGGCATGGGGGGTACGGGCGGCTCGGCGGGAGATCAGTTCGTGCAGCGGGACAGACATCTCTTCTCCAGAGGTGTGGGTCAGGTGCGGGTCTGCGGTGCGGGGGCGGTCCTCGGGGCGGGCCGCCGCTACGGCGTACGGCCGGGCAGGAAGCCCTCGACGAAGGTGCCGATGCCCCGCGCGCGTGCCTCGTCGCGGACGAAACGGGCCAGCGCCAGGTCCAGCACGCCGAGGCCGAACGGGGAGAACACCACCGGCCGGCCGTCCCGGGGCACGGGTGCGGCGGTGCCCTTCAGCAGCGCGCCGATGGACGCGTGGATGAAGTCCCGGCCGCCGGTGTGCTCCTGCGCCAGGTGCGGCGAGGTCTTCTCGCGGCACACGTGGTCCGGGTCGTCGACGACGTTGTGCGCGCCGAGGATCGCGGGCACGGTCAGATCCCGCAGGGAGACGTGCAGGACGACGGCACCGGGCGGGCAGGCGTCGAGACCGGTGTGCGGGGTGGCGGCGGTGGTCGCGAAGGACACCAGGTCGTGTGCGGCCAGGGCCTCGTCGAGGCTGCCGCAGTGCCGTACCCGGGCGCCGGGCAGCAGCCGGGCGTGGTCGGCGGTGAAGCGGGCGGCACGCTCCGGGTCCGTGTCGTACACGGCGAGCGAGTCGAGATGGGGGTGGACGACGGCGAGGAAGCGGAGCACCTCGCGGTTGATGACGCCGGTACCGACGAGGGTGACCCCGGTGGGCCGGCGCCCGTCGAGCAGGAGCCGGGAGGCGAGCGCGGCGGAGGCGGCGGTGCGCCGGGCGGAGATGACGGAACCCTCGACGAGGGCCTCGGGGTGCCCGGTCTCCAGCGAGTTCAGCAGGATCGCGGCGCTGGCCCGCTCGTGGCCGCCCGCGACGTTGCCCGGGAAGGACGAGATCCACTTCATGCCGGCGACCTCACCGCCCGGTGTGCCGTCCCCGGCCGCCGAACCGAGGTAGCCGGGGAGGCCGATGATGCGGTCGCGGGGGCGGCCGGGAAAACGCAGGAAGACGGAGTGCGGCAATACGGTGCGCCCCTCGTCGTGGCGTTCGTAGGCGTCGGCGACCAGGTCCACGATCTCCTTCTCGCGCCCGGACAGGAGCCCGTCCACTTGCCCGTGTCTGATGATCAGCATGCGCCCACCGCCATGAAGAGATCGGGTTCCTGCCACAGATGGGAGACCTCTCCGAAGTGGGCGCGCACCCAGTCGTCGGAGTAGATCGAGTCGAGGTACCGGTCGCCCCGGTCGGGGAAGACCAGCACGACGTTGCGGCCGGCCGGGATGCGGGCCGCGAACTTGCCGAGCGCGGCGGTGACCGCGCCCGAGGAGCCGCCGGCGAGTATGGCCTCGCGGTCGGTGAGGGCGCGGCACCCGACCACGCACTCCAGGTCGGAGACGTGCACCACCTCGTGGGCCAGCGTCGGGTCGAAGAGGGCGGGCCGCACCGCCGCGCCGTGTCCGGGCAGCAGCCGCGGCCCGGACGCCCCGCCGAACAGCACGCTGCCCAGCGCGTCCACGCCCACCAGCGTGGTGGGCATCCGGTGTTCGCGGATGTAGCGGGCGCAGCCGGTGAGGGTGCCGCCGGTCCCGGTGGAGCAGAAGAGGTAGTCGACGCGGCCGTCGAGGGCCTCGGCGATCTCCCGCATGGTCCGCTCGTGCGCCAGCGGGTTGAGGGGATTGGCGTACTGGTTGGGCCAGTAGGCGCCCGGGACGGACGCGACGAGTTCCCGTACCCGCTTGACGCGTGACGGCAGATAGGCCCGTGTCTCGGGATCGACATCGGTGACCAGGTCGACGGTGACGCCGTAGGCCCGCAGGATGGCCAGGTTCTGCTCGGTGGTCTTCGGGTCGACGACGCAGATGAAGTCGATGCCGAAGTACCGGCAGATCTGCGCCATGCCGATGGCGAGGTTGCCGGAGCTGGACTCCACCACCGTGGAGCGGCCCGGCACCAGGTCACCGCTGCGGATACGGCCCAGCAGCATGGAGAGCGCGGACCGGTCCTTGACGCTGCCGCCCGGGTTGAACGCCTCCAGTTTGGCGAAGATGCGGGAGCCGAACCGGGGCAGCAGGCCGGTGAGTTCCACCAGTGGCGTGTCGCCGATGCCGTCGAGGATGCCGTGGAGCACGGAAGCGCTCATGAGCCGGCGCCGGGGTGGCCGCCGAGGGCGAGCAGGGCCCGCTTGTCGGCGCCGTCGGTGAGCCGGATGCGGCCGACGGGGCGGTCCGCGTCGTCGACGGCGGCCGTGAGGAACCGTACGTACTGGTCGAACAGCCGCTCCATGGTGGCCCGTTCGAACAGCTCCGTGTCGTAGCGCAGGGCGACGGTGAGGCCCTGGGCGTCCCGGGTGACCTCCAGCGACACGTCGCACTGGCCTTCCAGGTGCGGGATCTCCAGGTAGGTGACGGTGAGGCCGCCCACCCGCATCGGCACTCCGGCGGCGGCGACCTCCATGCCGCCGTCGAAGCGTTCGGTGGAGACCATCGTCATGGCGATCCGGTACAGCGGCCCGCCGTCCCCGGCGTCCCCGGCGTCCCGGGCGACCAGCGGGAACGGGTAGGAGGCACGTGCGGTGGCCTGCCGCACCCGTTCCGCTGCGCGGTCGACGATCTCGCCCAGGGTGGCGTCCCGGGAGATCTCCGCACGCACCAGCACCGGGTTGACGTAGTAGCCGACGACCTCGCGGGCCGCGGAGCGGCGCACGGACGCCGGGCAGGCGATGAGGAAGTCCCGCATGCCGGTCCAGCGGTTGACCAGGGCCTGGAGCGCACCGAGCGTGACCGCGAACGGGGAGACCTCGCGGTCGGCCGCGGCGCGCCGGATGCCCTCCGAGAGTTCGGCGGGCATCCGGCGCACCAGGCTCGTGCCCTTGCTCGCCGGTACGGCCGGACGGGGCCGGTCGGTGGGCAGTTCGGCGGCCTGTGAGCCGGCGCACTGGTCCCGCCAGAACTCGGCCTGGCGGGCGCCGCGCGAGGAGTCCAGCAGGGTGCGCTCGGCCGTCACGAAGTGGCCGAAGTCGGTGGCCGGCGGTTCCAGCCGGGGGCCCCGGCCCTCGGCGAGGTCCGCGTAGGCGGTGAGCAGGTCCCGCCAGAGCAGCCACTGGGACAGGGCGTCGGTGGCGATGTGGTGTGTGACGACCAGCGTCACGGCATCCGCCCCGCGCCGCAGCAGCACGGCCCGGAACGGGCCCTCGTCGGTCAGCCGGAACGGCGCGGCGACCTCCGCGTCCACCATCCGGCGCAGCTCCTCGTCGTCGGCGTCCGGCACCTCGCGGACCGTGAGGCGCCCGGTCGCGCCGGGCGGCAGGACGCGGCGCCGCGGGCCGTCCTCGGTGTCCGCGTACACCGAGCGGAGCATGGGATGCCGCTCGGTGACCGCGTCGACGGCCCGCGCCAGGATCTCGGGGTCGGGCGCCGGCTCCATGCGGACACCTCCCGCGAGGTGGTAGGTGGAGCTGTCGGGGGCCAGGCTGTGCAGGAGCCACAGTCCTTCCTGGCCCACCGAGAGGGGCAGCGCACCGTCCCCGGGGTCCGTGTGGGTCATGGCTCAGACTCCCGCCTTGTGCGCCATGAGGAAGTCCGCGACGTCACTGACCCTCAGCAGGTCGCCGACCTTCTCGTCGGGCACCGACAGACCGAAGTTTTTTTCCACGGCCGCCAGCAGGTCGATACGGGTCAGGGAGTCCAGGCCGAGATTCTCGAAGCTGGCGTCGGCGGTGACCTCGCCCTCCAGGTCGGGCGCGGTGCGCAGGGTGAGGTTGATGATCTCGACGATGATTTCGTCTCTGGTCATGACGGTTCCGTCTCTGTGTGGAGTGAGGCTTGCGGAGCGGGGAGTGCGTTCGGGACGGCGTTCGGGACGCCGGGCGGGACGGCGGGGCGTCAAGGCAGGTCGACGACCTGGCCGGCGTAGGTCAGGCCGGCGCCGAAACCGAGCAGCAGGACCTTGTCGCCGGGGGTGGCCCGGCCGCTCTCCTTGAGGCGGCTGAGCGCCAGCGGCACGCTGGCCGCCGAGGTGTTGCCGGTGTCGACGACATCGTTGACGACGCGGTCCTGCGGCAGGCCCAGGTTGTCCGTCAGCGTGCGGATGATCCGGTTGTTGGCCTGGTGAGGCACGAACCAGGCGATGTCCTCCAGGGCGACACCGGCCGCGGCGCAGGCCCGGTGGGCCACGTCCGGCATGGTGGCCGTCGACCACTTGTAGACCAGGGGGCCGTTCATGGTGACGTACTCGCGGCCGTCGGCCTTCTCCGTGATGCCGAGCACCTCGTGCCGCGCCCCGTCGCTGCCCCACACCGCCGGGCCGATGCCGGCCGTCTCGGAGCGGGACACCACGGCGGCGCCGGCGCCGTCACCGAAGATGACGAAGGTGTCCGGGTCGTTCGGGTCGATCCACTCGCTGGTCCGCTCGGCGCCGATGACCAGCGCGTGCCGCGCCTCGCCGAGCCGTACCGCGTTGGAGGCCATGGCCAGGGAGTAGGTGAAGCCGGCGCAGACCGCGTTCAGGTCGTAGGCGCCGGAGTTGGGCAGGCCGATGCGGCTGGCGACCTCGGGCGCCACACCGGGCATGCGGACGCGGCGGGTGGCGCTGGCCACGATGGTGAGGTCCACCTCGGCCGGGTCGATGTCGGCCTCGACCACCGCCTTCTCCCCGGCCGCCGTGGCCATCGCGGCGATGGTCTCCTGCTCGTCCGCGTGATGGCGGGTCCTGATGCCGGTGCGGCTCTCGATCCACTCCGGGGAGACGGTGGTCCGCTGCGACAGTTCTTCGTTGGACACGAGACGGGTGGGCCGGTAGACCGCGAGAGCGGCTATGCGTGATCCGTGTGTGGTGAGCATCTCTCTTCCCAACTGCGGGTCGGGTGGACGGGTTTGTGCGACAGGGACTGCGGCGTGCCCGCGTACGGCCGCTCAGGCCCCGGACGGCTCCGCCATGGCCACGGCGATCCGCCGGGGCCCGGTGAACGGCTCGCGGGCGTGTGCGGCGAGCATGTTGTCGACGATCAGGACGTCGTCGCGCTGCCAGTCGAAGCGGACGGACGCCCCGCGGTAGCAGCCGCGCAGGTGGTCCAGCACATCGTCGGGGATGGCGCCGCCGTCGCCGTAGAACGTGTGGGTGGGCAGGTCCTCGTCGTCGAAGATCGCGCGCAGACCCGCGCCGACCTCCTCGGGCAGCGTGCTGGTGTGGAAGAACGTGGCGTGGTTGAACCACACCTCCTCGCCGCTCGTCGGGTGCCGGTGCACCGCGCGGCGGACCGCGGTGGTGCGCAGCCCTCCGTCGGGCCGCCACTCGGCCTCGATGCGCCGTTCCGCGCAGTACGCGACCACGGCGTCCCGGTCCGAGGTGTTGAACGCCTCCTGCCAGGGCACGCCGAACCCGGTGTGGAAGTTGCGCACCACCTGCCAGCCCCGCGCCTCGAACTCGGCCCGCACCTGCGGGTCGATCGCGGCGAGGACCCGCCGGATGTCGGCGAGCGGCGTCGCGCCCTGGGTGGTGGGCGGCTCCACACAGTAGAAGTACAGCGTGCGCGGCCACACCGCCTGGTAGGAGTTCTCGTTGTGCAGGAAGATCTCCTCGGCCGGCGGGTAGTCCGTCGACGTGTAGACCTGGCCCTTGATGGTGGAGCGGGGCGAGGAGCGTTCGGCGTAGGCCAGCGGGGGCGTGCCGGAGAAGGCGCGCACGGTCTGGTCGAAGCCGTCGACACCGCCCACGCCGAAGCCGCGCAGCAGCAGCGCCCCGCGCTGTGCGAGCAGTGCGCGCAGTTCGCCGCGGTGCTCGGCGAGATAGGCGTGGATGCCGGTGCCGGGGGAGTCCGGTCGGCACAGGCCGGGCACGGTTCCGGTGCCCAGCCAGCCGGCAGGGGTCTCTTCCGAGGTGATGGTCATGGTCAACTCGCTTGGTCGTCGCGGCGGCCGGGACCGGGGAGGCCCGGGTTCGGGGACCGTGAGGCCCGGGTTCGGGGACCGTGGACGGTCAGTCGGACATCGCGACCAGCACCCGCCGGTCGCCCGTGTAGGGACGCCGGCCGTGCGCCAGCAGCAGGTTGTCGATGAGCAGCAGGTCACCGGCGCGCCAGTCGACGTCGACCGCGTGGTCCAGCCCCCGGTCGCGGATCTGCAGCACGTACTCGGCGGGGATGGGGCTGCCGTCGGCGAAGGTCACCGACTGCGGCAGCTCGTCCTCGGAGAGGATCTGCGCGAGCTCCTTCGCGGTGTCGTCGCCGAGGCCGGCCGGGTGCCACTGGTCGGCCTGGTTGAACCACACCTCGGTGCCGGTCACCGGGTGGACGGTGGTGGCGGGGCGCAGCGACTCGACGCGCAGGCTGCCGTCGCGCCGCCAGGCCCACTCGGCGCCCGCGCCCTTCAGGAACGCCTCCACCTCGCCCCGGTCGGACGTCTCGAAGGTGTCCTGCCAGCTCTTGCCGAGGCCGTAGCCGTCGTGCAGGTTCTGGACGTAGCGCACCCCGTCCGCGAAGGCGTCCCGCACCTGCGGGTCCAGCGACCGGAGCCACAGCGCCGCGTCGAGCACGGGGGTGGCGCCGCCCGAACCGGGAGTGATCTGGCAGAAGAACGCCAGCCGGGCGGGCCAGGCGTGGGCGTAACTCATCTCGTTGTGCATCGAGATGGTGTACTCCTGCGGGTACTCCGTCGAGGTGTAGACGTTGCCCCCGACCTTGGTGCGCGGCGAGTTGCCGTGCACGTAGGCCAGCCTGTTCGGCAGCAGCCGGTCGAGCACCGGGTCCAGGGTGTCGGGCGTGATGCCGAAACCGCGGAACACCAGCGCCTTCTCCCGCGTGAGCGCGCCGGTCAGGCCTCCTTCCAGGGAGTCCACCCGCCGCAGCAGCTCCTCGGGGCCGCCGCCCTCGGCCGCCTTGATCTCCGTCGGTGCCCAGGCCGCGGTACTCGCCATGTCACCTCTCCTCTCACTGTCGTGTCGGTGCGGTGTGTACGGGGCGCCGGCTCAGGCCGGCCGGGCCACCGGGAGACGGGTCAGCCGCTCCGCGATGTCCGCGGTCAGCTCCGCCTCCCGGGGCGCGAGGTAGAAGTGGTCGCCGGGGAAGGAACGCACGGTGAAGCCGCCGTCGGTCAGCTCCGACCAGGCTTCGACACCCGTCCGCGTGACCCCCGGGTCACGGTCGCCGAGGTACGCCACCACCGGCGCACGCAGCACCGGCGGCCGCTGCCTGCCGTACGTCTCGATGAGCCGGTAGTCCGCACGCAGCACCGGCAGCAGCAGCTTCCGCAGCTCCGGTACGGCGTAGACGTCACCGCCGAGGGTGCCCAGCCGGGTCACGCCCGCCACCAGTACGTCGTCCGCCGCCCGGTGCAGCGCGGTGGGCCTGGTGACGTGCGGCGCGGCACGGCCGGAGAGCAGCAGCAGGGCCGGCCCGGGGCCTTCGGCCGCGGGGTCTTCCAGGCGTACCGCGACCTCGTAGGCCACCGCGGCGCCCATGCTGTGGCCGAACAGGACCAGCGGCAGGTCGCGTTGCGGGGCGAGTGCCTCAAAGACCCGGTCGGCCAGTTCGTCCATCCTCGTGACGCAGGGCTCGCCGATCCGCTCCTGGCGGCCCGGGTAGCGCACGGCGAGGAGCTCGACGTCGGCGGGCAGCCGGGACGCCCAGCCGTGGAAGAGGTGGGCGTTGCCGCCGGCGTGCGGGAAGCACACCAGGCGCACGCGCGGCGCGACCGCCCCCGGATAGTGGCGGAACCAGATCCCCGGCCCGGTCACAGCGCCATGCCGCCGTCGATCCGCACCACCTGGCCGGTGATGTACGCGGCCTGCGGCGAGACCAGGTAGGAGACCAGGGCCGCGACCTCGTCGGGGGTGCCGAAGCGGGCCAGCGGGATGCGGCCCATGGCGTCCTTGGCGACCGACTCGGGCACCCCGGCGACCATCTCGGTGTCGATGAATCCCGGGGCGACCGCGTTGGCCCGTACGCCGTACCGGCCGAACTCCTTGGCCAGCGCCTGGGTGAGGCCGATGATGCCGGCCTTCGACGCCGAGTAGTTGGTCTGTCCGGCGTTGCCGACCACGCCGGCCACCGAGGACAGCGTCACGACGGTGCCCTCGCGGCGGCGGATCATCGACCTGACCACCGAGCGCAGCAGGTTGTAGGTCCCGTCGAGGTTGGTGCGCAGCACGGAGTCCCACTCGTCGTCCTGCATCAGCGCCAGCGGCCGGTCTCGGGTGATGCCGGCGGACGTCACGACCGCCGACACCGGGCCGAGGCCCGACTCGACCTCGGCGACGAAGGCCCGCACCCCGACCCGGTCGGCGACGTCCACGCGGCGGGTCAGCACGCGGCGGCCCGCGGCCCGGATCTCCTTGGCGACCTGCTCGGCCGCGCTCTCGTCGGACCGGTAGCAGATCGCGACGTCGAAACCGTCGTTCGCGAGCCGGGTGGCCACCGCGCGCCCGATCCCCCGCGACCCTCCGGTCACCAGCGCCACCTGCGCGGACTGCTCCGCCATCTCTTCCCCAAGTTCCGGCATCTTTCCCCCATCCATTCGGATGGGTCGAGCGTGTGTTCGCGGGCTATATCTGGCCTATACGGCACCCTGCACCCGGCGCCCGCCCCACGCCCCGCGCACGCCGCCGGCCCCCGCGCACGCCGCCCGCGCCCCGGCGGCGGCGAGCAGGGCGACGAGGGCGGCCGCGACGAGGGCGCGCCGGTAGCCCTGTGCCAGGTCCGCGGGCCCGGGCACGGGCCGTCCGGCGGCGGGAGCCGCCAGGGCCGTGAGCGCCGCGAGCCCCAGGGCGCCGCCGACCTGCCGGGAGGTGTTGATCAGTCCGCCCGCGACACCGGCGTGCCGGGGCTCCACGTCCGCGACGCCCAGCCCGGTGAGCGGCACGAAGGCCAGCCCCAGGCCGGTGCCGACGAGGACGGACGGGCCGAGCAGGTCGGCGAGGAAGGTCCCGTCGACCGGCAGCCGGGCCAGCCACAGCAGTCCGGCCGCGAGCACCAGGAAGCCCGGCAGCAGCGTGCCCCGCAGCCGCCCCGCACCCCAGGACGCCGCCATGAGGGCCGCGGCGAGCGGTACCTGGGTGAGGCCCGCCTCGAGGGGCGAGTGGCCGAGGACCTTCTGCTGGTAGAGCGGGAGGAAGAAGAACGTGGTCACCCACACCGCCCCGAGCAGCAGCATCAGGAGGTTGCCCGCCACGGCCGAACGGCTGCGCAGCAGCGCCGGGGGCAGCAACGGGTCCTTCGCGCGCCGCTCGACCGGCGCGAGCATCAGCAGCAGGAACACCCCGGCGGCCGGGAGGACGAAGTCCGGCAGCGGCAGCCGGTCCCCGGTGCCCGGGCCGAGGACGAGGAGGGTGAGGCCGGCCGTCACGAGGAACGCGCCGGGCACGTCGAGGCGGACGGCGCGCCCGTGCTTCCCCCGGCCCAGGAGCGACGGGGCGGCCGCGATCCCGGGAAGGGAGAGGAGGGCGCTGACGGCGAAGACGGCCCACCATCCCAGGGCGTCGGTGAGCACTCCGCCGAGCAGGACCCCGGCGGCTCCGCCGGCCGCCGAGGCCGCTCCCCACAGGCCCAGGGCCCTGCCCCGCCCGGGGCCCTGGGGCCAGCGGGCCAGCAGGATCGCCAGACCGGCCGGCGACAGCAGGGCCGCGCCGGTTCCCTGGACCGCGCGGGCCGCGACGAGCAGTCCGGCGTCCGAGGGAATGCCGGCGGCGAGGGAGCCGGCGGCGAAGACGACGAGCCCCCCGAGGAAGGCGGTGCGGTGCCCGAGCAGGTCGGCGAGACGACCGCCGACGGGCAACAGCGCCCCGAAGGCGACGAGGTAGGCGTTGACGACCCAGGCCAGACCCGTCGGTGTCAGGCGGAGGTCCTGGCCGATGGTGGGCAGGGCGACGTTCACGATGGACGTGTTGAGGACGACGAGGAACTGCGCACCGGCCAGCAGGGAGAGGACGAGGCCCGGGCGGCGCGGGGACGGGGCGGGCGGTGAGGGGGACATGATGCCTTTCGGTGGCTGTGGCTGTGGCTGTGGCTGTGGCTGTGGCTGTGGCTGCGGCTACGGCTTCGGGTCCGGTGTTCCGGGTCCGGTGTTTCGAACCTGTGGCTCCGGGCCCGGAGCCACAGGCCCTGCGGATTCGGGCGGTGCGGGACGGGGTGCCGCTCCGGGCCGTGAGGCGCACGGTGCCGGGGGAGGGGCGGCGGAGGGGCGGCGGCCGTGCGGGCCGGTGGCCGCAGTGGGCCACCGGCCGGGCGCGAGGGAGTCCGGGACGGGGCAGCCGGTCAGGGACAGGCGTCCGCGCCCTCGGGCGCGGGGCGCTTCTCGGCCTGCCGCTTGAGGTTGTGCAGCCAGTCGTCCAGCGAGGCGTCCAGCGCCGCCTGGAGAGAGGCGGTGTCGGCGGTGACGGGTTCGCCGGTCCAGGACTCCTCGGTGTGGACGTGCACCCCGTCCTCGGTCCGCGTGAAGGTCCACACGTGGACGGCGGTGATGCCCTGGGCCGGCCCGCCCCAGACGATGCGGCGCCCCGGCTGCACCTGCTCGACCGTCGAGGTGATGTTCTCCAGGCCCTCGGTGGACCACACCCAGGAGGAACCGGGGCGCAGCGGCCCGCGGGTCTGCTTGACCGAGGAGCTGACGCCCGGCTGCCAGGCGGGCCAGTTCTCGACGTCCGTCTGGATGCGCCAGACGCGGTCCAGCGGCGCGTCGATGACGATGTCGTCCCGGGCGATCACCGGTGCCTTCTCGTCGATCCCGGCCGGTGCGGGGCCGTGGCCGCCGAGGGCCAGGGGGAGCGCGGCCAGGAGTGCGGTGGTGAGACTGCCGAGCATGAGGGGTTCTCCCAGTGGTCGAGGTGCGGCCGCCGGTGCGGCCGCCGATAAGAGAGTGGTTGGCCACTCACTCGCGCTCTCCGTGTGTGCAAGGTGGATGCCTCGCGAAGGTGAGGCGCGGGGGAGCGGAAAGGGGAGCGGTGTGCGAAAAGGAGGGTTTCCGCGACGAGTGCGGCCCATCGGCCACCTCGGTGTTGTGTGAGTAGCCAACCACTCCCTCGGGAGCGTGTCAACGGAGCGCCTCCTCGTTCCGCTTGACCTGTCACGCTTGACGCCCTCGAGAGTGAGTGGTTGAGTACTCACATGAAGACGGAACGCCGCCAACTGTCCACGGCCGACGAACGTCGGGAGACGGTGCTGCGCACGGCCATCGGGGCGTTCGCGGCCCGGGGGTACTTCGGCACCACCACCACGGAGGTGGCCAAGGCCGCCGGTATCTCCCAGGCCTATGTCTACCGCCTCTTCCCGAACAAGGAGGCGCTGTTCACCGCGGTCGTCGACCACTGCTTCGTCCGGGTCCGCGCCGCCCTCGAGGCGGGCGCGGCGCAGGCCGAGAGCGCGGCACCCGAGGCGGTCCTCGCCTCCATGGGGGACGCCTACGCCCGCCTGATCAGCGACAACGACCTCATGCTGGTCCAGCTGCACGCCCAGGCCGCCGCCGTTTCCGAGCCGGCGATCAGGGAGGCGGTGCGGGCGGGGTACGCCCGCACCGTCGAGTACGTCCGCAGCGCCTCGGGCGGCTCCGAGGAGCAGGTCCAGCAGTTCTTCGCCGTCGGCATGCTCTGCCACCTGCTCGTCTCCATCGACGCCGAGGCGGTCCCGGCGCCCTGGACCCGCACCCTGACCGCCGGGATCACGCACTACTGATCCCGCCCCCGGCATCACCCCTTCTCCTCCTTCCCGACCCCGACGGGCGGTCCCGCGTCGGCGCACCCGGCGGCCGCCCTTCTTTTCGCCGCGGCAAGTGAGTGGTCAACCACACATTGCCGCTCCCGTCGCATCCCACACCATCACCGGAAACCGAGGCCCACCATGACCAGCAAGCCCTACCTGACCGGCCACTACGCCCCCGTCGCCGACGAGATCACCGCGAGGGAGCTGACCGTGGAAGGCACCCTGCCCCCCGAGCTGACCGGCCGTCTGATCCGCAACAGCCACAACCCCAAGCCCGGCATCACCCCCACCCACTGGTTCAAGGGCAGCGGCATGGTGCACGGCATCCGGCTGCGGAACGGCCGCGCCGAGTGGTACCGCAACCGCTGGGTCCACACCCCCGCCCTGGAGGGCGCCCCGTACATGACCGACCGGGGGCCCGACCTCACGGTCAGCACGGCCGGCACGCACGTCATCGAACACGCCGGCCGGCTGCTGGCCCTGTCGGAGGCGGCCCTGCCCTTCGAGCTGACGGCCGATCTGGAGACGGTCGGCGCCTACGACTTCGACGGCAGGCTCACCTCCGCCATGACCGCCCACCCCAAGGAGGACCCGGCCACCGGCGAGCTGCACTTCTTCGCCTCCTCCCCCTTCCCCCCGTACCTGATCCACCACGTCGCCTCCGCCGACGGGCAGGTGCTGGACAGCCAGGAGGTGCCCGGGGCGAGCGCCGCGCTCAAGCACGACTTCGCGATCACCGAGCACCACGTGGTCTTCCTGGAGGGCTCGGTCACCTTCGACCCGGACGAGCACTCCGGGATCCCGTACGGCTGGAGCGACGCGCAGGCCTCGCGGATCGGCGTCATGCCACGCGGAGCGGGCGGCGCCCGGCGGATCCGCTGGTTCGAGATCGGCCAGGGCTACGGCATGCACTTCGCCAACGCCTACGAGGACGCCCACGGGCGCATCGTCGTCGAGGGCCCCACGGTGGGCCGCGAGGGCTGGCAGCGTTCCTGGAACTGGTGGGTCGGCGCCGATGACCGCGGTGCCGAGCCGAACTCCGGCTCCCGCAGCCGCCGCTGGACCGTCGACCTGGCCGCCGGGACCGTCGAGGAGCAGCAGACCGACGACCTGACGGTGGAGTTCCCCACGATCAACGACAACTTCACCGGCACCGAGCACCGTTACCAGTACGCGCTGTCCTTCCCCGACGACCTCGGGAACGGCAACCACACCCTGGTGAAGTACGACCGCGCCACCGGCGCCCGCCAGTTGCTGCCCTTCGGCACCGGCCGGCTCCCCAGTGAGGCGGTCTTCGTCCAGGCGGAGGGCACCACCGGCGAGGAGTCTCAATGACGGTGTCAAGCTGTTTGCGGGACGGGCGGATCGGGGGTGAACACCCGGTTGTCGCGCAGCAGTGCCCACAAAACGCTC
>NZ_JBIAHR010000047.1:0-6551 GCF_042870695.1 Streptomyces sp. NPDC006384
TAAGAATTCCAAGGTAGCAAAGATATTGTATTGGAAATGATAGATGTGAGTATGATTTCTAAATTAATTGATGAAGATATTTTTTAAAGTTTATTTTTGTGTTCGTTTCTTTAGAAGTATATTTGAATGAATTTGGAGTATTTCACTCCGACCTTTTTAATATATTTTTATAAATCTTTTTATAAACCTTTTTAGGTGTGCTTTAATCCTTAGAGCGACAGTAGATTTCACAACTTAAAAAGGTCATTTTGCCACATAAAAAAGGTCATTTTGCCACATAAAAAAGGTCATTTTGCCACATAAAAAAGGTCATTTTGCCACATAAAAAAGGTCATTATTTTAATTCGACATTTTTTATGTGGCAAATACTTTTAATAAAACTATTATAGTGATAATATGTATATGATATACAAGGACTTATAAAAAAAATGACCTTTTTTGGAGTGATATATATGTCGAACGAAACTGTTATTTATCATAATGAAATGAATTTGGTTCCTTTGAGAAAATTTACTTCTGTTGAAATAGACTTATTTTTTGCTATGTGTAATAAGCTAAAAGAACAAGATACTAATAAATTATATTTAAGTTTTGAAGAACTTAAATATTTAAGTAATTATAACTATGAAACTAGAAATCTTAATCGTTTTATTGGAGATTTACAAAATATTTATAAAAAGATGCTCGAGATAACTTATCGAAGAGAAGATGAGGATGTAATAGAGTTTTTTGTACTTTTCAATCACTTTAAAATTCATAAAACGGAGAAGTATCTTGAAATTTCCACTAATCCTGACTTAAAGTTTGTTTTAAATGATATTACTCGTAATTTTACAAAATTCGAATTAAAAGAACTGACTAATTTAAAATCTTCGTACTCTAAAACCATGTTTCGCTTACTTAAACAATATAAACATACTGGATATTTAAAATTATCAATGGAAGATTTTAGAACTCGATTAGACGTATCAAAGTCTTATCAAATGTGTGACATTACTAAACGTGTATTAAAGCCAATATCTAAAGAGCTTACACCTATTTTTAATAATCTTAATATTAATAAAGTTAAAGCTAAAAAAGGTCGAAAAATTGAATACTTAGAATTTATCTTTGACGCTGAGAAACGTATTCACAACAAACGACAGCCACAAATAACTAATATAGGTAAGTCGCGCCAATATACTAATCGTGAAAAGACACCTAAATGGTTAGACGACAAGATATATAAACAATCTCAAGAGTCACATGACGAAGATGCAAAATTAAAACAAGATCGAGAGGCATTTCAACGTCAATTAGAAGAAAAATGGGAAGAATAATAACTTAAATGAGCTACATCTATATTTTGCTTTTATTTCCTTTAATAATGGGATTTGTCTTATCACTAAAAAAGAAAAGACATCATAAATAATGAACTACTTTTGGTAGGATATTAAAAATATAAGTGATAACCTAAAATAGGATAAAATTTATAAAATCTAAAAAGGAAATTATGTAATGAAAAAAGAATTTAAGGAATGGTTAATAGCCATAATAGTAGCTATATTACTATTATTTTTAGTAAATAATTTTTTATTTAAACCTTATACTGTATCAGGATTATCAATGTATCCAACGTTTAACAATAAAGATAAAGTAGTAGTCAGCAAAATATCCAAATCATTAAATCACTTAAAGTCTGGAGATGTTATTGTATTTCATCAAAATAGCAATAATGACTTTATAAAACGATTGATTGGTAAACCAGGAGATCAAATTGAATATAAAAATGACAAGTTATATATCAATAAAAATTATATCAAAGAACCTTACCTTGACTATAATAAAAAAATGAATAACTCCAGTGAAAATTTAACAGAAGATTTTAATGTATCAAATATAAAGGGATCTAAAAATAAAATGATAATACCTAAAGATAAGTATTTAGTTCTCGGAGACAATAGGACAAACAGTATTGATAGTAGATATTCTGAGGTGGGGTTAATATCTAAAAAACAAATCGTAGGAAAAGTTATTTTAAGATTTTGGCCTTTTAATGATATGAAGTATAATTTTAATCGATGAATGATAAAAAAGCTAAGTTATAAAGCTAGCTTGAGATATTGTTGACGATTACATAATTAGTTCATTCGAATATCTATTTAATTTTACAAATTTCTTCATGCAAGATATACTAAAAATAACAAACAGACAGACACATCATTGGATGTGAAAACCCCAGCATGCCGACCAAAGCATATGCTGGGGTTTCTTTTTTATCGTTGTTCTTGATTTATTAAATAAAGAACACGTCCAACAATAATTGGACATACGATATATTTCACAACAAACAGAACGACAATCATTAGATGTGGCACCTCCTTTCTGCACGGGAAGTGCTTTTTTAGTATAACAGAATCTGATTTTAATAGATTCTCCGTTTTTGAATAAAGATACAAAAGTTCATTTAATGAAAAAGTATGAAAACGCGTGAGAACAATGATGTATAAAACCTGAATAAACGATAATCACAAGACAAAGGCTTAAACGTTGATTTAACAGCGTTTAAGCCTTTACTACAAGTTGACATAATTAACTATTATGGGTAGTGCCTTTGTATAAATACTCAAAAACACAAACATTGTTAAATTAATCTTTGTGTCCTTTAATATAAGTAACATAATAGTTAATTATTGCGATGAGAAAAACCATAGATAACTAAATATATAAGCATAATAACTATGAAATGAATAGCTCCTAAAAATAATGCGAAAATATCTGTAGTAAGAGGTTTAAAATAATCTGATGAATCGTAAATATTCATAAACCAATGAACACATTCCCAAGAAAGAAATGTTCCAATACATCTACTTATTATAATACTTATATTATTTTTTAAGCCGAATTTAAAAATAGATCTACTTATTAATATAGCAACTATTATAAATGGGATGTAACCTATTAATAAACCTGTTTGATAATCAGTAAATAATCCGATAAATTCTATTGGAACTAAAGATAAAATTAATATAATGATTTTTAACCATTTCATTTTAAAATTTCTCTTTTCAATATTATTTTTCCTTCAATATCATTTTATTAATATAATTAGGTAAAAGTCTACGCTGTCTTTAAGTGATAGATGAATGATCTCTATTTTTTATTATGTTATACATTTATATTATTTTCTGTAAGGTTCTGATTCTAAAAGATATTTATAATAGGAGTCTTTCTTTTGTAAATCTGTTTCCCCCCATACCTTATATTCTTTATCATCTGTCCATGGTGCTGGTGCTGGTGTCACGTTATACTCATACTCACTATATGGTTGATCTTTAAAAGCAATATCTTTTTCAGCATATCCCATCATAATATTAAAACTCATTTTTTCATTTTTTATTTTTTTATCCCAACCCTTACGTTCTATAACGTGATCGATGATTTTCTCACTCTTGTGTTCCTGATAAGTAATCACACTAAAAGTCCAAACTGTTAAGGTAATAATGATAACAATAATAGAAGTTATTAATATTTTTAAGATTTTCTTCATTTTTGTATAATTCCTCTTTTTTAATAATTTTTATGATAAATATGTATTATTGTATTTAATTTTACAAAATATTAATTAAATAAATTTACTTAAGGAGACTAATATGAAAAGAAAATATAAAATTACAGGTATCATCTTTATCGTTCTTCTTATCGTTTTAACATTAATTTTTAGTATAGTGCACCATTATGCTAATGTTCAAAAACATGAAGAAGCTAAACTAAAACAAAAAGTTCACCATATTTTCAAACAAAAAGGTTGGGAAGATAAAGTTAAAGAAGAAAAAAATATATTTACGTTCAATACTGGAGATAATGATTTACAAGTCACTTTTAAAGATGAGCCTTATAATACGTATACATATTCTATTGATGAAGACAATAAAGTATATGGAAATGCTGTTTTGAAAGATGAATATGATAAAGATTTTGATAGTAAAAAAAAGTACAAAGAATATTTAAGAAAAATGCATTTTGAAGAAAAATATGATCTGAAATAAAAAAGCAAGCGACTACGATAATTGATAGTCGCTTGCTTTTTAGTGTTCTTTCAATTTGTTTAATGCTTTTTTATGATTCGTTTTCTATCTTGTAATTTGGAGGCTTATATATGCCATTAAATGAAAAGCCTGTATAAAGTTTAAAATAGCTTAGAAAGCAAAAAGGAGTATTAGCATTGAAATCAATTGTTCATTTTATTTGCCTCTTTATCATATTTTGTATTTTTGGATATGTGATAGATTTAATATTTTTTAAAGAAATAAATATTTTTCTGATTTTAGAATCAGCCTTTATTTTATCATTACTAATCATGCCGATATTAAAGATTGTAAAAGAGATAGAAATTGAAAAATAGAACTGGTAAATACCATTTTCTATACTTAATGTTTAATAAAAATAGGCTACTAAAATTCAGTTAATAAAGATCCATCTTTATTAACTGAATTTTAAAAAAATATATATAGTGTTAATTTTTTTAATTAAAGTAGTTATAACTTAATTTATATGATAAAGTCATATTTAAACATATAAATATTTTACAGGAGGTCTTTTTATGAAAAAGTTACTTTCAGTTTTTATTGCAAGTTTATTAGTTTTAACCGGATTATCTTTTTCTTCAATTAATCAAGGTAATACTGCGAGTGCTAAAACAAAATATAAAACAACTATAACTTACAAAGGTCAAAAATATGTATATGTTGGTCATTATAAACACCATTTTTCTAAAAAAGAAGTTAAAAAAGTAGTTAAATTTTCTAAAGGAGTTCATTCAGGAAACAAATTAGTATCTGCTGCTAGTAAACTTAGTAAAAATGGTTATGTTAAAGCATCCTCGGCTATTTATAAAGCCTTTGATTTTGGATTGAAAAATGAATTAAAAGGTAGCTATTTTTACACAGCAGCTAAAAAAGGTACAGGCGTAACAATTTCTTATGATATGTATACTGCAACAACAGGTCCGAACCATACTATAGCTAAGAATTTTAAACATAGTTATAATTAAATAAATGTGAGGGGAAGGATTAATCCTTCCCCTCACATTTATTTTCAAGCTTTTTTGAACGGTTGAATTTTAGACCATAATTTATGAATTCATAGATATTAGATAATATTTCAGCTATTATTCTTAAAATATTTTCCATTATCATCACTACTTTCAATTTTATTCAGTATATTTAATTTTTCTCTCGAATTTTTTTATATCCCCATTTTTATATTTAACTTCATAAAGAATACTTTCTCCTAATAAATCTTTTACATTGTCGTATTTGTTTGCTACACCTTTCCAAATCAATGTATCTTTAGTATCTTTTTTAATACCGTCATTAGTAATTTCTTTTGCATTGTTATTTTTATATCGATACACTTTCCCAATTTTTTCAGGTTTGTTATTTTCTTTTTTATTTATTGTAATATTAACAGCTTTACTTGTAGGATTAATTTCTAATGCACTTTTTTTAATTGGTTTTTCTTTAGAACTATTACTACATCCAGTAACAGTTAGAACTAAAATAAGAGAAATAATAATACTAAATATTGCTTTTTTCATTCTAATCATCCTTTTTTGCTTATTCAAGATTACCATATTCTTCATTTAAATATTTTGATATTAAATTTTCAATTTGTTTAGATTTATTAATACCATATTTTGTTTTAACTTTATCTAAATTAGTTATTAATTTAGGAGGAAGAGTAATATTTAACTTTTGTCTTTGTTCTCTTTCATTCAAACCCACAACACTCTCCTTTTATTTATGCGTATAAAGTAGCATTACATGCGTACAAAGTCAAGTTTGTACCCATAAAAGAAGTATAGTATAGTTTGTTTTTTACTTTATGGAGCTATTATAATTACGACAAACGATAAAAGAAAAACAATTTTTTCCTCTCAAAAAAGCCCTATAGTTTTCAACTAAGAATAAATGAGCAAAGCAAATGGTAAGATAGTCCTTCAGCTATGCTGAATACTACCTTAAGCGGTAATGGATTTCCTTATGCTCTTTAAAATACAAAAGTTACATTATATACCTACTTTTTCAGGTTTTAGCTTTTTTCTAAGAAGAACAATTGAGATAAAAAATATATTTTCCTTTCTGAAAGTGTTG
The DNA here is from genome assembly GCF_042870695.1 of Streptomyces sp. NPDC006384. Taxonomy (NCBI): domain Bacteria; kingdom Bacillati; phylum Actinomycetota; class Actinomycetes; order Kitasatosporales; family Streptomycetaceae; genus Streptomyces; species Streptomyces sp. NPDC006384. The sequence goes on from NZ_JBIAHR010000047.1 coordinate 6,135, forward strand.
AGAAAGAAATTTTAAAATGATTTATAGCCTATCTGTTGAACAAAAAAGTTTTTAGTCATTTTTTAATAAAATGTTCTAGAAAGGGCTTAAAATGCAAAATAAAAAGACTACTCAAAAAATGAGTAGTCTGAAGAATAGTTTTTGATGTATTAAATGAAAGGGAGTACTACATTAATCATATCACACGCATTTATACCGAGAAAATTTATTGATGTTGAGAAGAACCCTTAACTAAACTTGAAGCCGAATGTCGGCATAGCGTAAGCTATTAAGCCGACGATTCGATAAGTTTAGGGATTGTTAAAGATTCGGAGGTTCAACGTCAATAAAGCAATTGGAATAAAGCATTAAAAATAGCCACTCAACAAATTGAGCGACTATTGATTGGGCGGATAGTTACTTTGTGTTTAAAGAATT
>NZ_JBIAHR010000047.1:6561-11808 GCF_042870695.1 Streptomyces sp. NPDC006384
AAAAAAACAAAATAAAAAAAAATAGAAAAAAGTGGTTTTTATCAAAAACAAACAAATAAAATTAAACCACCTTTTTTCTACCCCTAAACACCCCCACCACTTTAATTTACCATAAAAACTTAAATATTTTGAGGAGATAAGGAGTCTTTAAATGAAAAAAATAGTTTATATACTTGGTACTATTATAGTTTTAGGCTTTTGTTATTTTTATGTAAATTTAATTTTTTTTGATAGTTGGACACGTTATTCTGCTGAAAAAGAAATAAATAATTATATTTCAAATCATGATACAAAGAAACTAAAAGAAATATCCGCGAATAATAAAACATATCAACTTTTGAAACATGCTAAACATGTGACAATAAAAGGAGATACAGATAATCAAGGTGGAGGTCATATAGGGTATTTTACTAGTACGATTAATGGTAAAGAAGGAGCGCTTTTTGTACATCTTAATTTTGGTTTGTTTCCTGAAATTCCTAAAGTAACCAAGTTGGAAGTTTTTGATAAAAATATTTATGAGTAGCATAATTGCTACTCATTTTTCGTGTTAGTTATTCTGGTTCTGTTGCAAAGTTAGAAAAATATAGCTAATTACGTCCATATAGCATTAAGCTTCTATGCTATGATAATCGTTAGAAATCTGGCTAAGAATCTGGAGTGTTTTTATGATTTTTTTAAGAGAAAAAATAGTCATGAAATATACAAAAAAATCATGTATATTTTGTTAAATAGTACAGTGATAGCATTTATATTATTGCTAATTGTGAAATTAATATTTGATTTCCTTTTTTAGACTATATTCATATTTTTTCAGATTTGTATTTTTATTGGGGTTAATTATTGGTAGTATCCCAGATTTTATAGAAAAGAAAGGTTAATTTTATGTTATTAAAAAATAAGATTTATTCAGGCATTATTATTGTTATTTTTATAGTTTGTTTGATTATAGGATTGAATGAAAATATCATTGGAAATCCTTTAGGAGAAAAAATATTTTATTTATTAGGTTTTCTATTTTTTGTATTATTAATTATTGGTACAACAAAAAATAGAAAGCATTAATGTCTTCTTTTTGCCCCATTTCTTACGATAAACATTTTTTGAGTAGCCTTTTTAATGTTCTTTCAATCGTTTAATTTCTTTTTTTAATGGTCTATCATCACGATACGTATTAAAATTCATAAATGCAGTACTATCAAAGTGCTCTAACAAGCGATGAAATATCTCATTCTCCCTTTTGTATTGTTCTATATCATCTTCAAGTTGGTCATGACGTTGTCGAAGTGCGTCTCTGTCTGATTTGAGTGCTTCGTTGTCTTCTTCTAGATGTTCAATAACTTTATACAAATTATTCGTATTATTCTTAGAATTAGAATCATCCATCGTTATTTGCTCTTTTGGATATTCAATCACCGTCGGTTTAATCCGATTACCCACAGCTGTTTGGCGTATATATTCTGTGACATTCATACTACGTATGTAGGCTAAATCTTGTATCTTTTTGTATTGCGCTTGACTGACACGAACGGTTAAGATTTTTTCTTTCGAGCTTTGTTTTTTTGGCATTGAATCACCTCATAATTAATATATGATAAGCATACATATGTGTGCTTATTTTTATATTAATATAACATACATATGTATGTTAATAAATATGTATGATTCGAGGTGTTGTGAGCTAACATTTGGCATACATATTATCAAACATATTTGTTTGATAATGCGTATGTCATTTGTTAGCTATATAACGGAATTCAAAAATATATTTTTGAATGTAGTGATGGCCTCGCCAGAGCGAAGATAACTCTTACATTTGAATGTAAGAGTATATCGAGCTATACTCTCATTGCGGAATCAGCCTCACATGTTTGAGGCGTAGCGGTGAGAGTATCCATCATTTTACATAAGCGAAGCATTGTCGAAGGTAGACAATCACAGCGCTTGTAAAATGATATTTGCGAAGGTTCTCGAAAGTAGAGAACCACAGACAAATCAAAAAGCTTCGGGGAGGGCGCTCAATTTGAAATTAGCTTGGAATACGCAAAAAAATAAAATGAGCGATGTTAAAGGCAAAGAGATGGAACAAGAACGTAAAGGGAGAATCAAAAACGATGAGATTGATTTGAAACGGACAAACTTAAACTTTGATTTAGTTGAAGATGAACGTCATTTGTATCATCGTGTGAAAGATAGAGTCGATTATTATAAAGAACAGGGGTCACGTGTACAGAAAAATAGTGTGGTGATGTATTCCAATATCATTACGTTATCGAAAGAAGAGGCCGACCGTATGGGAGAAACACGTACAAAACACTACTTTAAGACATGTAAAGATTACTTCAGTGAACGTTTTGGCGAAGCCAATATCGTTTCAGCGAAAGTGCATATGGATGAATCAGCGCCTCATATGCACCTTCACTTTATACCTGTTAATCATCAAGGACGGTTATCAGCACGTACAGCTATGAATCGACAAGCTATTAATCACATCCATGATGAATTAACAACACATCTGTGCCAGCAAGGTTTTGATGTTGAACGTGGGAGTACCGATGATAATAAAACGTATATTCAAGATATTCATGAATATAAAAAGAAAGCGAAAGTTTTAAGTGAATTAGACCAACAAATTGAAACGAAAAAACAATTGTTGAGGGATATCAACGATTTACACGATGAAAAAGAACATTTAACTCGGGATATTCAAAACTTAAAACGGAAAAATCATTTTTTACAAGAGGATTCTCAACAGGCTCAAGAAGATATTGACCTATATAAGCAACTGAGAGCAAATTCTAGGGACGATTTTGAAAAAGATGAGGAAAAGTACCAAAAAGAAATCAAAGCGTATGAGGCGTCTCTGAGTGGCCTTAGAATGAATTACCGAGATTTGGACAAGCGCAATCAACATTTAACAACACAAAATAATCAACTCGAACACCATTTAGACATGTTAAATGCACGTCATCAAGCGATGAACGACATGGTAAGAAATGATACACGTATTTTGTTTGCGGGACTTAGATGTGCATTGAAAGATATGAACATTGAATTAAGCGCAGAAATTAAATATCAACGTATGCCAGAAGTCGGTATTGATCCCGATACGGTGGATCAGGGGGCTTTAACACATGCATATCAAGGTGATGTGTCAGGGATAGACCATCATATAAGAAAGGCATCAGCACCTATTAAAAAAGAGACAGAGAATGACTTAGAATTAGAATAAATCAATAAAAATAAGCACTCAAACAAGTATGATACTCGCCTGAGTGCTTATCTCATGAAAAGAGGAGATAAAAATTTAATAAGTATGATCAACCTATTAAGAACAATCATTACCTTACTTACAGCGTTTATTAAATAGTTCTGTAAGGAGGAACAATACCTTTGCATTTCTATATTATTATAAGAATTCCAAGGTAGCAAAGATATTGTATTGGAAATGATAGATGTGAGTATGATTTCTAAATTAATTGATGAAGATATTCAATGTCATCCTGAATTAAAAAATAGCTATAAAGAACAATCAGAAGCTTTAGATTTTGCGATAGATATGGTTCATTTGCGACAGGATTTAGGTTGGTCACAGGAGCAAATGGCTGAAATTATGAATGTATTACCATCAACAACAGTAAAAATTGAAAATGGAGATATTTTTTAAAGTTTATTTTTGTGTTTGTTTCTTTAGAAGTATATTTGAATGAGTTTGGAGTATTTCACTCCGACCTTTTTAATATCTTTTTATAAATCTTTTTATAAACCTTTTTAGAAGTCGTTTGAGCTTTAGAGCCACAGCTTATTTGAGATGCTTAAGGAGTAGTTTTGCCACATAAAAGGAGTAGTTTTGCCACATAAAAGGAGTAGTTTTTATTATAAACCTTCTTTTGTTAATTGACATTGTTATCAAAGTGTTTTAACGTGAAAATATCAATTCAATAAGGAGTATCATAAAAAAACATGCTCCTTATTGAAATAATTATGTTGAGGTATCTATATAATGACGGGGGAAACAGTAGTATACAAAAACGATTTGAATTTAGTTCCTTTAAGAAAATTCACCAGTACTGAAATTAATTTATTTTTTGCCATGTGTAATAAACTTAAGGAAAAAGAAACTAACACACTTCATTTATCTTTTGATGAATTGAAAGAATTGAGTAACTATAATCCGAAAACACGTAATATTAATAGATTCGTTAAAGACTTGGATGATGTATATAAGAAAATGTTGGAACTAACAATTAGATACGAAGATGATGAGGTTATAGAAAGATTTATTTTATTTAATCATTATAGAATTCATAAAAAAGATCAATACTTAGAAATTTCAACTTCTCCTAATTTAAAGCATATACTTAATTCAATTACTAGCAACTTTACTAAATTTGAATTAAAAGAAATGACAAATTTGAAATCTACATATTCAAAAAACATGTTTAGAATACTTAAACAATATAAACACACTGGTTATATGAAAATTAAAATTGATGATTTTAGAGAACGCCTAGATATCCCTAAATCTTATAGAATGACAGATATTAATAAAAATGTTTTGAAGCCTATTGTTACAGAGTTAAACACTATTTTTAACAATCTTCACATTAATAAAATCAAGGCTAAAAAAGGACGTAAAATTGAATGGTTAGAGTTTATCTTTGACGCTGAGAAGTGTATACATAGTAAACGAAAACCTGAAAGACAAGATAAAATTATGTCTAAGCGCTATAGTAGTCGAGAAAAAACACCTAAATGGTTAGAGAAAAAAGAATATACACAATCACACAAAATATACAATGAAGACACTAAATTAAGACAAGATAGAGAAGCATTTCAACGTCAATTAAAAGAAAAATGGGAGAATAAGTAAGAATGACAGTGTACTAATTTAAATATAAATTAGTCCTCCAAATGAATGAAGGACTATAACCATAATTAGTATAGAACACATTAATAATATTAACACTTTATGAGAATTAGAGAAATATTTAGTTTATTTGTCTTGAGTAATATTTTTCAGTGAATGAAATATTTAACCATTTATCAAAATTTATGAAATTTTGGTTAATTTCTTCTATTATTTCATTTCTGTATACATCTGCTTGTTCAATAGTTTGAATATAGGAATTTCTATCAACTATGTTTTGTAAATCAATATAAATAACTTGCCCCATTTTAGATATTCTAATATCTTCGTCTCTAATATTATATTCAATATTTTTTTTCTTTACTATATTATAAATA
>NZ_JBIAHR010000047.1:11818-15193 GCF_042870695.1 Streptomyces sp. NPDC006384
TGTACTTCTTCTGAAGCAGACATTGATATAATTTCTTTACCATTTTTATATAGAAGTCTTATAGGCATAACTATTAAAATAATACCAGCGATTAAAACTAAAAAAGGATCTATGTAAGGAATTAGCCAATCAAATTTAGTATATTTTAGTATAAACATTAAAATAAAACCTAACACTAATCCAAAACTTACAAAAGTATCTAACAACCATTGAAGCATTTCTGCATATATTAAATCAGATTTTTTTCTATTTCTAGATAGAAGGAAACAGATTACACCACATCCTACAAAAGAAAAAATGCCGTAGAATAATCCTATATTGGCATTAATATTTCTACCGCCTTGCATAATCGCATAAATTGATGAAATTAATGATAATATGCAAAGAAGAAGAAGAATTGAAGAGTTGAAAACAATAGTAAGGGGCTGAAAAATGTATTTTCCAAATGGGAAAGACTCACGATTAGGTTTTTTTATAGTAATAGAAGTGAAAAGTGATAAAGCTGATATTAGTAAGCTTAAGACAGCATATAAACCATCAAGTAATACCATATCACTATTTGAAATAATACCCAGAAATATTCCAGTTACTGAAAAAATCAATGCTCCTAAAGTTGATATAAAAAGAATTCGGCTTATTTCGTTGTTGTGCATTTTCATTTTATCTTATCCTTTATTTTTATTAACATTTTCATTTTACGCCTATCTAAATATTTATTCAAAATTAATAATGTATATATTATATCCATTTCAAAAAACAGTCTAAGAAGCAACTCTTACTTCTTAGACTGTTTTTGAAATTTAAATCATAAATCGTTTCTATTCATTAACATTTTTAGACTTTTCTGTATCGAATCTATAAGAAATAAATCCATAAAGAGTCCATCCAGCAAATGTTACAATAGCACCATAGTAAACAGCTATTCCTCCAGAAGAGTAAATAGCATATAAAGTATATATACCAGCTAGAATTGCTATAATATTAGTCCACTTCATAGTTTTATTAGAAATATTTGTTGATGTTTCTTTTTGCATGGTTTTAATACTTGCCATTGTTAACACATAAGGCACTGCATTAGTTACCACCGCTAAATTGACTAATATTGTAAACTGTTTAGATAAAGATGGACTAATTGTCATTAATGAAATTAACGTTTGTAATACAGTAATAATTACCATTCCAATTATTGGTGTACCATTGCCGATAGTTTTAGCAAAGATTTTAGGGAAATATTTTTCAACTGCTGAGCTTCTAAATACTTCTGCAATGGTAAATTGCCAACCAATCAAAGATCCAAAGCAAGATATTATCATTAAAGCAATAACAATATTACCAATCGTAGGGTTAAACATATGACTAAATGCTAAACCAAATGGTGCACTAGATTTAGCTAAATCTTTAATAGGAGAAATACCTAAAATTACATTTGTAGATAAAATATACATTATTGCTGCACCTATAGTACCACCCATTACAGCAATAGGAACATTTTTCTTAGGATTTTCTACAGCATCACTATTAGCTGCAGCAGATTCAAGACCTAAAAAAGCCCATAGTGTTATAGAAATAGATTTACCCATTCCTTCTATAAAGCTATAATTGTGAGGGTTCCAAGATGTTGCAAAGCTACTTCCACTAAAGTAAAACCAACCAACAATACTGATGAAAATTACAGGTAAAATAACGCCCCAAACTGTAAACGTACTAATTCTTCCTGTAATATTTGCTCCTCCAAAATTCAATATTGTTGCAACCCATAAAACTACTATAGTCCACATTGCTGTTGCCAATGGTGATAAATGAACATTAAATAAAACAGCAATATAACCTACTGAAGATATAGCGATAGCCGCATTAGCTATAACTAGAGAGAGTCCATAAGTGTAATTAGTAAGGAAGGCTCCAGCTTTGCCAAATGAGTATTCTGCATATCCTCCCATTCCGCCACCTTTTGAACTATATAAGCCAGCTCTAGCGAATATAAAAGCTAACATTGTAGCTCCAATTGTTGTTATAATCCAAGAAAGTATTGACATTGTACCCACTTGTGCCAGATTAGTAGGTAGCATGATAATTCCTGAGCCCATCATATTAACAGCTGTAACAATCGTTAATTGAGTAACGCTCATTTTTTTCTTTTCAGACATAAAGATCTACCTTCCTTATTTAGTTATTTATCTAAAACATAACCAAATGCTTTGATTCGATTATCAACATTTTCAAAGTAAACACCTTGAATTTCTGGAGCAAATCCTGGAAATTCATTTATGCCATCTTCTAGTATTTTGAAATATGTTTTTGCTGTTTCGCTCCATTTTTCTCCTGGAACTACACAGAATATACCTGGCGGATAAGGTAAAGCTCCTTCAAGAGCTATTTCACCTACAATGTCATCTAATTCGACTAATTTAGCATTATTTCTTAATAATTCAATATTTGCGTCATAAGGTTTCATTCTATACTCAGGGAAATAATCTTTTAAGAACATTCTTTTTTGGAATTCTTTAGTATTATGCTCTTTATAGAAATCATGTAATTCCTGACACAATTCACGAATTGTATAATTTTTATATCTTTCGTAGTTACTATTATATAGTCTAGGTAAAACCACTTCTAAAGGCGCATCTTGATCAATGTATTTTTCAAATTGAATCAATTTAGATATTAAGTTATTCATTTTTGCATCGTCTTCTGCGGGTGTCATTAAAAATAGAATAGAATTTAAATCATTTTTTTCTGGTACTATACCATTTTCACGTAAATAGTTAGCTAAAATAACAGCTGGTATTCCAAAATTCATATAAGAATCATCTTTAGAATCTATTCCAGGAGTTGTTAATAGGAATTTATTAGGATCAATATAATATTGGTCCTTACCATAGCCGTTAAATCCATGCCATTTTTCATCTGGATTAAATTTCCAGTACTCTAAATTGCTTATAATTTCATCTGTACTAGCTTCTTCCCAATTTTTACCTTGAACTGTTTCTGGAATAAATGGTCTAATATATTTACATTTCTCTATAATTTTTTTTCTAGCATTAGTAGAAACAGTTAAACAGTCATTCCAAAGCTTTTCACCTAATTCTCCCTCTTGCATTTTGGCATTTATATCTAAAGAAGCAAATAATGGATAGAATGGTGATGTTGAAGCATATTGCATATATGCATTATTAAATCTTTTATGATTGATATAACGTTTTTGTCCTTTGATATGTTTGTCTTTTTTATGAATTTGAGAAGCCTGAGAAAATCCAGCTTGTTGTTTATGTGTTGATTGTACTACTAAGATACCAGGATCATTTTCGTCCAGGTCTAATAATAGTGGAGAAGATTTTTTCATTAATGGAATAAATTGTTCATAACCAACACACG
>NZ_JBIAHR010000048.1:0-11603 GCF_042870695.1 Streptomyces sp. NPDC006384
ATGGGGACGTAGCCGGCACCGGTACGCCAGACCGCCAGCAGTGCCACGATCAGGTCGGCCGACCGGTCCAGCAGCACTGCCACCGATGATTCGGGTCCCACGCCGGCCTCCCGCAGCCGGTGGGCGAGACGATTGGCGCGGGCGTCCAGCTCCGCGAACGTCAGCGTCTCACCGTCCGACTCCACGGCCACCGCGTCCGGGTGCCGCTCGACCTGCTCGGCGATCATCTCTGGCACGGAGCGCTGCGGGACCGGCAACGTGGAGTCGTTCCAGGTGGTCAGTACTCGTTCGCGTTCGCCGGCCGGCAGGAAGGTCTCGCGGGCGTCGCCGTCCACGTCGGCGGCCATCGACTCCAGCACCGCCCGGTACATCGCCGCCAGCCGGTCCACCGCCGCCCGGCCGAAGTGGTGCCGATGGCCGGTGATCACCATGAACCCCGCGCGGGTGGAGACGCCGAGCGGGAACTCGGTGGGGCTGTCGTCGATCGTGGCCGGGTAGTCGACGAGGTCCTGGTCGACCTGGCGGAAGTTCTGGTAGCTGAAACGGACGTTGACGAGGCGTTCGCTGCCCGCGAGTTCGCGCTGCATGGCGCCGAGGGGGTAGCGGCGGTGCGGCCAGACCTCGATCTCCTGGTCGAAGACCTGACGCACCAGTTCCCGCCAGGTGCGGGCGCCGCGCCGGTGGGCGAACGGCAGCGGGTTGAGGTACACGCCGTAGACGCGTTCCGCGCCGGCCGCCTCCGGGCGGGCGTTGGTGACGAGGCCGGTGAAGAACGCCTCTTCGGGCGTGAGCTGGCTCATCACCTTGAGGTGCGCGGCGTGCAACACGCTCTTGATCGGCACCTTGGCCTGCGTGGCGAGGGTGCGCAGGCCGGTCTCCAGGTCGTGGTAGGGGACCCAGGAGCGGTTGAGGCCGCGGGGGGTGGTGGCCGGGTCGTCGCCGAGGCCGGAGGGGATCTCGAAGGGCGTGTGCTCGTCGAGGATGCCCTTCCAGTAGGCGCGGTCCTCGTCGTCGGCGAGGGACTCCAGTTCGGCGGCGACGAAGTCCGCGTACCGGATGTCGGGGGTGTCCGGGTCGGGGAGGGGCTCGCCGGCGCGCAGCGCGTGGTAGGTGGTGACCAGTTCCATCAGGAGGGAGTGGTGGCTCCATCCCTCGAGGACGGCGTGGCATTCGGTGAGGGTCAGCCACCAGGAACCGTCGTCGCAGGCGTGCCCGGTGAAGCGGATCAGCGGGGCTCGGGTGAGGTCGAAGAGCCGGGTGCGCTCCTCGGCCATGTAGGCGCGCAGCGACGCTTCGACGGCGTCGGCGTCCAGCCCGGTGAGGTCCCGCGCGGCGACGGGGGAGGTCACGTCGGTGGCGGGGTGCACGAGCTGGAGCGGGACGGAGTAGCCCTCGACGGCGAAACTGGAGCGGAGGATCTCGTGGCGGGCCAGGACGGTGTCGACGGTCCGCTGGAGGACGTCCGGGTCGAGGGGCCGTTCGTCGAGGATCCGGAAGCAGGTGGAATTGTGGTAGTGGTTGCGGCCGTCGTCGGCGAGCATCTCCACGACCATGCCGAGCTGCACCTGGGCCAGCGGATAGGCGTCCACCAGCCCTTCGGGGAGGCGGTCGCGGTCCTCGGCGCCGAGCAGGGCGAAGGGGGCGACGGGCTGCCGGGGAGCGGCGGGGGCGGGGCGTCCGGTGACGAAGGCGACGAGTTCGGCGGGCGTCCGGTGCTCGAAGACGTCGCGGACGGTGACGTCGTACTCGCTGCCCCGCAGGGCCCCGACCAGGGCGACGGCGCGCAGGGAGTCGCCGCCGAGGTCGAAGAAGCTGTCCTCGACGCCGACGGTCTCCGCCCCGAGGACCTCACGCCAGACGGCGACCATCTCCTCCTCGGCGGGCGTGCGCGGTGCGACGTGCACCGCGTCGACACCGAGGGCGCTGCGGTCGGGGGCCGGCAGGGCCGCCTGGTCGAGCTTGCCGTTGACGGTGAGCGGGATGCGGCCGACGACGAGGAACGCGGCCGGGATCATGTAGTCGGGCAGGGTGCGGGCGAGCAGGGCGCGCAGTTCGCTGGGCGCGGCGACGGCGTCGCCGGTGGGCACGACGTAGGCGATGAGGCGGCGGTCGCCGGGGGTGTCCTCGCGGGCGACGACCACGGCGTCGCGGACCCGCGGATGCGTGGTGAGCGCGGCCTTGATCTCGCCGAGTTCGATGCGGTGACCGCGGATCTTGACCTGGTGGTCGATGCGGCCCAGGTAGTCCAGGCTGCCGTCGGGACGCCGGGAGGCGAGGTCGCCGCTGCGGTAGAGACGGGTGCCGGGGGCGCCGTAGGGGTCGGGTACGAAGCGTTCCGCGGTGAGGGCGGGGCGGCCCAGGTACATGAGGGCGACGCCGGGACCGCCGACGTGGATCTCGCCGGGCACACCGACGGGCACGAGTTCGCCGTGCGGGCCGAGCAGGTGGACCTGGAGGTCGCGCAGCGGAACGCCGACCGGGTTGCCGGTCTCGGCGTCCAGGTCGGCCTCGGTGACGAGGTGGAACGTGGTGTGCACGCAGGTCTCGGTGATGCCGTACAGGTTGGCGATGGCGGTGACGTCGAGACCGCGGCGCTCCACCCAGGGGCGCAGGGCGGGGATGTCGAGCCGCTCGCCGCCGAACGACACGACGCGCACGGCGAGTTCGCCGATCAGGGGATGGTCGTCGGCGGCCAGGGAGACCAGGCTGCGGAAGGCGGACGGGGTCTGGTTGAGGACGGTGACCTTCTGCCCGGCGAGCAGGCGCAGGAAGTCCTCCGGCGAGCGGGAGACGTCCGGCGGTACGACGACGAGCCGGCCGCCGTGGACGAGGGCGCCCCAGATCTCCCACACCGACATGTCGAAGGCGTACGAGTGGAACAGCGTCCACACGTCGTGCTCGTCGAAGCCGAAGTGCTCCTCGGTGGCGGTGAAGAGGCGCAGCACGTTGGTGTGGGAGAGGCCGACGCCCTTGGGGCGTCCGGTGGAGCCGGAGGTGTAGATCGTGTAGATCAGGTCGTCGGGGGTGGCGCCGGAGTCCGGGTCGTGTCCGGGGGCGGCGGCCAGCACGGCGGCCTCCTCCGGGTCGTCGAGGACGACGAGCCGGCCGTCGGCGGCGTCGCGCAGGTGCGCGGTGTGCCCGGTGGAGGTGACGACGAGGTCGGCGCCCGCGTCGCGGAGGGTGTAGGCGATGCGGTCGGTGGGGTGTTCGGGGTCCAGTGGCAGGTAGCCGGCACCGGACTTGAGGACGCCGAGCAGGGCGGGCACCAGATGCGGTCCGCGGTCGAGGGCGACGGCGACGAGGCGGCCGGGGGCGGCGCCGAGGGAGCGCAGGTGGTGGGCGAGGCGGTTGGCGCGGGTGTTCAGCTCGGCGTAGGTGAGGCTTTCGGCGCCGCAGACGACGGCGACCGCGTCGGGAGTGGCGGCGGCGCGTTCCTCGACGAGCCGGTGGACGCAGCGGGTGGGCGCGTCGAAGGTGCGCACCTCGGGCAGCAGGACGGCGAGGTCGGCGTCGTCGAGCATGTCCAGACGGGACAGGGGGCGGTCCGGGTCGGCCGCGGCGGACGCCAGGAGCCGCTCCAGGTGCCGGGCGATGCGCTCGACGGTGGTCCGGTCGTAGAGGGCGGTGCTGTACTCCAGGGTGCCGGTGACGGAGCCGTCGGCGGCCTCCCGGAGCTGGAGGGTGAGGTCGAAGCGGGAGACCTGTGAGGTGGCGGTCAGGGCTTCGGTGTCGACACCGGGCAGGGTGAAGCCGGTGGTGCGTTCGCGGTGCATGGTGAACGCCACCTGGCACAGCGGGGTGCGGGACATGTCCCGGGCCGGGGCCAGCTCGTCGACGAGGCGGGCGAAGGGGAACTCCTGGTGGTCGAAGGCGTCCAGGACGGTCTCCCGGGCGCCGGCGACGAGCTGCCGGAAGGTCGGGTCGCCCTGCCACCGGCCGCGCAGGACCAGGGTGTTGATCCCGTAGCCGATGAGCCCTTCCAGCTCGGGCCGGTCGCGGCCGGAGACCACGGTGCCCACGGCGATGTCGTCGCGGCCGGTGTAGCGGGAGAGCAGGCCCTGGTAGCCGGCGAGGAGCGTGTGGAAGAGGGTCGCTCCGTGCGCGGCGCCCAGGTCGCGCAGCGTACCGGCCAGCGGGGCCGGCAGGTGGACGGGGACCGCGTCTCCGGCGTACGACCGGGTGGAGGGGCGCCTGCGGTCGGTCGGCACCTCCAGCGGGGTGAGGCCGGCGAGCCGTTCCCGCCAGTGGTCGAGCTGCCGGTCCAGTTCCCCGGAGTCGAGACGGCGGCGCTGCCAGGCCGCGTAGTCGGCGTACTGGACGGGCAGCGGGGCCAGGGGCGAGGGCTCGCCGCGGCCGAACGCCTCGTAGAGGGCGGCCAGTTCACCGAGGAACAGTCCGACGGACCACTCGTCGCACGCCACATGGTGGAAGACGACGACCAGCAGGTGGTCGTCCTCCGCGACGCGGATCAGCCGCGCCCGCAGCGGGGCGCCGTCGGCCAGGTCGAACGGGCGGCCCGGTTCGGCCTCGGCCAGCCGGCGGGCCCGCTCCTCCCGCTCGGCGGGGGTGCCGGTGCCGGTGAGGTCGTCGACAGGCAGGTCGAAGCGGCCGGGAGGGTCGATCAGCTGGACCGGCTCGGTGCCGTCGAGGCGGTAGCGGGTGCGCAGGATCTCGTGGCGGGCCACCAGCTCCTCGAAGCCCCGGCGCAGCATCTCCGCGGAGAGCCGCCCGCGCAGCCGCAGCGCCACCGGGACGCTGTACTCCCAGCTGTCCGGGTCGAGCCGGCTGAGGAACCACATCTGCTGCTGCCCGTGGGAAAGGGCGAGCCGGCCGTCGCGGCCGACGGGGGTGACGGCGGCTCGCCGGCCGCCGCGGCCCCCGGCGAGCCTGGCCCGCACCAGCTCCTCACGCCTGCTGTCGACCGATCCGCCGCCGGCCGTTCCAGTACCGTCGACCTGTCCGCTCGTGCGGACTTCGCCCGTGGTCATGCTGAGCGCCCCTCCCGACCTTCGTTCCGTACGACATGTCTCGTGTGGTGCCTGCGTGGTGCTGGGTACTGCGCGGTGTGGTGCCGCCGGCACCGCGGGCCGTGCGGCGCGGTCAGGCGCCGGCCTGCTCCATGCGCCGGCGCAGGCTGGCCGGCCGCAGGTCCGTCCAGACCTCCTCGATCCGCTGGAGGCAGTCCTGCCGGGAGCCCTCGGTGCCCTCGGCGTGCCAGCCGTCCGGCAGTTCCCGGCCCGCGTCCCAGATCGAGTACTGCTCCTCGTCGTTCAGGACGACCCGGTAGGTGCGGTGGTCGGTCTGCTCGTCAGCCATGACGGTGTCCCTTCGGTGGTCGGATGCTCGCCCAGCGTCGGACGCCGACCTATACCGGGGCTCTTATCGGCTCTCTTTTGGCCCGGCGGGCGAGACGACCCGGGCCCCGGAACACCGCGCGAGCCCGGGAAGGCGGCCGGTCCCCGGCGGGCGGCCGGGCGCCGGAGGACGGCCGGGCGCCGGAGGGCGCGCGCCGGGCGAGGGGCGCGCGCCGGGAGACGGCCGGACCCCGGAGGACGGCACACGGCCCGGTCCCGACGGGGGTCCGGGACCGGGCCGTGTGGGTCCGGGGGCGGTGCGGGGACGTGCCGGGGTGACCTACTCGCGGGCTCCGATCAGCTGCACGGCCCGGGCCCGCAGCGCCGCAGTGACCGGCAGGACGGTACCGAGCAGTGCCAGCAGGGTGGAGACCACCGCGACGCCCACGACGACCGCGTACGGAACGACGATCGGGGTGGTGCCGAAGAGCTGGAACAGGGCCCCTCGGAGCCCGGCCAGGTTGACGGCGGTGGCGGCCAGCGCCAGCACCACGCCGATCGCGGACACGAGGAGCGACTCGGCGACGAAGAACCGCAGCACCTGCCTGGGGGTGGCGCCCGCGGTCCGCAGGACCGCCAGGTCGCGCCGGCGGTCCGCAGTGGCCATCAGCAGCGTGTTGAGGATCGCGATGAAGCAGAACAACATGATGATCACCGCGGTGGAGCGCTGCCGGACCTCGTTCAGGTGCCGGGCGTAGGCCGCCTCGGAGGCGACCAGCTCGTCCCGCGACATGAAGGTGGCGCCACTGCCCTCGACCGCCTCGCGGACGGCGGCGGTCGCGGCCTGCCGGTCGGCGCCCTCGTCCAGGGAGATGTACGCGCGGCGGGCCAGGCCGTCGCGCGCGAACAGCGCGGTGCCGGCGAACCGCGGCGGCAGGTAGGCCACGTCCTCACCGCGCAGCGCCTCGTACACGGCGGCCACCTTCAGCTCGTGGGTGCTGCCGTCGGCCATCAGCACGGTCTGTGTGGAGCCGACGTCCATGTGCCACAGGTCGGCGACGGCCATGCTGTTCTCGTCGAGGTCGTCCAGGGAGCCCTCGACGACCTCGAGGTCCATGGTCCGCTTCAGCGCTTCGGGATCGACGACCAGGCCGTCGTTCTCGTCGTAGCGGTCCTCGTCCTTCCAGTAGACCGTGGTGAGCAGCGGCGCGGCGATCTTCACGCCGGGCACCTCGGAGACCCGGTCGACCACCTCGGTGCTGATGCCGGGGGTGCCGTCGGGAGCGAGGGCGTAGTCGGAGACGATCCGGTTCTGCAGGCCGCTGTCCCGGGCCGCGCCCAGCGAGTCGGTGGCGGCGAGCAGGGAGAACGCGAGGCCCACGGTGAGCAGCACCGGCGCGGCGGTCGCCGCGGTCCGGCGGCGGGCGGTCAGCGCGCTCTGCCGGACCAGCATCGCCGTGGGGCCGTTCGCGCGGCGCCACGGCCACATCAGCAGCCGGGCCAGCGGGCCCACGGCCAGCGGGGCGAGGACGGCCGCCGCCAGCACCGGCACCATCAGCGAGACCACGTACACCGTGGGCGAGAGCACCGTCACCGGGGAACCGGTGGCGATCCAGGCGGTCCAGCCGACGCCGCCGAGCAGGGCCACGGCGCCGAGCAGGGCGCGGCCCGGGGTGACGCCCGTGTCGTCCACGGCCGCTTCCCGCAGCGCCTCGACGGGCTGGACGGAGCCGGCGCGGCGGGCCGCGGCGGACGCGCCGCCGACCGACACCAGGAGCCCCACCAGGAAAGCCGCGGCGAGCGGCGCGAGCACGGTCCAGTGCAGGGACGGGGTGACGGTGAACCAGTCCGGCGACACCCCCATGGAGATCAGCATGTCGGCGAGGAGCTGCGCCCCGAACAGGCCGAGGGCGGTGCCCACGGCCGAGGCGAGGCCGCCCACCAGGAGCGCCTCGTTGCGGACCATCTTCCGCACCTGCCTGGGAGTGGCGCCGACCGCACGGAGCAGGGCGACCTCCCTGCGGCGCTGGACGACCGCGAAGGCGAAGGTGGACGCCACCACGAAGACGGCGGTGGTCCCGGCGACGCTCGCCATCACCGGCACCAGCGTGATCGTGTTGTCCAGGGTCTCGCGGTCCTCGGCCTCGCTGGCGTCGGCCTTGTGCCGGTCCTGGCCGGTGAGGACCTCGGCCCGGTCGCCGACGGCCTCCTCGACGGCGTCGGCGGGGCCGAGCGCGACCAGCGAGTCGATCCGCGGGGAGAGCCGCGCGGCCTCCGCCTCGGAGAAGAAGACGGCGTCCTCGTAGCCGACGGGGTCGACGGTGCCGCTGACGGTGTACGTCCGCACGGTGGACGCCGTCAGCACGGTCACCTCGTCGCCGGTGCGGGCCTGGTCGGAGGGGACCACGATCTGCCCGTCCGAGGCCGGCGCGGCGCCGTCGGTGAGCCGGTAGCCGCCGAAGCGGGCCACCGGCCACGGGTGCCCGACCTGGTCCTCGGGGCCGCCGCGCAGCTGTGCGTAGAAGGCGCGGTCGACGACGGTCTCGCCGGTCGCGGCGACCCGGTCGCGCAGTTCGGTGCTCAGGCCGCGGGCCGCCTCGGGGGACCGGACGCCGAGGTCGTGGTGGGCCGGGTCCCAGCCGTCCGACTGCGGGCGCACGACCGTGCCGGCGCCGGCGAAGCGCTCCACCGGCCGGTCGGGCAGGTCGAACGCCGTCGTCACCAGCAGCCCCATGGCCGCGACCTGCGCCACGCCGAGGACCAGGGCGACCACCGTGCCGAGGAAGGAGACCCAGCGTGCCCGCAGGGTCTGGAAGGCCACCCGGATCACGACGACACCGCCAGGTGCGTCATGCGCGCGGCGACGTCCTCGGCGGTCGGCTGGAACAGCTCGCCGACGAGACCGCCGTCGGCGAGGAACAGCACCCGGTCCGCGTAGGCGGCGACGTTCGGGTCGTGGGTGACCATCACGATGGTGGTCGTCACCCGGTCCTCGTCGCCGGGGGCGCTGCCCGGGCCCGCCAACGCGCGCAGAGTGTCCAGGAGTTCACGTCCCGTGGACAGGTCGAGGGCGCCGGTCGGCTCGTCCGCGAACAGCACGGCGGGGCGGGTCACCAGGGCACGGGCGATGGCCACCCGCTGCTGCTGTCCGCCGGACAGCTGGCTGGGCCGGCTGCCGGCCTTCTTCTCCAGGCCGACCTGGGCGAGCGCCTGCCGGATCGCACCGCGCGGGGGCCTGTGTCCCGCCAGCCGCATCGGCAGCGCCACGTTCTGCTCGGCCGTCAGCGAGGGCAGCAGGTTGAAGGACTGGAAGATGAACCCGGTGGAGGCGCGGCGGAGTTCGGTCAGCCGGGTCTCGCTGAGACCCGAGGTGTCCTGGCCGTCGATGAACACCCGGCCGGAGGTGGGCCGGTCGAGCCCGGCCGCGCACTGCAGCAGGGTGGACTTGCCGGACCCCGAGGGCCCCATGATCGCGGTGAAGCTGCCCCGAGGGAAGGACAGGCTGGTCTCGCGCAAGGCGCTCACCGCGCTGTCGCCGGACCCGTAGCTCTTGGTGAGCGACTCCAGCCGCACTGCGTCATCCATCGGTTCTCCGCGCTTCGTGGGTCAGGGGATCGGCCGGCGTCCCGTCCGTGACGGAGGCCGGCGCGGGCGCGTCCGGGGCCGGCAGCGCTGCCGGCCCCGACGGGGTGTGCGCCGCGTCGGGTGGTTCCATGCTGTCCGCGCGGTCCTCCCGGGCCGCGCCGGCCCTGCTGAAGACGACGGCGGCCACCAGGGCCAGCACCGCCATCACCGTCGACAGCACCACGAGGGTGTGGCGGCTGCCCACTGCCTCCAGCAGGTATCCCGTACCGAGCGCGCCGAGCGAACTCGCCCCGGACACCAGGAGCATGACGACACTGCCGACCCGCCCCTGCATGTCATTGGGGGTGATGCGCACCTGGTAAGACATGCCGGAGACCGTAACAGTGGCTCCTATAAACGACGTTATGTAGAACAATGCCCCAAGTGCCGGAGCCTGCCGGAAGAACACCGCCGCGGGCATCACCACGGCCCACACGATGTGCGCGAGGATCATGATCTGCCGCATCGCCAGCCGCCGGTTCAGCCAGCCGCCGGACAGCGCACCGCACAGCCCGCCCATGCCGCCCGCCGCCATGATCAGCCCGATGGTCCCGGCGGCTCCGCCGTCCTCCCTGATCACCACGGCCACGGTCAGGATCAGCCCCTGGAACACCAGGTTGCTGACCGAGATGATCAGCAGCGCCGTCCTGAAGTAGGCCCGCCCCCACACCCATGTGAGCCCTGTCGCGACCTCGGCCCGCATCCGGCGTCCGGCACGCGGCCGCCGGGGCGGCTGCCGTTCGCCCCGCAGCTTCACCAGCGTGACCAGCGAACCCACGTAGAGCGCCACGCTGGTCAGGAACGGCACCCACGCCGACAGACCGAACATCGCCCCGCTGGCCGGGTGCCCGACGAAGTTGACGCCGCGGGAGCGGGCCTCGTTGGTGGCCATCGCCGCGCCCAGCTGCTGCGAGGGCACCACGTGGCGCACCATGGCCCGCTCCGACAGCTGGTAGAAGACGGTCATGCTGCTCTGCACGAACGCCACCAGGGCGATGTGCCACACCCACACCGTGTCACCCAGCAGGGAGACGGCGACCGTCGCCACCGCCACCATCCGCACCACGACGCACGTCATCATGACGCGCCGCCGGTTCAGCCGGTCCACCAGGACACCCGCCGGCAGCTGCACGATCAGCGCCGGCAGCAGCCCCGCGAACCCGACGATGCCCGCCGCGCTCTCCGACCTGGTGTGCCAGAGCACCAGCAGTGTGAAGGCCATCCCGGAGCAGCGCTCCGCCATCACCGACATCGCCGAGCCGGTCCACAGCAGCCGGAAGTCGCGGTAACTGCGCAGCGACGGCAGCTTGTGCCCGCCCTCTCCGCCGGAGCGGGCCGCTCTGCGCTTCCGTCTCATGAACGGACGGCCCGGCACCATTCGAGGACCGCCATCGCGCTGTGCAGCTTGTGCGTGGCCTGGGCGAACGCCAGGCTGGCCGGACCGTCCAGCACCTCCGCGGTGACCTCCTCACCCCGGTGCGCGGGCAGATCGTGGAGGAACACCGCGTCCGGGCTGGTCTCCCAGAGGGCGCCGGACACCTGGAACGGGGCGAACACCGTGCGCCAGTCCGCGTCCGGCTTGCTGGTGCCGGTGGTCTGCCAGCGGGTGGTGTACACGACGTCGAACCCGGTGGGCAGGGCCGTCATGTCGTGCTGCTCGGACAGTTTCGCCCCGCTGCGCGCCGCCTGCTCGCCGGCGGTGGCCAGGACGTCCGCCGCCAGGCCGTACCCGGGCGGGGTGCGCAGCTCCAGCTCGGTGCCCGGGAAGCGGGTCAGGGCCAGCGCCAGCGCGGCGGCACTGTTGTTGCCCTCGCCCACGTACAGCACCCGCAGGCCCTCGACGCGGCCGAAGTGGCAGTGCAGGGTGGTGAGATCGGTGAGTCCCTGCGTCGGGTGCTCCTCCGCGGTCATCGCGTTCACCACCGACATCCGCCCGGCCGCCGCCCAGGACCGCAGTTCCGCGGTCGCGTCCGACGTCCTGGCCACCAGCATGTCCAGCATGCCGGACAGCACCCGCCCGGTGTCCTCGGTGGTTTCGCCCGTGTTCAGCTGGAGGTCCCCGGGCCCGAAGGTCACCGTCTGCGCGCCGAGCCGCAGCGCCCCCGTGGTGAAGGCGGTACGGGTACGGGTCGAGGTGCGCCGGAAGTAGACGCCCACCACCTCGTCCCGCAGCGGCTTGGCGACCGCCCCGGCGGCGAACTCCGCCCCGCGGGCGACCAGCGTGCGCAGATCGTCGTCGGTCAGATCGGTGAGTGAGATGAGATGACGCATGCGGATGTCCTTCGCTCGTTGGTCAGCGGGATTCGGCGAGCTGCGCGTCGATCTCGGCCCGGACGCGGTCCTCGATCTCCGCGGCGATCTGCGCGATGGTGGGCCGCTCGAAGACGACCCGGATCGGCAGGTCGAGGTCGAAGTCCTGCCGCAACCGCGAGACGAGGCGTACGGCGAGGATGGAATGCCCGCCGACCTCGAAGAAGCCGTCGTGCACGCCGGCGCTCTTGCCGAGCAGATCCATCCAGATCGCGGCGATGCGTTCTTCGGCGGGGGTGCGGGGGGCTACGTGGGTGTCGGTGGTGGTGTGGTCGGGGGTGGGCAGGGCGCGGTGGTCGAGTTTGCCGTTGGCGGTCAGCGGGATCGCGTCCACCTGTACGTAGAGGGACGGGATCATGTAGTCGGGGAGGGCGT
>NZ_JBIAHR010000049.1:0-9189 GCF_042870695.1 Streptomyces sp. NPDC006384
CAGCCCGCCCCCTTGTGGATACCGCATGTCCCGGTGATACCGCACAGTCGACAAGCCGTCAGCCCCTACGACTCCACGAGTTCAACATCAGTAACAGAATGGGCGCTTGGGGCGTGCGGTTACAGGGTTCCCGTCTCGCCGTCGGCGATGAAGCGTGTCAGCGAGTGCTCCAGCAGCTCAAGGAACTGCCGTAGGTCGTCGGCCACCTTGTCGAGTTCCGGTTCGTCCAGCGACGCGGTCCGCGTCCGGTAGATCACCCCATCGGGGCCCGCGACGTAGGCCAGGCCACCGCCGTTAGAGCCGATGACCAGACCATGGACCTTTCGGTCTGTGCCAGCATCGACGGGGCCGTCGTTCTGGAGCCGTTGCAGGACGTCAATGGCTGGCTCGAGGAAATAGCCGTTGCCGACGTCCGCCCAGCAGACATCGCCGATGCTGTCGTAGAAGGTGACCAGGTCAGCCGGTACAGGGGCGACTTGGGCAAGCCTGCGAGCCGCGACTTGATCATCGTCGTCAGCCGGCCGGACCTCGTTGGTCCCAGGGGGGAAGCCGTGCTGATCCTCGAACTCGCCTGTCATGGCCGTGAGAGTCCCGGAGACTCTGTCCGTCCACGAGGCCAGCCAGGCGGGCGAAAGCGATCGGTCACTCATGAAACCGGATCATGACATGAGCCACGGACATCCACGGCGTGACCAGCGGTCCCAGGATCAGCGCAATGCCCTGAGTTGTCGATGCGTGATGAGACAGCAGGCGAGTTTGAGGAACGCTTCATGGACGTCGGCCCTGCGTTCCCAGCGGATGCGCAGACGTCGGAAGCCGTGCAGCCACGCGAAGCTCCTCTCCACGACCCAGCGGTCGGGCGCAGGCAGTTCCGCAGCCGCCGGGACGAAGCGCCTTGTCATCGAGCTCAAGCGACCGACCGTGAAGGTCGGCCCGAAGGAACTCACCCAGATCAAGAACTACGCCCAGGCCATCATCGACGACCCCCAGTACAGCGGGGTCGGCTGCAAATGGCGCTTCTACCTCGTCACCTACGACTACTCCGACAAGATCCTCCGCGACATCCGGCAGAAGGACCGCCCCGCCGGTCTCGCCTACGTGCAGGACGACTACGAGGTCTGGGTCAAGAGCTGGGGCGAGATCCTCGACGCCGGGGAGAGAAAGCTGCGGTTCTTCCAAGAGCAGCTGAATTACGAGGCGACCGACGACCGCGTAACGCAGCACCTACGCGAGAGCTACTCCCACTTCATTCCCGACGCCCTGGCATAGCCGCAAGATGAGTCCGAAGAGACTGAGCCGACGGCCCGGGGCCTCGGGCGCGGTTCCCTCACCGGCCGGACGGCGGCGTCATGCCCACTCCAGTCCCGAGCCGTTCTTGCTGGCCGGGACCCGTCCTGAGCTCTTCTATCGCGGCCGCCGCAGGAGTGCACGCAGCCTTTGGAGTACGCCGATCCAGGCTTCGGCGAGTGTCTCGAAGTCGCTGGCGAGTTTTGCGCCCATCACGCACACGACGCTGATGAAGCCGATCACCGCGAGCACCCACAGGGTGGGACCTTCCACTGACTTACCCTTCGAAAGCGGCGGTCGCCGCCGCTTAGAAAGGGTCAGGCGGCGAGCACGCAGGAGTTGGAGGAGAACGGCAACGCGGCCGGTCCTCCAGGTGCCCGGGGGACACGCGGCGCCGCAAGCCTGACCACGCCGCATGGAGATGACTGACGGGTAGGGGCTGGCGGTCGGAAGCCGCAGTGAACCGGCCCCAACCGCGCGTGCAGGAGGTCGAGAGCGAGGAGCCAGACCTGCTCAGCAGCCTTAGCGGCACGATGCAGGTCATCGAACGGCGGCAAGTCTGCCGCCCGAAGGGACGTCGAACCGACGGTCGGTGTCGTAATCGACGGGAGCTGAGTTGCTTCCTCGGCTGACCCGAGCACGGATCGCGCGAACTCGATGGAGTGCTGCTGTTCCCGCGCTTCGTGCAGGACCTGCCGCAGGTCGTTGGCGGCGAGAACGGTGTGCAGGACCGAGCCGGCCGACATGGTCTTGCCGGACTGCAGGTACTGATCAACCCGGACCACCAACGCGAGCGCATCAAACATGGCTGCCATGCCGCCGGCGTTCTTTCCGACCAGCACCGCAGTGGTCGCGTTGATACGGAACGATGCAAAGTGCCTGAACCGCTCGAGGCGGAGGGGCGCGGCGACTGCATCGGACATAGCCCGCAGTGTAGGGGGCCACGCTGGCCGGGCGAGCAGGATTTGCATACTGGGGAGGGTCAAGTGGCGTGACCGCGCTCGCTCATCCCACCGGCGGCCGAACCAGGAGTGCGTCGGCGCCCCGGTCGGCCGCCGCGCCGCCGGAGATCGCCGGGGTGGCGACTGAAGAAGCTCACTGGGCTGCCATTTCAGCGGCAAGGCCGCACGCCAGGACAGCGCACCGCCGCCCCCTGCTCCGTAGGCCCCGGCCAACTACGACCAGGAGACGCTCGGCTTCGGCTGACCCGACGACGGCGGGGGCCGAGCAGGATTGCTCTGCCTGGCCCTCGCTGCTCGTCTCGGCGGACGACGTCCTCATGCGGAGGTACTCAGTTACCGAGTCGGCATCGATGACCCTGCTCAGTGGTGTAAATGAAGCCGCAGCGCTGGCACTCGTGCAGCCCATCGACCACGTCTGCACAATGGAAGCAGAAGTCGATAGGCGTCTCTGGAGCGGCAGCGGTCCGGGCCCCTCGCACCAGGCTGCTCTTCGCGCAGACGGGACACCGGTTCGGGGCGTCACCGTCGTACGAGGCATCAGGAGCGGCGCGGTCGAGAACGCGGACGGCGTAGCCCAGAGCCAGGCCCTGAGGGGCATAGCCCTCGACGCAGAGGTGGCAGTACATGGGGAATAGGCTGGCGTCCGACTGGCACCATTCCGGCACGCCTTTGATCATTGTTGGAGTGAGGGCGAACTGTTGGCACTGCGGGCATTTAACGGTGCGCGCTCTGGCGGGTCCCAGAACCGGAGCGAGGTCCTTCATGCGCTCTGCTACATAGCCCTGGATCGTACGGACGCCTCCGCGGATCCGGTCCATGTCGATCTCCGCATGGTGTCGTTCCTCTTCATCGGTGATGTGCTCCAAAATGTGCTCACCGACGAAACTGATGAGGAAGTTCAGCACTTGGGCAGTGGTGCTCTCCACCTTGCCAGCTTTGGCGTTCTCGCCGACCAAGCCATAGTGCTGCAGAGCGTTGCGGCGTTTGGCCAGGTCGGAGAGGGCATCCTTTTCGCGCTGGCTGAACTTGATGCCCGCAATGTTGGTCAGCCGCTTACGTGTCTCTTCCGGAGAGCAACTGTTCAGTGTTCCGTTCTCGAGCGCTTCTCGCGTAGCGTCCCCGGGGTTGGCGAACACCAGAGACCAGTGCACCATCTGCAGACGCGCTTTCAGAAGTACTTCGGCGCCCGCAGCCAGGTGCAGCACGGCGTACTTCATGGCTCTTGCACTTGGTTCGTTCCCACCCTCTAGGTGCTCTGCCACGCTGACCAAGTAGTCCAGACCATTCCGGACAGGTGGAAAGTGAACATCACCGGCGAGCTCCGCCTGGCGCACCTGGTAGTAGGACCCGTTGTGTTCGACCAAGTCTTGATTCACTGACTGCGGTATCTCCTCAAGTTCATGACTCGACGCATCATCGAGAAATTGCTCATGCATGGGGATCCTTCAGGGCGAGTGAATCTTGGCTGAGGATCTTCTCACGCACACGGTCCCGCTGTGTGCCTCCTGGAGGTTGTCAGGGCTGTCGCCTCATCAGAGCGGCTGGTGTTGTTCGCGCGCGACGCCGGGTGGGACAAGCCGCCCGGCTGCCGTCAGCCAGGCTCCGATTCCCTCTGTCCGTGGTCAGCGCGACTGGATCCAGAGGCCGCCGTACGCGACGATTGCGCCGCCGACCGCGGTTGCGGCCCCGCGGAACAGGTGCAGGCCGGCCTCGTTCCGGAGCCGCCGGGCGCGCTCGGACCATCGGGTCCTCGACGATCCGCCATCCGGCTTCGGGAGGGGTTTCGGCTCCGGGCTGTTGCCCTTACGCTCGGGCTTGGACATGAGCTTCTCCTTCGGTCGGGGATGTTCGGTCTTCTGCAGACGGCTCCCTGCCCACCAGGGGGCCGTCGCCGTTTCCGGTGACGGCCGTGCCGTGTTGGTAGTTCAACGCAAAGAGCCTGATGAGGCAGCACTGAGCGAAGAAGTGTTGATGGTGCTGAAGGAGTGGCTCGTTACGGCGGTATGCACCGTTCCACAGCGAACTTCATTGAAGTTCGGCAGATTTCAGTGATTTACGTCTAGCCTGGTCTGCCCGGGCGGGAGCGTCACGATGAGGCAGGGCGGTGGGGCATGACCATTGGCGGGGGGACCTACCAATCGGAACTGGAGACCTCAGCGGCAGAGCTGCGCAGGTTGAGAGGGCGCTTGCCTCAGTGGCCGGACCTGAAGCAGATAGCGGACCGGGCCGGCGTAGCGGCATCAACAGTCAGCGCTGTCCTCAACGGCAAGACACACCCGGGTCTGGATGTCTACATGGCCTTGGTTCGCGTACTGCTCACCTTTGACACGGGCGGCAGCGCATCACAGGGCCATCCTGATATTCAGCTCTGGCGTGATCGCTGGTGGCATGTTCAAGAGCTGAAAGAGCAACACAAGATCACTCGCCCACGGCAGCGGACAGCCCTCCCCCATGCCGCCGCCCACGGGCTCGCCGAGCAGGTGGTTCTATCCGCCATGCGCCGAGGCGATCGAATCCAGATGTTTCCCATGGCGGATGGCCTTGATGGCGTCTGGGACGTGGCCTTCTCACCAGACGGTCGGCTGATCGCCACTGCTCACGGCCTGCGGACCGTACAGCTCTGGGACACCATCGAGCAACGCCGAGTCGGTACCGCGCTCGTGGGCGGTCATGTCGAGCAGGTACAGACGGTCCGCTTCTCGCCCGACGGCAAGCTGCTGGCTAGTGGCAGCGCGGATGGACGCATCATGTTGTGGGACGTTGCCACGAGACAGAGCCTTGGCGAACCCCTCACCGTCAGTTCAGGTCGGGCCTGGGCCGTCGGCTTCTCTCCAGACAACCGCCTGCTCCTTGGCGCCGGTCGCACCATCCGTGTGTGGGACATCAGCGCGCCCGATCGGCCTGAAGCCATCGCGAAACTGGGAGGCAACCTCAGCGCCGGCCTCGCCGTGTCAGCCGGAGGACTCCTGGCTACAGGGCACGGCGATGGAACAGCTCAGCTCTGGGATCTTGAGGCATTTGAGAAACGGGGAAGTGCTCTTCGTGGTCACACCGTCGATGTCACAGCAACAGCGTTCTCGCCCGACGGGAAGTTGCTCGCCACGGCGAGCGGGCCAGTGGTACAGCTGTGGGACGTGAGATCGCAGACGATGTTTAGCGAGCCCCTTACTGAGGCTGTCGGCATCATCCAAACGATCTCTTTCTCCCCTGACGGGCGGCTTTTGACCGCTGTGGTCCGGCCGGACCCTCGAGCCCAGACAGGAACCGACGACGAGGACGACGAGGACGACGAAGGGACGTTCGACTCGGCCCATGCCGTCCACGTCTGGGAGACAGCATCGTGGAAAGCGGCCTGTGCTCCCCTTCTTGGCCACACGGGCACGATCTGGGGTGCTGCCTTCTCATCTGATAGCCGCCTCTTCGCAACAGGCAGTGCGGACGGACAACTGCGGCTGTGGATTCTGCCCGCGCCCGACTAGGCCTCGGTCTCACACGCCTGGCACAGAAGCGCAACGCGGTGACTGAAGTTCCTGCTTTGCCGCCACAGGCGGTGGCGAAGGCCCGGACGACCGCTAGTCCGGGCCCTGCGCGGTTCAAGTGGGTCTACCTCCAGCGCATGCCGATGGCGGAGAGCTGCTCGATCCGTTCCGGGGTCAGGGTGGCGGCTCTGCTGCGCTGGTTGCTGATCCATGCTCCGAGCCGGAGCTCCCGTTCCTTCTGGCTCTCGCCGCTGCCGTCACTGCCGTGGTCACCGACGACGATCCGCTCGACGTGCTTCCGCGGTACGCGCAGGTGCCCCTCACGCTCGTAGAACTGCTTGGCGGCCTCGTAGTTCATGGCCCACTTGTCGGCCTGCGTACGCCGCGGGGGCGGCTTTTCGTCCTCGCTGGCGGGTGTGATTCCGAGGACCTGTTCGCACATCCACTGCTGGACGGTGGTGAGCTGGTCCCAGCCGTACCGGACTGTCCGCACCCACCGGCCGAGGTCCTCGCCCTGGTGCACGACGGTGCCCGGCGACGCGGGCAGCGTGCCGCCAGCCTCCAAGTGGAGCCGGACGAGGTGGAAGCAGCGCTGCCACTCGACCGGCCAGGCAGGGCACCAGGCGGGGTCGATGTCCTCGAGCTGCTCGCGCCGCTCGGCCGACAGCGCACCAGCCCACGACGGAACGGGGAGGCCCTCCGCGCGCCGCTGCTCGATCTCGGCCGCCTTCCGGGCGGCGGCCCGCTGATTCTTCAGCCAGATCCCCACCCGATACCCCTGGAACGTGGCGTCCAGCGGCGCCAGAAGATGGCCCGCCTCGGTCGCCCACCCGCGCGCGGCGGCCAGACCCTCCTCCCACGCGACGTCGAAGTGCGACCACACCATGCCCAGCTTTTCCAGCTGAGCGACGCGCTCCTCGCCCATAACGCCGCGGGCGTAGAACCGCCGGTTGTCGGCGATCCACTGCCCCAGCGGGAACCCGGCGAGCGAGGCCGGCCACCCCCCGGCCTCCAGCGCCTGCTCGTCACCGGCCGGGACCCGGTAGGTGAAGGGCACCTTCAGGTCCCCGTGCAGCCGCTGGTAGATGACGGCGGCTTCCACCCCGCGCCGCCAGTGCGCGTGCTCGGGGTTGAGGACCCGCAGGTTGATGAACGCGGCCAGCTGCGCCGGATCACGAGGCGTGGAGAACTTCAACAGCTCCCGGGCCGGCACCGACAGACCACGGTCGCTTCGGTCGCTCCCGACCTCCTCACCCTCCTCCGCCCCGCTACGGCTCTGCACGCCCCGGACACGACTGGGCGCCTGCTGCTCGGCGAGCTGCTCGACGACACGGGCGTCGTGCGCCCTGAGCGCCTCGAGCAGCTTCGCCAACCCGCCGAACGCGCGCGACGTCAGCATGTTGTCCGCTGTCTCGCCCGGCCCGAGCAGCACCGGCACCACGAGCGAGGCGACCTTGCCCTCGCCCGGCTGCATCCGCAGCGCGCGGCCCACGGCCTGGACGAGGTCGGGCATCGACCCGCGCACGTCGGCGAAGTAGACGGAGTCGCAGTTGCGGGTGTCGACGCCCTCCCCGAGAACCTTCACCGAGCCCAGGAAGCCCTTCTCCACGACCGCGCCGTCCCCGGCGATCCCGGCCGCGAACTCCCCCAGCACCCGGCGCCGGTAGCCCGGCTTGTGCTCCCCGCACAGCCAGTCGGCCCAGACCGCCTTCGGGTACAACGCGGGGTCCGCGGCATGCAGCCGCTCGGCGACGTCCGGGAGGCCGGCCGCGAACGCCTCGGCCTCCTTCACCAGGTGGTGGAAGACGAGCGTGCGCCGGAACCCCTCCTCCGACGACGCCTTCAGCAGCGCGGTCTGGAGCGCGGCGAGCCGAGCCCCTCGCACCTCATCCGAGCGCCCCTCAGCGCCCAGGAGCTGCGCGGCCTGGAGCTGAGTGTCGGTGATGTCCACGCACACCACCTGATATGGCGCGCAGATCCCCCGGTCGATCGCCTCCGACAGTGTCAACGTGTAGCAGCGCGCACCGAACGGCCCGTCCGGATCGTCCTCCATCGACGCGACCAGCTCACCCGGCACGCCCTGGCCGGCGTCCTCGTCCAGCTGCCACAACCGGGGCGTAGCCGTCATGTACAGGCGGCGCAGGGCGGGGATGCGAGTGTTGTCGTGGACAACGGCCCACGGCTTCCCGATCCGCCCCGAACATCGGTGCGCCTCGTCGACCACGATCAGGTCCCAGCCCGGGAGGCCGGCGGCGTGTGCGCGCTCCAGTGTGCCGAGGCCGATGGAGGCGTAGGTGGCGAACACGGTGACCTTGTCGAACGGCCGTACCCAGTCGACCAGCTCGTCCACGTCCGTGGTGTTGGGGAAGGACACGTCCCCACCCCGTAGGGAGGAGACCCCGATCATCGGGCCTCTGCGGCCTCCCTCGCGCCACGCGGCTTCGGTCTGCGCGAGCAGGTCCAGCGAGGGCACGAGCACCAGCACGCGGCCCGCACGGAGCTCCTCGGCGCTGCGTACGGCGACGAGGGTCTTGCCGGTTCCGGTGGCCATGATCACCTGCGTGCGCAGACCCCGCTCGGGCACAGTGGAGCGTGCAGGAAATTCGAGCGACCGCAGTACCGCGGCCACGGCTTCACGCTGATGGGGACGGAGTTCCTTCACAGCCATTACCTCGACCCTTTCCAGCGGAGCCAGACGACCGTTCTCAGAGCCCCAACCGACCAGACACCCTGTACACAAGCACTGCTGGTCCCGCAGGACGTCTTCACCCAAGACGGCGGGAAACGCCCTGACTCGAGGCCTGCACAGTCATCCTGCAGCACCACACACGTCACATCCCTAGAGCCTTCTAAATCCAGAGTCTATCGCAGCAGAAAAATGAAGCACTCGGCCTGGAGCGTCAACCTCGGCATTATGGGTACTCCGCATCGAACCCCAACACTTAGATCTGCTTTCGGAGAGTCATGACGCAGGAGATTGAGAAGGGCAACCGGTTCTGCAAGGCGTGCGGTACACCGGCTGAGGACGGGAAGTTGTGCGGCCACTGCGGCGCGGTTCTGGACTTCCCCGATAGCGAAGGGCTGATTGAGGACCAGGGCGCCGCGGTGCGGCGGGACTTCGAGGGGCGCGCCCATCACCCAGAAGACTGAGCGCAGGGACAGGGCCTGCGTGGCGCGTAGCGACCACTCCCGGGGCTACGGGGCCACAATGCCCCGTAGCCCCGGGAGTGCAGCACCCACCACCCCACGCCTCCCCTCTCGCTGCCCGGGCCGCAGGCCCGTTGGCCGGCCCGCAGAGCGGGTCCGGCCCTTGGGGGTGCGCAGCACCCCTGGGTGGCTGGAGCGCAGCGGAGGCCACCCAGGGGCCGCAGGCCCCGCAGCTCCGGGAGCGCAGCGGACGGAGCGTCACCGGCCCGGCGCAGCCGGGCCGGGTGGGGGGGGGGGGCGGAGCCCGCCCCCCC
>NZ_JBIAHR010000050.1:0-8473 GCF_042870695.1 Streptomyces sp. NPDC006384
CCAAGCAGCAGAGTGCCGAGCAGCAGGTCTCAACGCATCAACAACTGTCCCTTTTCATCCGTACGCGGGTGGGGACGTTCACGTGTACGCCGACACTGGCCGAACTGGCCGCCGGCTACGAACCCGGCTACGAGCCGTCCGTTTCCTCGCTGATCGGCCTGCCCCGCCGCGACCGCGGCAACGCCGAAGGCCGCGAAGCCCTCGGAAAGGCCATCGCAGAGCTGCGCGCGACCGGCTGCCTCGTCCCCGACGGCAGCACCGCCAACGGCGTCGGCGAGCGCCTGGTCGTCGACCCCTTACCCGCCCAGGACGCCCTGCTCCTGCCCAGACCTCGGCATTTCTGATCTCGAGCGAAGCGGTCGGCACGAGGCGCCGTGCTACTCAGCAGAGCCATGCATCGCGTTCAGAACAAGGAGCCGAAACGTACTCGTCGCAAGTGGTCCTTACACAGTCGTCACAGGTTGTTCTCTCACCTTGTTCTCTCACTTGGCTCTCTCATACACCCGCTCACGCGTGCAGGCAACGGTCCGCTGAATCAGTTGAGTTGCGACGAACAGACCGTCTAGCTTCTGCAGCATGAAGACGACAACGCTCACCCGGCAGGACATACAGGCGACCAAGGCGACCGGGCGCGACACCCGGACAGAGATCCTCAAGCGCTCGATCCGCGCCAACGTGCCCCTGCGTAAGACGTTCGTCCAGGCACCGAGAGGCTCCGCGAGCCGGCACGGACCGCTCAGCGACTTTGTGACCGGCCGGGACCTGCGGGGGCTCAAGGCCTACCTGCTGATCGTGGCCGCGTGCAGCAGCGGAACGGACGGTTGGTCCACCAAGCACGACAGCGCCGTCTGGGCCCGGATGCTGGACATCGACCAGACCGCCACCGAACAGTCCGCACGGACCGGGGCCTGGCGCACCCTGCGTCGGCTGCAGGACCGCAACCTCATCACGTGCACCCGCTCCGGGACACTGATCACCGTGACCCTGCTGCGCGAGGACGGAAGCGGCGCCCCCTACGACCGGCCCCTCGGACAGTCGGAGCAGGACCTGTACCTGCAGATCCCCTCCACGTTCTGGACCAAGGGCTACGACGAGCAGGTAGACCTGCCCGCCCTGGCCCTGCTGCTGGTAGTCCTCCGGGAGAAGAACTGGTCGAAGTTCCCCGCGGAGAAGGCACCGGACTGGTACGGCTGGTCGGCGGACACCCACGAACGCGGACTTAAGAAGCTGCTCGACCTGCAACTGATCGAGCGCCGCGAGCAGTACAGCAAGGCCCCCCTGGCGCCCGCCGGCTTCACCATGGCCTACCAGTACCAGCGCGCCGCTGCCATGCGGCCCCGCAAAGCCCGAAAGCAGGCGGCAGCCAAGGTCCGTGGTGCCGTGAGCGCATCGGGAAGCACCGTCGAGACGAAGAAGTCCGCGGCTCCAGCCGCCCGGCGAGGGAGGTGACGTCATACGCCAGTCCCGGGGGGAACGCGCGCGTACCCACAACGATCAGGAAGTGAGGACCGCCTGGCTGGACGAGTCCTTCCGAGAGCACGACACAGCCGGCTTCTACATCATCGCCGCCACGATCCTCGAGCCGTCGGCAACCGATGCGACCCGAGAGACGATGCGTCGCCTGAAGGGCCCGCGCAGTACCGCCAAGCTGCACTGGCACGAGATGGACCGCACCGAGCGTCAGGAGGCCGCGCGAGTGGTCGCCCGGCAGGACGGCCTCCACATCGTCTCCGTCGGCTCACCCGTGCCCAGGCGCAAGCAGGAGCGGGCCCGCAGCAAGTGCCTGAACACACTGATCTTCGAACTCCATGGCTTCGGAATCGGACACCTCTGCCTGGAAGCCCGAGAGGATGAGCTGAACGCACGGGACATCCGGACCATCGCCACGGCCCGGCAGACCGTCCTGCCCAAGGGCACGCAGATGCGCGCGGACCACATCCCCGGCGCCAAGGAGCCGCTCCTGTGGATCTCGGACATCGTCGCCGGGGCGGTCCGGGCCCAGCGACAGGGCGACAGCCGGTACACAGACCTGCTGGGCCCAACGCTGATCGATTTCGACGTCCAGACCGACTGCTGAAGAAACGGAGGGACCCCAGACAGACGCCGAGCCAGGCTCCCGGTCTGCCCCAGGTCACCTGGCTCCACTTCTAGCCACCCGCGGCAGCTAGCCTGGATACACCGTACCGCCCTTTACATGGCAATGCCATGCCCAATGCGGCACGCCACACAGCTCGGTGCAGTGCCGGTCTCCGCATCAGACGATGGGAGCAGACACAGGGGCTGGCAGCCGCTCCTCAGCACACACCTTGTGCGTGGGCCGGCGCAGGTCATCCAGCAAGCTGCTCGGCCGCCCGCAGTACTGGCAGGGCATGGCGGTGTCGGACCAGTGAGAGCGGCTGCTCCAGTCCAGGCACGGTCCCGGTCGCATAACCAGCTGCGGCCGGCCGCGTGTCCGCTCATGACACGTGGGGTCGCGGTCCGACACGGCCGACGCAGGAGTGTGCCGCCTGGAGCTGAGGGTGCGGGCCGTCTTCCCGACACTGTCCTCATACCGTTCCAGCTCCGCCGTGGGCGTCCAGAAGTGGAAGACCGTCCGGAACTCTCTCACCCCGGCCTGCACGATGTCGCCGGCCGCCACCGCACGCACGAAGTCGTCGTAGGCGATCTGCTGCAGATGTGAGACGGGGTGCCACTGGCCGCACTTGCCGGTGCGCTTGGTCAG
This sequence comes from Streptomyces sp. NPDC006384, assembly GCF_042870695.1. Lineage (NCBI taxonomy): Bacteria > Bacillati > Actinomycetota > Actinomycetes > Kitasatosporales > Streptomycetaceae > Streptomyces > Streptomyces sp. NPDC006384. Next base: position 2,723 of record NZ_JBIAHR010000050.1, read on the forward strand.
ACACGGACGGGCCCGCCGTTCGTCGCACTTCTCCATCTCCAGGCGCCGGTACCCACCGCGGATCAGGAGGTGCTTCCCGTCACGGACGCTCGCGGAGGCAGGTCGTTGTCCGTGCGGGTCCAGGCGACCTCATTGCGGTTGAACATCTGCGTGTCGTCGGTATGCCACGCCGCACTGATGCCGTGATCCTGGGCGGCCTTGTTCCGGCGCCGAATCACGTCCGCCCGAAGATGACTGCGCTGAATCTCGAACGACGTCGGAGTATCCGCTGCGCCGTAAACCAAGACGTCACTGCGCACCTTGCCGTCGGGCGTGCGTACCTCGGTCTCGGCCCGGTGTCCGGCCTCCACCGCCACACGCACCGTGCGTTCCTTGTACGCCTGGTGTTCCGCACTCTCGCTCACCTGGTGCCTCTGCTCGGAAGAGCTCCGCTGGTGCGCGGCGATGAGCTGTCCGTTGCGCTCGTAGACGTACATCCACTCGATGTAGCCCAGCTGACGGCACACACCGCCGCACTGCAGCTCCCGCTTTTCCAGCGGAAGCCGCGTGTCCGCCAACAAGAAGCGGCGAAGCCCCCGCAGCTCAGGCCTCCCCAGGTCGGCCCGCCTGATGTCGAGCAGCCCGAACTCCACGTGCCACAGTAGGTTGTTGACCATCAGTACCCCTCCCGCGCGCATCGAACGCCCCAGCCCCTGTCGGTCACTGCCCCGACCCAGTCCAGCTTGGCGCACCCCACTGACAATCAGGGAAACTCGAACGCAAGCGCTAAAAGGGGCTTCAATCTTCAGGACGCACCCGTGCCGACATCGGCGAGTAGGAGAAGGCGACGATGACCTTGTTCCGCGACGGTCTTGACCGCGCCGTCCAGGGCGCCTTCACCCGCCCCATTCCCAAGTCAGCCGGTGCGCAGATGCGCTACCTGGTCAAGCAGCTCAAGCGCACCCGCGCGGTGGCCGGCCTGCTCGGCATCTCGCAGCGCACCGTCGAGCGGTACGTCAAGGACCAGATCCACCGCCCGCGCACCGACCTCGCGCAGCGCCTGGAGGACGCCGTCCGCGCACGCTGGCAGCCCCGCATCCGCGCCCAGGCCCGCAAGCAGGCCGCCACCAGCACCGGCCTGGTCCTCGACACCCGCGCCCGCTTCGGCTTCACCGCAGCACCCGGCACCACCGACGACGCCCGCATCCGCCACCTCACCCTCGTCCTGCCCCCACACCACGCCGCCCGCCTCTTCGACGCCCAGGACCAGGGCGCCGGCGAACAGCAGTTGCGCGCCCTGGCGGCCGAAGCGCTCGGCGAGGTCTACTTCCGCGACGGCGGCCGCCGCGCCGCGGGCCTGGAGGTCGAATTCACGGACGTCGAGCACGTGGAGTTCGACCTGTAGCCGTGCACCGTTCCAGCGAGGCGAGATGCTCCTCCGAGATGAACGCGGGAGATACCCGAGAGCAGTGCTTTGTGCGTAACAACGGCCGCCGCTTGACCGGTAGATGCTCGCCTCGACCTCGACTGTGCGCTCTTTATCCACTACCTTGGGAACATAAGTTCGAATTTGATTACGAGAAGCGATCGAATGCATGCGAATGCTGAACTGTGCGTCCCAGTACGTGCGTCCCAGCGGCATCGTTAGGCACGACAACCGCCAAGCCCGCAGTCGTGGGCGGTGTGCCCTAGGTACGGCAGCAGGAGGAGAACAGTGAGCGACCGCAGTTCCATCGAATGGACCGAGGCGACCTGGAACCCGACCACCGGCTGCGACCGCGTCTCCTCGGGCTGCGACAACTGCTACGCCCTCACCCTGGCGAAGCGGCTGAAGGCCATGGGAGCGGCGAAGTACCAGAACGACGGCGATCCTCGCACCTCCGGGCCTGGCTTCGGGGTCACCCTGCACCCCGATGCCCTCGACGTCCCGTACGGCTGGAAGAGCCCGCGCGTGGTTTTCGTGAACTCCATGTCCGACCTCTTCCACGCCCGGGTACCGCTGGACTTCGTCCGCCAGGTCTTCCAAGTCATGGCCGACACTCCGCAGCACACCTACCAGGTGCTGACCAAGCGGGCCCGCCGCCTGCGCCAGGTAGCCCACAAGCTCGAGTGGCCGGCCAACCTGTGGATGGGCGTCTCCATCGAGACTGAGAAGGAACTGGCGCGCGTCGATGACCTACGTGAAGTTCCTGCCGCAGTTCGTTTCCTGTCCTGCGAGCCTCTCCTCGGCCCCTTGCCCGGACTGAACCTTGACGGCATTCACTGGGTCATCGCCGGCGGCGAGTCCGGGCCGCGTCACCGCCCCCTGGAGGAGGCCTGGGTCACCGGCATCCGAGACACCTGCCAGGACGCTGGCGTCGCGTTCTTCTTCAAACAGTGGGGCGGCCGCACACCGAAGGCAGGCGGCCGCGAACTGCACGGCCGCACCTGGGACCAGATGCCGCTGCCCGTTGCCGTATGAGCGGGAACGGGCAGCACGTCCCCATGCACGTCATGCAACGAGACGTCCCGGGAATACCTTGATCTCCCGGGTTCGCTTCACACCCACACCATTGCTGGGCGTCTTGCCCTCGCCGTACAGGCGCTGCACTGCTCTGCGTGCCGCGGGCTCGGTTACCTGCCCGTAGAAGCTTCCGAAGATCTCCAGCGTGTGGTCCACGAGCCTGACCGGGCCCCGGGTGTGCAGCAACAGCTTCTCCAGGTTCTTCGCGATCTCGGGCACCGCCCGTTCCGTGACCTCCTTCGGGTCCGGACGCATGGGCCACAGCGCCAGCTTCCCCTCGCTCTCCTCACGGGCATCCAGCGTCTTCCACCATTCGTCCCGGGCCCGGGCAACCGAGTCGCCGAAGACCCACAAGCCGTACTGACTGCGGGTGGCGAAGACCAGCCGGTAGACGGCTCGCTTGTGCGCATCGTGGGAGACCGGCACCGACTGCACGAACATGCCGGTGCGCTCCGCAAGCAGACGGGAGTACTCAGCCGCCACGGCCTCGATGGCGTCCTCAGCAGCCCCCTCCTTCGCCTTCGGGGCAGCAGCTTCCGCGAAATACTCCCGCCACCAGCTGCCGCCGCACACATCGTCGAAGCGCTGCAACGACCTCTCGTTGCCCTGCGGAGAGCGCACGTGCCCGCCCAAGCGCCACACCGCCATCATGCTGAAGTTCATCAACAGCTCCGTCGGCGGTTTCGTCTCACGCCGCTGCCGGGCCAACACGTCCACCAGACGATCCTGAGGAAGCACCAGCCCGCACGGATCCAGGAACAGGAACAGCGGCGCGCCAGCAGCCCGCTGAACCACACTGTCGAGGACCTCATCAACCTCACCGCGGCGGGCGTGCGCCAGCACACCGCCGGCCCGATACTGCTCAACGACCTGATGAAGCCGATCAAACGACTTCTGCTGCGCCTCCGTGAAGAAGCACTCCACAGTGATCCCGTGCTGGGCACGGAAGTGGGAGGCGACCCGGAGGGCGATCTCTGCCGAAGCAGGATCACCGTTCTCGTAGCGGCCCTCACCTGCGTAACCGTCCAGGTACACCACACGCTTGTCCCGAGTCTGCGAAGCTGTCATGCCACCGAACTGAGGCATATAGCGCTTCAGCAACTCGTGCTTGAACACGCTGGGCAGAGCCTTGTCCGCCCAGTAACCCCCACCCGTTCCCGTGGACATGGTCCCCCACTCCATCAACGGCTCAACTACTCGTCTGTAACGCATAGTCAGCTACCCGCCAGAGCCCGACAAGAGGCCCATCACGCCAGCTGTCCAAGTTTTGGGGCGGCTGTACCGGTGCAGAGACCTACGGACCGTCCCTTGGTTCCGGTCATACCTCGATCGAGTGAGTCGACCGAGCCAGCGCTGTACACCAGGCGGCTGCCAGCATGCGACAGCATCAACCGCCGGCGTCACGGACCACTGCAGAGTCGCGCCGAACAAGAAATTGGGAGATACGGCATCCTTCGCCGCTTATGCTTTGACCTATGCAGAACGAGCAGACCTACGTTGGGCAGTGGTGGCTCCCTCAGGACCCCGAGCAAGTAATGCACGGCAGCCTGGAAATTGAGCTAAACCACCCAGAGCTCTCTGTCTATGAAAATCTTTCATCCGGTCAGCGCAGCATAGCCAAGCGGAGCCCTTCCGTCATACACGGCAGGTGTATGGGCGTCGGCGTGACTCTACTGGGCGCCTTTTACACGGGCGGAAGCAGGATTAGTCATGGTAGGGGTGAAGAAACATACGAGGAAACCCAGAATAGGTTCGTCGCAAATACAGCACTGATCGGTGACGATGTCCTTAACGAGGGAGAATGTAGTTTTAACCGCGCCTACTTTCGTTTGTACAACTTGGATCAGTGGGCCAATCGCGTCGCGTATAAGCATTCCGATGGAATGGTCAAGGCGCTCGATCTACCAAGCCTGGTAGCCAACATTCCCGGATGCGAGGTATCACTGCGACGAGTTACCACGTCTCACCTAGGCCTACTGACGGATGCAGGGTTCACTAGCCATGAATTGATTGAGCTCAAAATCGAGGAACGAGTAGCTCTTGAAGACTTGGAGCAGAGGTTCATTAGGCCGCTCGAACAATTGCTTACCCTGGCCACGGGACGGCATTGCGAAGCGTTCTCTCTCCAGGTGGGCAACTACGATGAAACCAAAGAATGGCGAGAAACCTGGCCTTTCAAGCTCTACCAGGTTCGCCGGAAGAGGAGTGACCAGGAACAACCGGGTAAGCCGATGATCCGTGAGCATATGCGCTTCGGTATGAACAGCAGTCATTTCCCACCCAATGTTGAGTTCGGCGTCGTTGTCCCTAACTGGTACGAGCAGCAGGCCAGACTGGCCTCCGCATGCGACTGGATTTTCTCTCTTCGATCTGAGGTAGGAGGATATCTGCAGCAGCAGATGTTCACGATTGCCTCAGCGATCGAAGCACTGCATCGAGGCCTGAATCCGCACTACGAGGAGAAGACAGAAGAGGACCGCGCTAGGAATAGGGCGATCCTCTCAGCCGTCAAGAAGGTGGCTCCAGATCACCACGGGTGGCTGGCAAGTGTCATTCAATACGGCCACCGAAAGTCTTACGTGTTCCGCGGGCGTGAGTTGCTCCAGTTCACAGACCATTTTATGGCTGATATTGTAGGAGATGAGGAAAAGTGGATTCAGGCGGTTCGAAGAGTTCGTGACGGAATTGGTCACGTGTTGAATTCGGACGATGAATACGACGTAGAGCAAATGGTTGCATTGCTTAGAACTGCCTGTCTGTTCGCCGAGAGTGTATTGCTTCGTCAACTCGGTTTCAGTGCAGAAGAATGTCGTCAAGCGTTGCGTCATGATTGGGGGCTGCAGAACGCCGAGCGACGAATGAGGAAAAGCTTCCCTGAATGGTTTGGTGTGACTGGGAACGAGAGCTGACCGACCGATTCACGCGAAGCGGAGGCGTGGGATAGCTCCAGACTAGATCCGCCTCACAGTTTGAAGCACGGGGGTGGCCCGGTTCTGCCAAAGCTACATGGTGCATCATCTGATGCAGAGTCACCGGCCCCGGCCACCCCTTCGCCTCACTGCCGGGCCGAAGGCCCGTTGCCGACCCGCGCAGCGGGTCCGGCCCCGGGGCGCGGGAGCGCCTCGGGTGGCTGGAGCGCAGCGTAGGCCACCTCGCGGGGGCCGCAGGCCCCCGCAGCTCCGGGAGCGGAGCGGACGGAGCGTCACCGGCCCGGCGCAGCCGGGCCGGTGAGCGGGACGCGTAGCGTCCCGCCAGCGCTCACGCGGAGC
>NZ_JBIAHR010000051.1:0-8206 GCF_042870695.1 Streptomyces sp. NPDC006384
TTCCCTGTCAAGTTCTGCGTGTTGAACTCGAAGGGGGGACGTGGGCCAGGGGGCAACAGTCAGATCTGACTCGTCTCAGCGCTTGGGGAGCAGGGAGTTGAGTCGGGTGAACAGCTGGTCGGCCCGCGTGATCGTTGCGGCGTCGATGCGGGGGCCCAACGTGGCTTGCTCGCGGAGGAGGACAGCCGCCGGCTTGTAGTGGTTAAACCGCGTGGTGATCTTCCGCTTTCTGAACACCGCTTCGATCTGCCGAACGACGCGCGGGTCCTTGGCATTGAGTTCCGAGGCGCTGATCGGCTTGGCGAGGTCGGAGGCGTAGGCCCGGTTAACGAGCTCCAGGTAGAAGTCGCGGTCGAACAGGTCCTCGACGTCTGCGTCGGCTGTGTTGGTGAATTCTCTGATCTCGACGAGGCCGTTCTTGGCGAGTTGGTCGTTGTCCCGGAGGCGCTGGACGGCCCCGACGTCCTTCGTGCTGGAGTCGACGAGGACTGCAACATCCAGCTTGTTCGCGCCTAGAAGAGTCACGAAGGTGGACAGCTTCCCAGAGCCGCCGATGGGGGTCTTGACCCAGCGTGGGTCCAGGCCAGTGGATCCGTTCGCCTCAGTGACGTCTGTTAGGACGTCGAGGTAGATCAGGTCGCTCGGGCCTTCGAGGAGAAGGGTGTGCTCGCCCACGAACAGCGTCTGCGTCATTTCGACGCCCATCGCCGCCAGAAGGGGGAAGGCAGTGTCCTCATCAGCCTTGAAGATCTCCGAGGAGACCTTCGCGCCCCCGCGCTCCATGTCGATGACCGTTCGGACCCTCTGGAGGTTCTCGGAGTCGACCATGAAGGGCGAGTGAGTGGTGTAAAGGACTTGGTGCTTGGGAGACAGGCGTTCGTCGATCAGACGGAGCAGGTCCTCCTGTGCCCGGCCATGGAGGGAGAGACCCGGCTCATCCAGGAGGAGGATCAGGTCCGTGGTGCCCGCCGCCTCCAGTTCGTTGAAGTAGGCCAGGAAGGAGAAGAACCAGACAAATCCGCGGGACCGGTCGTCGAAGGGCACCGAGGCCCGGTGGCGACGGTTGAAAACGCGGACCTGGAGGATCGGGCCCACGTCGAGAGGCGGCAAGGCCCCCGCCTCAGGCGGCAGGACCTTCAGTTGGACTTCCAGCTCGTTGTTCTGCGACCAGTACTCGAAGACTTCGTCGGAGATGACGTTGCCGGAGTTCTCCAGTTCGCGAAGAAGCCGCTCGTGCTGGTCAGAGTCCTTGAACTCCTCGGGCGAGACCCCCGCCATATCCAAGAGGCTGAGCAACGCCCGCTCACCGCGCTTGAGCTCCCCAGAGTCGCGCCGCCGGATCAGGTCGGGTAGCGCGACTTTGCCCGGCATCGAGTCGTACTCGGCGAAGTAGACGAACTTCGGCATGAGCCGCGAGGCGTACTGATCGATCAAATACAGCCCGAGATCGCAGTCGCGCCAGCCGCGGATGCGGTCAGCGAGCGCGGTCGCATCGGACGAGGGCTCTTGCAACTCGTCGAGGGTGTCAAGGAGGGCTTCGATCGACTTGGCGCCGGCGATCGTTTTAGCGGCGGAGGCCGGGAGGTCCAACGTGGACTTCAGGTGATCGACGACCGCGGCCTCGTTGTAGTGCAGCGTGAAGGTCTGGCCGCTCCTCCGATAGCCGATGGTGACATCGAACTCGGGACTCCGCATGGCCTTCGGGCCGAATTCTGCCTCGATCGCCTTCATTTCCGCGTCGTTGAAGCGGAAGGTCGCGCGGACCACCGGTATTCTCCGGCCCGCCGGGAGCTGCTTGCGTTCCCGGGTCTTGCGGGCGGGGAAGTCCACCACCTCATCGAAGACGGCGGGCTCCACGGGGTTCAGCCGGAAGAGTCCTTGCAGGAGAGTCGTCTTGCCCGACTCGTTCTTGCCGACGAGACATGTGACATCGGGCTCGACGTCGAAAATGTCGGAGTCCTCGACGGATCTGTAGTCGGTGATGCGGGCCTTGATCAGTTGCACTTTCGCCTGGGTCCTTCCTCGTGATCTGAGAGGAGGCCCGCCGTGCCATGTCGAGAGGCAATGATCACAACATCTTGGCACTGGGTGCCTTCGGTGTTGCGTTCGAGGTATGTTCCAGATGCCAATCAGGAGGAGACCCCGGTGCCCGTCGACCTCGACGTCGCCGGGGTCCTCTTTGAGCCATCTCTGAGAGTAACGGTCAGCACTGACAAACCCTCACGTTTTATGTCGCGTGCTCCATCAGTCCTGGCGAACGGCGAGAGAGGCCAGCAGGCACGTGGGGCTTGCGCTTGTCTGATCCTGTCCCCACTACTCTGGCTTCCCTTCAGCGGACAGGCGGCTGCGGCTGGGTGGGCAGAAGACGGACTACGGAACTGGGGGCCGTCAGCTGCTGGCGAAGCTGACGGTTCTCCAAGGTCAGCTGATTGACGACCCTGACCAGTGCTTCGCGGTCTGCGCGGAGCTGGGCGAGTTCGTCCTTGTCGTCCGACCGGAGTTCCTTCAGCTTGACGATCTGCTTGCGCAACCGCACTTCGACGTCGGTCGGCTGGCCCCGCTCTTTGACCTTCGCGTAGAACTCGTTCTTCAGATCGAGGTGGCGCTGGGTAAGAGCGTTGCGGGGAACGTCCGCCTCGGCAGCCAGGGACTTGATGGTCAGGGCGCCGTCCGAGCGCTCGGGCGTCCCGGCCAAGATGCGGTCCATGGCGGCATGGATGCGGTCGCGTTCATCGGGTGCAGGGCTCATGCGGTGTCCTGGAGGGTGATTCGGGTGCGGTGGTGGGCCTCAGCGAGGTCACGCAGACGGGCCGCGTTGCGGCGGAAACGGTCGGCGAGCGGGCCCGGGACGCGGGCCGCTCGCCCGTCGAGGAAGTCGGCGCGGTCAAGGATCTTGGTGATGTGCTGGTCGGTGCGGGCAATGTTCCCGCAGCCGGCGACGCATCGATCAAGGCTCGGGGTGTCTTTGATGCCACGATGGCAGAGAGCCTTTTCGCGCTTGTAGACACACATCAGCAGAGCGTTGGGATTGTCGTAGACGGCCAGCTGAGGGTTGGCAACGATCTGCCGGGCCTGACGCAGGCTGATGACCGTGCCGGTGTACTGCACTGCGGTGGCAGCGGCTGTGATAGCCCGCCGGGCGGCAGGTCCCGAGACGCCGAGGCCGTCTTCGAGGTCGTCGTGCAGGTCAGCGACGGTGTCAATGGTCGCCCGGGCGGTCTCGACGTCGAGGAGGTCGTGGATCCCGTCACGGCTTCGGGAGGCGTATCCGACAGATACGGAAGTTCGCAGGTGGCCGTACTGAATCGCCAGAGCGACCAGTCCGCCCGGACGACGGGCGATGTGCCAGGCGAGACTGCGGCGAAAGCGGGAAGTACCGATGCGGCCGTGCGGGTCCGGCGGTATGACCTCTTCGGTGAGCCCGTGCGCGGTGGCCTCCTCGTTGGCCCAGGCGACGAAGTCCTCGATCCGGTCTCCCATTGTCGAGATGGTGAGTGCCCCCGTGCCAGAACGGGTGTCATGCGCATCGTGGGCGAACAGCAGATCTCCGGTCGGGACCATCCGCTCCAGAACTCGAATAGCGTTCACCACCGGGGCGATGGCCACCCAGGGAACATCCCGGAGCTCGCCTTCGGAGCGGTGGTTGCCTTTCTCGTCCCGCGCCGTCTTGTAAACGGCACCGGTGATCAAATGCCGCCCCGTTTGCCCCTTGCTGTCCGGCTCGGGATCAGGGCAGCATCCGCTGCGAAGGCCGGCCACCTCGCCTGGGCGCATTCCTGTCAGATAGGCGATGACGATGAAGCATGCCGTGCCCAACTGGCGCGTCAAAGAGGCGCATTCGTGATAGTCGAGGGCTTCCCTCCATGGCTTGCCCCCCAGCATGCCGGTGACAGAGGTCTTTAGGGGGCAGGGCCCAGGACGCCGGACGGCGGCCTGCCGCCAGCCCAGTCGCTTGGAGGTCGCGGTGACCTGATTGTGTGAGGCTCCGGTGATCGCGGCGATGTAGGTGCGGGCGAGGGCCGGCTTTCCGCGCCAGGTCACCGCTGGGATGGGCAGGTCACCAGCGAGAAGCGGTTCCATGAAGGCCTTGAGCGAGGCCAGTGAGGCCGGAGTGGACTTGTTGGCGGCGGCGGCCGCGCGAAGTCTCTCCATTTCGGCCCAGGCGGTGAGGATGTCGTCGCTGAAGTCCTCGACCATGCGGGTGGCCCAGATCAGCATGGGGCCCATGGTCTGCTCGGCGATCGCCTCGGTGGTGTTCTCTCCCTCTGCGGTCGCCGCCGGCAGATAGTCGTCCACTCCTTCGGTCTCCCAGGGTGGGCAGCCGATCCCGCTGGGCCGGCTGCTGAGCTGGTCGAAGGCCCACAGCCTTGTCATGGAAGCCAGCATGTAGTGCACCGTGATGCGAGATGCCCCGCTGTCCCGCAGCGTGTGGCCGTATTCGCCTAGCACGTGCGAGGTGCAGTCGCTGAGCTTGGTGATGCCGCGTTCGGTGAGCCACTCGGCCAGCCGGGCCCAGACCCCGACGGTCTTGTTGGTCGACTCCGGGCCCTGCTGCGACCGCCAGGACGGACTGCGTGCACGCAGGAAGACGGACGACAGCTCGTTGTTGATCAACATCCAGACCAGCAGGCGCATCTCCTCGCGGAGTGCTTCGGGGAACGACGCCAGGTGGATCGTGTTCTGTGTGACGCCTGGATTGCCGTTCATGGGGATCAGGGGCCAGGACGGGTCGGCGAAGCACGCGATCGGCCCCGTGTAGCTGTCGACGACGCGGTGGGCGGGGATGACGGGTGTGTCCGGTCCGGGGAGGGCGGGAAGCTGAAGCGCTGCGGTAGCCGTCACTGGTCGAGGTCTCCGTTGAGCAGGTAGTCGATGAGTTCACGGTCGGCGGCGGTGACCTGCGTCAGGGCCTTGTCCCAGTCGGCTCCGAGGAGACGTTTGAGGTGTTCCAGCCGGGCGTGTGCGTCTCCCCAGTCGCTCTGCCACTGGCCGGGGTCCATGACGGTCCGCAGGTTGTCCAGGGCATGGTGAAGATGGGCGAGCCGGCTGTGGTGAGCGGGATGAACGCGGGCGTTCGGGCAGGCCAGACACATGAGGAACGAGGCCCCGCAGCCCCCGTCGTCGCTGGGGAAGGGACTGTTGTCGTAGTCATGGCAGTCGGCGGTGGCCGTCGGATGGTCCGCTGGATCGGCCGTCTCCCGCACTTGGGCGGCGAACGTCACCTCACGGGCCTTGGTGACGACCGACTCGGCCGCTGCCGCGATGACCGGAATGGCTGCTGCCTGGGCCCGGGGGTCAGTCAGGACGTAGGTGCTGTCGTGGGTGTCCTGGCTGTTCTGTCCGGGCTCCCGGCGGTGCACCACGTTCACCGTCCGGCGCCCCCGGCGAAACGGTGAGGACGCGAACCCCTCCGCCTCGGACCACACCTTCGCGGCCTGTCCAGTGATCCCGAACCGGAACAAGCCGGCGCTGTCCTTCTTCTGCCGTTCGGGGGTCTCCGCGTTGTCGGGCCTGGTAGTGCGCCAGATGACGAAGCGATCCGTGCCGGGGCGAAGTTCGTGGACAGCTGCCCGTGCGAAGACGGTGGCCTCCAGGGCCTGTGTGATCAGCCGGCCCGGGGTGTCCGCCCCGTAATCGGTGAGGTTGCGGGTCTCGAAGTAGTGGCCGCCGCCGCGCTTGCGTTTCTCCAGCTCGACCCGGTAGATCCGTTTGCCGTCCGTGCCGGCATCCGGCGTCGCCCGCGGCACCGCCAGACGGCTGATCACCGACAGGTTCCAGCCGTGCTCGGCCATCAGCAGCACCCCGAGCGCAACCGCTTCCATACGGGTCAGGAAGAGTCGCTGCCACGTGTGCTGGGAATTCTCGCCGCCCAGAACTCTCATGTAGCGGTGGATGATCCGGTTGCCGTGTGTCTCTGTCGCGTAGCAGGGAGGCTCGCCGGTTCGGGCGATGCAGTCCAGTGCCTCACCCAGCAGCCATTCGTCGCTGTCCCGGGCGAAGGAACCCGACCGCCAGTCGGCCAGGTGCCGGGCGTTCTCGGTGATCCTCAAGTGTGCTGACCGGAACGTTCGCCGTGCCCGGGAGGTGATTGCGGCGAACTCGGCGTCCTCGAAGGACGTCTCCGTCACCTTCGGCTGGGGTATTCGCTTGGACAGAGCTTCGCGTGCGTCGGCCGTCAGCCGAGGATCATCCAGCAGCAGGCCGCTCACTACGGTGAGTTCCTTGTAGCCGATCGTCTGCGTGTTCCTGCGGCTGAGTTCCCACTCCTTCCAGACCGCTGCGGTCAAGGCGTCGAGGTCGGCCACCGGTTCCTCAAGCGCGGACAGGTGCTCGGCGAACGTCTCCAGATGGACCCAGTGGTGTCTGCTGGTGAGGTGAGAGGCCCACCTGCTCGGAACGCAGCGGGCGGCGAACAGCCGGGCCAGCGACCTGCGCATGGCGTCGGAGACCGGCAATTCCCGGAAGTCGTAGGTCTCGACATGTCCGTCGCCGTCACGGTGCTTGACGACGAACCCGTCGGAGACGAGGACCGGTGGTCTGCGCTGGGGAGTTGTCGGCAGCGACGCTGTCCGACCCCGCCGGCTCATGCCGCCGCTCGCGACGGAACCCGCATCTTCGCGTCGATGTCCTGGATGCCCTCGGCTTCGCGCGCCAGGCGAGCGAACACATCGTCCATCTCCTGCTCTGTCTGCTCCCCCTGCCTGACCGCCGGGGCGGTGGCCAGCAAGGACCTCAGCTGCAGATCGGCGACCGGGGCCAGATACCGCTCCCGCGTGGTCTCGATGTGAGAGTGGCCCAGCAAGTCCTGAACCATCCGCCAGGGATCCCCATAGAGAAGCCGGTAGTCCCGCCGTTCCTCCGGGGTCAGACCCATCCGCTGGTCCAGCAGATGGTGCAAGATCACCAGCATGTAGAGGGCGAAACTGTGCCGGCAGGAATGGGGAGTCGCATAAGGGGCCTTGCTGCTGTGCGGATCCAGCCGGCGTTCCGATGCCGGGTCCAGAATGGCCCGGCACCGCTTGTTGGCCGCCGTGAAGACGTTCTCCCACGAATGCGGCTGAAACGGCAGGCCTCTTTCGTTCAGCCACAACCACAACGGCTCGGGACCGTTCGGCCCCTCGGTGTACCAGGTCATGCGCTCTTCCGCGAGCGCGTCCGTCAGCGCGACGCGGCCCATGGCGCCGTCGCGGTCTTGCCAGTGCACGATCGGCTTGGGGCCGCGTGTCACCTTCATGACCAGCCGCATGTCCCTGACGCCGTCGTATCGCCCCTTCGCCTGAGCCTTGCGGATCACCTCGGCTCGAGAGGAGTCGACGTAATTCTCGATGTCACCGACCACGCCAGCCGCGACGTAGTAGGTGCGGGCCTGCTTGGATCGTGTGACCGCCGCCGCCAGTCGGCCGGTGTAGTAGCGCCCGCCTTCGAGCCGGAGTGAGGGGACCTCGAACGTCAGCAGCGAGGCTCCTTCGAGCCGTCGCAGCCCGGACGAGTACAGCAACCGCACAAACGCGACGTTGCGGTCCTCCAGCCGACCCACCCAGCCCGGGGCGCGAAGCCCATCAGCCCCGCGTCCGCGCAGTCCGACATCCACCCAGAGCCGGAATGTACGAGGGGTCAACCAATGCACATTGCTGGCCTTGGTGTTCTTCGCCTTGTCGTCCGGGACCTCGATGATCTGTCCATAGCGGCCGGTCACTTGGTGAGTAGGGACAGGATTACGCGGCACGAACGCGTTCCTCGGCTTCGACGCCCACTTGTACAAGCTCATCAGCGCTGCCAGTTCGCGGACCCACTTGTTCCCGCCGACACGAACAGGGTTATCCAGCGAATCCTGACGCCAGTACTGGAAATCATTCACGTCGGATTCCACTGCCTGCGTCCATATCTTCCCGCGGAGCCACAGGAAGTTGAAGAACAGGCAGTGATCAGTGGTGTAGTTCCGCTTCGTCTCTGTCGTGTAGCCCCGGAAGGGGCTGCTGACGGTGTAGAGGCTGAGCAGCTCATCCACTCGGTAGTCCGGTGCCAGGAAAATCGGATCCCCGGGACGAACTCCCACAGACTCCTCTCGCTCCGCGAGATCAGCCCATCCTGCCAACGCAGCTCCAGGAGACCCCATCACCGTCTTCGTCGGTACCCAAAAAACACGCCACTTGTTCACGGAGCCACCCTGTCAGATCAGCTTCAACACGCTGATTCAACAGGGAAC
>NZ_JBIAHR010000052.1:0-7614 GCF_042870695.1 Streptomyces sp. NPDC006384
GCGCGCGTCCTCCTCCGGAGGAACGACGCGGCGGACCTACGGCCCGCTGGGCATTGGACTCCGACGGAGTCCAGACTCAGGTCCACTCCGTGGCCCTGAGGTGGCTAGGTCGCACTGTCTCCTCTCAGTGGCGGTGAGAGTGCCGGCCCACTCCGTGGTCCAGCCCTCTCTCCTCGTGTAGTCGAGGGTATCTGAGGAGCGCTCAAACCCACAGGTAAACAGGAAAGTTCAGCGGCTAAAGGATGGTTGGTTGCTGAGGTCTGGCACCAGAGTCCACTCCGTGGCCTCCGGTGAAGCTGGCTAGGAGGGTGGGGGTGGCTCTCGCGTTGCGAGCGCCGGCCGGTCTCGTTCGGGTGGACTGGGACGGACTGGGTGGTGTCACCCTACCTCGACCCGCTAGCCTTGTCACAGAATTACAGACAGGGGGGATCGGCAAAATCGGCCCCCACCCCTACAAGCCTCAAGCCCTCGGGTTCTGACCTTGGTCACATGGCCTGGGTCGGTGATTCAAGGTGGGCCTGGGAGGGAACGACGATGCGCAACAAACAGACCCAGGCACGGCCGGCCGACGAGGACAGGCCGTGCTGAGCGGCGCCCTGCCCGGACTGGGCGCGGTACTGGGTGCTGACTGGGCGTGGCTGTACGACCATCAGTCTGAGGCGGTTGAGGCGGTCATGAAGGCGTACACGCCCAAGCCTGGGTCGCGTCGCAAGCGGCATGCTGCGCAGATCCATCTGGCCCCTGGGCTGGGTAAGACCCGGATCGGGTTCATGGTCGGTGATCGGGTGGCGCAGCAGGGTGGGATGTTGTTCGCGGTTCCCACCCGCGGGTTGCTGGAGCAGACGTACTGGGTCGCCAGGGCGGCGGGGCGTAGCGGGCCTGTGGTGGCCGTGTACGCGGACCGTGATGCGGGGCTGGTGGGGATGGAGCACGCGGGGGTGCGGGTGACCACCAGTCCTCGTGTGCTGGCTCAGCTCGTGCACCGATTTCGTGCGGCTGGTGAGCCGTACACGGTGTTGACGACGTACGCGAGCGTGGAGGCGATCATCGCGGCGCACAAGTTGCGCGAGGATCGGGACGGGCTCGCAGCGTTGCCGCCGTGGGATCTGAAGGTGCTGGATGAGGCGCACCATACGGAGACTTCGAAGCAGTGGGGGCGGATCAACTCGCATCGTCTGGTGCCTGCTGTGCACCAGTTGGCGATGACCGCGACGCCGCGGCTGATCGGGGCGGTGACTCGGGACGCGCGGGGGCGGCAGATCAGTACGCCGCCGGTGCGGATGTCGGAGAAGCTGCACGGGCCCGTGGCCTACCGGATGGGGCTGAGCGAGGCGCAGCGCCGGGGCAAGCTGGCCCGGAGCCAGGTGGTTGTCGCGGAAGTCGACGAGGCGCGGCTGCGGGACTTGGTCGCGGACCAGGGACGCGGCGACGAGATGGTGCAGGCGGAGCTCCTGGCGTCGGCGGTGGGGGCGACGCTGCGGGCGGCCGGGAAGTTCGGGTGCCGCCGAATGCTCACCTACCACCGCACGGTGGCGGGGGCGATCGCGGCAGCCGAGGCGATGCCGGAGCAGTCGCGGCTCCTGCACGACCAGGGCACGACGGCCCCTCGCAGGGTGTTCGCCGTGGCTCTGCACGAGGAGGTGCCGGCCAGCGAGCGGGCGAAGGTGCTCGAGGCGCTGGCGGCCGGCACCGATCTGGACGGCAATGAAGTGGATCTCGTCGTCGTGTGCTCGGTGCGCGTGCTCAACGAAGGCATCGACGTTCCGGCGGTGGACGCGGTCGCCCTGGTCGAGCCCCGCCGGGCGCAGCATGAGCTGCTGCAGATCGCCGGTCGGGCGCTCCGCTTTGACCGGGACAATCCAGACAAGACGGCGTCGATCATCGTGCCGGTGCTGCATCTGGAAGGGCCGGCGGACGAGGAGGTGAAGACGGCCGACTGGGACCCGGTGACGAACATGCTGCGGGCGGTGGAGTCCTACGAGCCCGATGGTGGGGCGGCCTCCATCGAGTCGACCAGCCGCTCGCCGCACTCGGTCCTCACGGACGCCGAGGAGCGGCAGCGGCGCGAGGAGCGTGCGCGGGAGTTGGCGCAGATGCTGACGCTGACCCGGCAGCGTTCGATGCGGGCGGTGGTGGACTGGCTGAGGATCAGCGTGGTGAGTGATCCGGCGAGCTGGGACATCGAGCGCGTGATGCAGGCCGCGACTGCCTACCAGGCCAAGCACGGAACGCTGAAGGTGCCGGCCGATTGGGAGGAGGACGGTGTCCAGCTCGGGGTGGAGCTGGACAAGCTGCGGCGTAAGGCGCGCGCGGACAGGGATGACCTGGCGCGCTTGGCTGAGGAGTTGGGCGATGCCGAGGCGGCAAGGGCTGAGTGGATGCGGCGCGGGCCGCGCGTCCACCCCGACCTGGTGCAGTTCCTGGCGGAGAAGGGCTTCGTGTGGCAGCCGCGCGCGGAAGGGCGGGGTCTGCTGCTGGCCGCCGCCCGGGCCTACGTTGAGGAACATGGGCACCTGCTGCCTCGCCGGGACGAAACCGTGGACGTCGACGGTGAGGAGGTGGCCATCGGGGCGCTGCTGGCTGAACGGCGTCGGCCGGGCGTCGAGGACCCGGAGCTCGACAAGATCGGGGGGCTTCCGGCCGCTGAGGGGATGCCGCGGCCTGCCTCCTGGGCGTGGAGGGTCCCCGAGAGCAGGCCGTGGACAGCCGCCTGGCACCGCCAGCTCGTACGCCTTGAGCGGTTCAAGCACGAGGGCGGGACGCGGGCCGAGCTCCTGCACGGGAGCCGGGTCTACCGCGGTGAAGACCTCGGGAAGTGGCTGTGCGAGCAGCACGTGCGGTGGAGGGAACTGCACGAGGAGCAGCGGGTGGAGCTGGGCAGGCTGCGGATGGGGCCGGCGGTGGGAGACGCGCGGCTGACCTCGGCGGTGCCCCAGGCGCGGCGTGGCCGCAAGGAGCGGCTCATGGAGATCGTGATCGCCGCGCAGCGGCACATCGCCGAGGCCGGGCCTCTAGTCGACGAGGCGGGACAGATCCGGGTGGCGGCCGGCTACCGGCCGCAGGTGGGTGGGCGTGAGGTGCAGCTCAGGAAGCGGCTATATGCCGCGCGTGAGAGGTACGCCAGCTACCCGCCGGAGCTGCAGGCCCTGTTCGCAGGTCTCGGCCTGCCGTGGGCAGATACAGCGGATCCGGGAGGAGCATCCGGCTGATCCCTCAGCCCCGAGCTGTAAGAGTTTGTAAGGGTGCACTTTGATCTCTTCGTATCCCCAGGTCAGGTCGCTTAGTGCGCTACCTTCGGCCGCCCGGCTCAGCTGTCCGAGGTTGCTGTGACGGGCGGCAACGGCCGGCGACGGACGGTGCGCAACCTGTCCGTTCGGATCCGCGCGGTGATCTGGGCCCGCTGATAGCGGCTGGAGGATGCCGGCCAGTGCTGCGGGGCTTGTGAGCTGCCGTCGCTCTGGTCCGGGTAGAGGGCAGACCAGTCGGCGACCCAGGTACCCGCCGCCGTGCCTGCCGGAGCGCAGTATCGGGCCAGTGCCTCTGCCGTGATGTCCTCGTCCGTGCCCAGTGTGTGGCGGTGGCCGCGCAGGGTTGCGGCAAGGTAGCGGCGGGCCTCGGCCAGGAGGTGCTGGCGGCTGAAGCTGCCGCGCATCGTGGCGACGATCGCGGTAATCTCGACGGCCGCCAGGCCGACGTCGATTTGCGGCCGCACCGGCCTGCCCGTCTTCTCAGCAGCGTCTTGGGCCAGTCGAAGCAGGTTCTCGGATCCCAGAATGGCGGCCGCTGACCGGCGCCAGTGTTGGCGCAGCACCGGCAAGGGGAGCGGGGTGTGTTTGTCGGGCCCGGTGTCTTCGGTCGCCCAGCGAGCCAGCGCGTGGCGGGCGCGCTCGCCCGGGGGATGGCCATGCTTGGCCTCATACCAGGTGATGAGCCCGTCGGTGTAATCGGCGATCTCCTGACGACGGCTGGACTTCCATGAGATGAGTTCCTGCGGGATGCCGGCGATCTCCCACACGGGGCGTGAGCCCGCCGTGACCTCCCGAGGTTCCCAGGTGACCTTGAGCCGCTCGGTGATCTCTTCCATGAGCAGCAGAGAGAAGAGTGTCCCGGCCGCGACCGCGTATCGGAACAGCTCCGCGGTATGAAGGTTTCCCCACTTCCCGTCGGGACGCCGGACCTTGACGGACACCAGCGCGTGATCGGTGAGCAGCGGTGCGCCCTGGACGTTGTCGAACTGCCGGAACACGGCCACCACCAAAGCATCCGCTGCAGCCCTGTGCCGGCCTCCGTCCCCCCACCGCACCTGTGCCACCGCCTCTTCGATCCAGGCGATCGTCCGGTCACGGGCGATGGTCTGGGCGTCCTCGATGGTGGCACGGGTCTGCGCATCACCGAGGGCCCACAGCAGATGGACCGTCGGCGAACCACGGAACTCCAGTGCGACGGCGAGAAGCGGCCGGGCAATATGGTTGACCGGCCGGCCCAACAGCGTCGCCTGCCGGACCGTCTCCGTGTTCTGCCCGGCCTGCGTGAGCGTTGCCTCGATCTGATCCGCCTTCGGATGTATGCCCTTGCCGAAGAGCAGCTCTGCCTGCCGCTCGGTCACGGCACTGCCAGGATGAAGGCCCATGGCGGCAAGTCCCCGGCCCACCCAGAGGCCGGACCGCACCCCTGCCTCTTCGTGTCCCGCCCGATCGAGATACCGGCGCCAGGAGACCGGCCCCACCCTCTTGATGTCCAGCATGGCGCCCAGAAGACACCACCTCGTCCATGCCCCGAAGAGCAGACGCCCGGGCATCCCGCAGGGCGGGCGCGTATTGCCAAATATTTGCCGTGCCGCCCACCAGGCGGGCTGGCGCGCGGCAGGTCGGCTTCCCCGCCAGCGAGGGTCCGCCTCGCCTCCCGTCTGCCGTGAACTGCCTGTGCGTCCGCGGAGAGCGCGCTACAGTGCTGAACGGAGCCAGGCTCGGCAAGGCCGGACTCCAGTGGACGGGTTCGCGAGACCCGCCCAACTGACTGCTTCAGCAATCAGTGAAGGGTGACCAGGGGCCGGCTATATGCCGGTCCTTCCCCTTTACCCATCCCTCGCCCGCGCCCAGGCCGCTCGACATCCCTCCGCCCGCCGGGCTGCCCGCTACGGCGGGACCCCGGCCGCCATGCCGCGCGCCCGCCTGCCCTGCCCGCCTGCCGCCGCCGGCCCTGCCCGCGGGCGGGCCGGCTTCAGGAAGCGGCGCGGAAGACCGCGGCGGGACCGATCACGTCGGGGCCGACTGGCGTCCCTAGAACCCGGGCATGAGGGCCGAGTCCGCCCATGCCATCAGCCCGTCAGCCGAGGAGGCGTGGCGGTTGGTCGGTCTCACCCCGACCTGACCACCACGGTGGGCCCTCGCTGCGGTAGCAGCTCGGCGCGCAGCGGTCGCCCATCCGCCGGTGTTGCGGGGGCCTGCCCTCCCGGCCCGGGGAAAGGCCTTGAATGATCCTTGTCTGCTGGTCGAATGTTGGAGCGGGGCTTCCCAGGAGCTCGCGCATCGGAGCAGGGAGTACAGGAGATGCCGACGGAACTCAGAGTCCGAGCAGGCCAGGAGTACCTGTCTTGCTCCCCGCCAGTGAACCGCGGCAGAACAACCCCCGCACGGCGGATCCGAGTCCTGGAGGACCCGGCACCGGGATGGCACAAGGCGGACATTGTCACCGTCCTCAGCGACGGTAGGGAGGTCAACCCGCGCCGCATCGAGATCAGCCAGTTGCACGCCTCTCTCACGACCCTGCGTGGAACACCGCGCAGGGTCGGGTACTACCTCGTCGCATCCACCCCCGGACGAGCAGCCGCCGCCTCTGCGTCTCATCCACGTCGTGTGCGCCTCTTCGGCGGCCGCAACGTTCATGCAGCCCGTGCCGCCGCGCCCCCTGAACCGAGCGAGGTGCCCGCAGCACCCGTCCCGGCGGGCGATGTGCTCTTCGACTGGTCTCCTGCCGCAGAACACCGCCCGGCTGACGCGTCCGTCACCGCTTGCGACTACTACCTGGACGCCGATGCCCAGAACCACTGGTTGACCGGTACTGCCCCTGTGACCTGCCCGGCGTGCGCCCGTGCTCTGGGGCTGGAAGTCTCGCGGTGAGCGAAGACGGACCGGACGAGCGCAGCCGCGCGGCCGACGCAGTGCCCCCGGATGCGGCCGGGGTGCCTTGGGCCATCGGTGGGACGGCTCTGGTCGAGGAGTGGATGGCCGACTCCTCCTGGGGCACGGTGCCCTTGAACCGGTTCGTCTCCCACGTGGACGTCGCCATCAACGGGTGCCCAGCTCGCACACTCTGGCGCAGCCCGTATCCCGTACGGCCGCTGCCCTCACAGCCGCCCGTGGCCGGTCTGCCACCACTTGAGGAGGCCTTGTTCAACATGTGGCATCCGGCGTGGCTGGAGCTGGCTGACGTATGGCGGCTGGAGGGCCGGTGGCTGGCATCCTGGCGGGTACCACGCGCCAGGTGGTGACGGTGACCCGGCTGCGGTGACGTGTCCAGGCACCTGGTGGTGCGCGCCCGCCGCGACACGGACCGCGCGGGGCGTCATACGGGGAAGTCCTCCAGCCAGGCGATCCAGCCACCGTCGGACGCCCGGCCGAGATGGAGGGCTGGCACGTGCCCGGCCTCGCGGGCGCAGATCCGGCCGTATGTCCCGTGGCGAGCGGGGCAGAGCAGGGACACTGCTTCGGCAGTGAGGATGGTGAGGTCCTCCGGAAGGCGCTGTCCTGCGGCGGTGGCGCGGGCCTGCGCGCCACGGCGGCGCTCGACCTCGTCCAGGTGTGAGGCGGTCAGGCGGAGCCAGCGCAGGTCGGAGTCTTCCTGATCTCCACCGGGGGTATAGACGCACTGCCGAGATCCGTGCTCGTCGAGCTCGTCGATGAGGATCATGCCGAGCGACTCCAGCAGACCGCGGGAGCGGGCGTTAGCCGCCTGGGTGACAGCGACGACCGGACCGCCGTCGGGTACCGTCGCTGTCCACCAGCGGACGACGGCGCCGACCGCCTCCCGTCCCAGGCCGCCGCCCCAGGCGGAGGGCAGCAGCTGGTAGGAGACCTCGGCCCGGCCTTCGCACCGCGGGTCGGCGCCGATGCCCACCAGTCCGACCGCTCGGCCGTCGGCGACTCGGACGATGGCCCAGGCACCGGGCGTGTGCGGGTACGCGGCCTGGCAGGCGGCGACGCGCTCGGGGGAGGCAGGGCCGCCCAGGTAGGCGCGGACCCTTTCGTCGGTCAGCAGCTCGCGGACGACGTCGGCATCCTGGGGCGTGACCGGTCGCAGGAGCAGCCGGTCGGTACGCAGTTCAGCGGGCCAGATGCTGTCCAGGGCGACGTCGAGGGGGTTCATGCGCTCAGCCTCGCAGGCGAGGGTGCCGCCCCGGGCCGGCTCCGCACCACGGTGCTCGGCCGGGAGGGAAGTCGGTTCCGGGCCTTCCAGTGGGGACGAGCTTCCCGGCCGCCCGGGCGCATGGCCGGCTCGCGTTCATCGGTGGGCGGCGGGAACCGGCCGGGCCTGACCCTGCCGTGCGCTGCGTTCACACTGAAGGGCGACGTTGAGGTGGTGGCGGGTGACGAGGGGAAGCAGGCCGCCCAGCCG
>NZ_JBIAHR010000053.1:0-5716 GCF_042870695.1 Streptomyces sp. NPDC006384
GCCCAGTCGGGGGCCGAGCTCATGATGGTCAGCAGGACGATGCCGGCGACGATGCTCTGCCACAGGTAGAGGCCGAAGCGGGCGAGCAGCCGGTGCGCGATCGCGTAGACGGCGAGGGAGAGCAGGGCGGCCCCGGCGAACACCGCGGCCAGCGCCAGGTGCCGGTGGTGGTGGAAGAACTTGGAGTACAGGACCAGGTAGAAACCGAAGAAGACGAGGACGAACGCGGTACAGACCGCGAGGATCGCGGCGGGCGGCCGGTAGCCGGCGCGCCCATCCCAGGTCCGGGGCGGGTCGAGGCGCCGCAGGAGCGCGGGTATCGGGCTGCGCTCCGGGGGCCGGGCGCTGTCCGCGGGGTGGATCACGTGCTTGTCCTGACGTTCGTTCTTCGCGTGGCCGCCGGGAAGGCGGCCTCACTCGTGGTGGTGTTCAGTTGGCTCGTGAGTCTGCCCTACGGCCTCGGCTCGTCAGGAGCGGCATCGTCGCGCAGTCGCGGCGGGAGAGGCGGCGGTGCCATCGGCCGCCGGCCGGGAGGGCGCCGGCACAGGCCCGTTCCAGAGCGGTGAGGAAGGCCTCGGGACGCTGGGGGGCAGTCGGTGGCCACCGCCGGGGATCACGTGGAGGCGGGCGGTGGCGATCTGCGCGGCGAGCCGCAGGGCGTGGATGGGCGGGATGGTCTGGTCGTTCTCGCCGACGAGGATGCGCACCGGGATGCGTCCGAGGGCCTCGAGCTGATCGGTGACGTCGTGCTGCATGAGGGCCTTGAACCAGCGCGCGGCGTGGTCGATCGGCGGTTGGGGGTAGGGGCGCGGTCGGACGAGTTCGCGGATGCGGTGGGCCGGCAGCGGGGCATAGATGCACGCGGCGGCCATGGCGTGGCGGGTAAGGCTGATCAGGCGCTTCAGCGGCGGGTGCTGGGGCCCATGAGGTCGAGGCCGCCGCTGGTGCTGGCGGCGAGCAGTGCGGCGATGACCTTGCCGCCGATGAGGTGGGGTGCTCAGCGGCGAGGGCGAGGATGGCCATGCCGCCCGTGGAGTGGCCGGCCAGCAGGACGGGCAGCCGGCCGGGGGCGGTGGCGGCGATGACGGCCTTGAGGTCGTGGGCGAGCAGGGGGGATGGAGAGCTGGGCTCTGCCGCTGGTGGAGTTGCCGTGTCCGCAGCTGCACCGTTCGCGGCGTTTGCGCGCTGTGGCACGGCGGGCTTCCGCGTCCGCGCGGGAGGCTCCTCGTCCCAGGCCCCGTCGGAGACGACCTCGGAGGAGGTGAGGACGGTCTCCCCGTGAGTTCCGCCGGGGCCCCGTCTGCCGGCCAGCGCCGAGCCGCCCGCTGTACTCCCGCCGGCGTGGAGGGGGCGTTCGCCTCGCGGGTGCTGCTCGGTCCGGTCATGTCTGGCTCCCGTTCCTTCTGCGGGGACGGTTTGAGCTGTAGTCGGCACGGCGGCGGTACTCGGCGGACTTGCAGGGTGGGCAGGGTTGCTGGCCGGCCCGCAGGTGGCGGCGGTAGGCGGCGGGGGTGCCGCAGGGCTTGAGGTGCTTCTTGTGGCCGCGGTCCTGCCAGCCGGCCGGTGGGTGTCCTGCTGCGGCGCGTTCGGCGCTGGTCTCGCCGCCCCAGGTGCCCCACTCGCGGTTCTCGCGGGCCTGGGTGCGGCAGAGGGCGGCAAGGGGGCATCCGGCGCAGACTGCCCTCGCAGTGGGGGCTCTGGCGTCGTCATGGAAGATCTCCGGGTCGGCGCCGACGCAGGGAGCGGGGGCGTCGGGGTGGGCGTGAGGCGCGGCGCTCATGCCGTTCGCCCGGCGATCAGGGCGGCGGCAAGCAGGCGCAGCAGGGCATCGCGCTGGTCGTAGAGCGCGTCAAGCTCGGGGTCGGTGATGGTCGAGGCGGTCTGCCGGGCAAGTCGGTCCCTGTCGGAAGTCGGGGCCGGGAGCTGCTGCTGGGTGTCGGTGTTCTTCACAAGGGCGCTGCTTTCGTTTCGCGGTGGCCTGGTCATGCGGGGCGGGTCCGGGCACGGCCCTTACTCTCCAGGTGGGCGCGCAGGGCGGCCTGGTATCCGGCCGAGGCCGTCTCTCGGGTACGGACCGGGGCCTCAGTCGGGGGGCGGGCCGGGAGGGGGGCGCCGATCTGGGCGACGGTGCGCCGGTAGCCGTCGCATCGGTCGTCCGGGGTGCGGGGCTGCGCGGGGGGCGCGGGCGGCGGGGTGGAGGCGTTCCTCTCCATCGCTGCGCGGATCTGGTGGTACTCGTCGCGTCGGTCTTCAAGGCTGCGGACCGGCGCCGGGGGCGGCGTGGCCACTGTGGTCGCGATCCCAGCTCGTGCCCGGCGGTGGCCGGCTGATGCGGTCTCACGGGTGCGGATGCCGCCACGTGGCGCGGGTGCGGAGGGTTGGGGAGCAAGTTCAGCGGGTGCGGGGGTGCGTGAACCGACGGGGAGGACCCGGATCTGGCGAACAGCTTCGGTGCCGACTGCGGCGTTGGCCTTGCGGATGAGCTGGGCGCTGATCAGACGGGCCTGGGTGGCCCAGGCGTTGGTGTCCGGGACGAGGTCGAGCCGGCCGGTGGCTTCGTCGAAGGCCACCGGCCGGAGGTGGTCGGCAATCTCCGGTGTGGCGATGGTGTGCCACTGGTCCATCACGGATCCGCCCGCTGCGGGGGTCTCCCATCCGCGTTCGGTGATGAGCCGGGCCAGTGCCTCGCCGAGGCCCAGGGGGTCGCGACCGTCACGGCGCGTGGCCGGACGGCGCTTGGGGGCCTGCTTGGCCGACGTGCTGGACCCGCGCTTCTTGGCGGCCTCCTTCGCAGCGGCCAGGGCCACGCGGGCGAGGTCGACTCCGGTGGGCTCGTCGGCGCTCATGCCGGCCTCCAGCTGTGCACGATGGTGCGGCCCAGGCGCGACAGGCGGTTGGTCCGGTCGACCAGGGCGGAGGTGAACAGGCGGCGGGCGTACGTCTCGCCGCAGGCCTGGACGGTGGCGCGGATCAGGTCGGGGTCCTTGAGTGCGGCGGTGCGCAGTTCGATGACCTCGTCGCGGGTGAGCTGCGTGAGGTCCACCAGCCCGTCGTCGCCGACGGCGAGGTCGCGCTCACCGGCCGCCGGGGTGGCCGGCTGCTGCAGCTGGGCGAAGGCCGCCTGGACTTCGCGGGCGACAGCGCGGCTGGACGGGCGGCGGACATCGTCCTGCTCCCAGTCGGTGTGGCGGTCGTGCTCCGCGGGGCGGGAATCGCGCCAGTGGTCCACGATCGCGGCGCGCTTGGCGGGCGTGTCGTACAGCAGGTGGGCGCCCTTGAGGCGACTGGCGAGGAAGCCGGAGGGGCGGTGGACGCGGCGGGCCGGGGCTGCGAGGCCGACGACGGCGATCACCTCGGCGGCGCTCCAGCCGGCGTCGGCGACGTGGCGCACGATCCAGGCGATCCTCGGGACGGCTGCGCGCCCGAGCCAGCCGACCTGCTGGATGAGCTCGGCGGCGAGCTGGTAGCGGCGGCCGATCGCGTTCAGCTTCCGGTGTCCGGACTTCTTCGGGGTGGGGGACTTGTGCTGCCCGCTGGCGAGCTTGCTCTCAGAGGGAGTAGGGAGATCACCCGCAGTAGAAGAACTAGAAGTACCAACCACCATTGGGGTGCAAGACGACCTTCCCGAAGAGAGCTTCACCGGGCGGCGGTTGGTGCGCTTTGTCCGCTTCTTTCGAGTGGAGCGGCGGGCGGCCTTGTGCAGCTCCTTGAGCAGCGGGACCTTCTCCGGGCAGAAGCCGCGCACGGAGCGGATCAGGGTGTCCGAGGGGCCGGTGCGCAGGCCGGCGGCGTCGTCGAAGACCTGGGGGATGGTGCGTTCGAACTCGCTGGCGCGGCCGCCGACTCCGCTCACGCGGGTGCCCTTGGAGCGGTAGGTGAGCAAGCCGCTCTCCCTCAGCATGGCGAGGTGGTACTTCACCGTGCGTTCCGACAGCTTCAGCCAGCCGACCAGGACGTCGACACTGGGGCGGCACTCGGTCAGGTGGGCGATCACCTTCGCCATGCGCAGGGTGGTGTCGCCGAACTTCTTGGGGCCGTGGGTGCGCTCGGAGGTGTACGGGCCGTACTTGTAGAACCAGTACACGGCCTCGAGCCATGCCTCGCCGCTGGGCGCGATGCGTCCTCCGGTGGTGGACATCCACTGGCCGGAGGAGGGCACGCGGTGGCCGGCGACGTCGTGCACAGCGGCAGGCGGCGGGGCGGCCGGCCGGGGTGGTGCAGGGGTCGTGGGCACAGGGGTTCCTGGGTTTTCGGGGTGCGCGAAGTAGACCCGTGGCTGTTCGGGCCTGAAAGTCGGGTGGGCGTTCGGCGGGCGGCGCCGCGGTCAGCAGTCGAGCGAGAACGTCATCTGAACGGGCTCGGCGCTCTCTTCCGGCTCGCTGGGCTGGGCAGGCGAGGAAGGCTTCGCGCCGGCCTGACCGGGAAGGGCCCGGGTGCGGGCTCGGATCGCCTGGACGCGGGCCGGAGTGCGGCACACGATGCGCGGGTTGGCCGGGTTCTTGGCTTCCTCGGCGACCAGGGCCTGCAGGCGGCGGACGTTCTTCGGGGAGAGGTTGGGCACGGCGTGGCGGACGCGGAGGTAGCTGGCGCCACGGGTGAGCATCTCGATGGCGATGAGCTCGGCGCGAGCGCGGTCGACGTTGTAGACGGGCCAGAGCCGCGCCGGGAGGACAGTGACCTCCTCGGTCGTCTCCTCCTGCGGGTCGCTGTCTTCGATCACTAGGCACCGCCCTTGGCTGAGACGAGGTCCGCCTCGACGACGACCCGCTTGGAGTGCCCTGTGGCCGGCCAGCAGGTGACGAGGGTGAGCTTCGCCTTCGTCGGGGTGGCGTGGGGCTGTCCGGGGACCTGCGCGATCACGTTCACGTCGGTCGGCGCGACGGTGCGCACGCGGGTGACGGTGTACGTGTAGGTGAGGCGGTGCGCCGTGGTCACCTGGATCTCGGCGCCGGGCTTGACGCGGTCGATGTCGCGGAAGGCCGGGTCGGCGACGCCGGAGCGGTGGCCGGCCAGGGCGTAGTTGCCGATCTGGCCGGGCTGTTCGGTGTCCGGGAAGTGGCCGATGCCTGCGCGCAACTGCTGGTCACCCACCCCGTCGTAGACGGGCTGGGCCCAGTCCTTGCCGAGGGCGGGGATGCGCAGGACCTCGCCGATGGGGCCGCCGGGGCCGCTGCCACTCTTGCCGCCGACCGCGTGCTCGCCGTCGGCGGCCGGGTTGTGGGCGGTCCAGTCGGACAGGGTGCGGTTGGCGGCGTCGCGGGACTTGCCGGTGTTGTCGGGCGCCTTCGTGGCGCCAGCGGTGGGGGCGGCGGAGGAGGTCAGCGGGTCCGGGCTCTGCGGGGCGGCCGAGGTCGCGGCAGGCGAGGTCGCAGCGGCGGCCGGGGTGCGGTCGCCGTCGTAGTGGCCGGTCTGGACCCACAGCAGGGCGGCGAAGGTGAGGCCCGTGGCCGCCACGGCGGCGACCGTCAGGCGGCGCCGGGCGGGATGGGCCGGGGCGGGCTCACGGGCGAAGGTGGCGTCGTCGGACTCGGAAGTGCGGGTCGTGCGGGGCATGAGTGATTCCTGCGAGTGAGAGCGGCTCGGGCCGGGCGGGGGGGGGGGGGGGGGGGGGGGGGGGGGGGGGCCCCCCCCCCCCCCCCCGGGGGGGGCGGCCGGCGCGGGCGGCCCGGGGGGCGGGCGCGCGGGGGGGGCGGCGCGGGGGGGGGGCGGGGGCGGG
>NZ_JBIAHR010000054.1:0-5091 GCF_042870695.1 Streptomyces sp. NPDC006384
CAACCCACGCTGAATCAAATAATATATAGTCACATAAATGCCCAATTTTTTCTACTACTTGTTTAGCGTTGTAAATTGTCCCATCGTAAGTGCCTAATTGAATGATTGCTAATCTAAATGGTCTATCCCACTTAGCTCTCTCTGGATCTACTTTAGCAGCTTGTTCTCTTAAATATTGTTCATCAAAATCTTTCTCATAAATACCACCTATAAAACCATAAGAGTCTCTTGAAGTTTGCATATAAACAGGTCGGCCACCATCTTTAACAAGAGCTGAATTATAAGCTGATTTATGGTTGTTTCTATCAAATAATACTAAATCATCTGGCATTATTGCAGAAGTTATAGCAATATTATTAGATGTCGTAGAACCATTCATAACAAAATAAGTTTTATCTGCATTGTAAACTTTAGCAGCATGTTTTTGTGCTTCTACAGCAGGACCTTCATGAATTAATAAATCTCCTAAATCTACATCTGCATTGCAAATATCGGCTCTAAATAAATTTTCTCCGAAAAACTTATAAAATTGTCTTCCGGCTGGATGTTTAGAAAAGTATTGTCCTCCTTGATGTCCTGGACAGTCAAATTGAATATTACTTCTTTCAGAATAGTTTACTAAAGTATTAAAAAATGGAGGGAGTATATTTTTTTCGTATTTAGATATTAAATATTCTATTTTTTTTGAAGTATAATCTTTGTTGAGGTTATTAACATCAATGATAAAATCCACAGATTCAAGATTTATACTGTCTTGTGAGTGCTTGTTATTAACATTTTCATAATTAGTAACTATTATTACCGGAATTCCCAAATTTTTCTCTATCATTGAATCTACAGAATCAATTTCATAATCCATCAAAATTATTGCGCCTACATCAATAAAATCTGTACTGCTATCATAGATTGAGACAACATCCCTACTACTATTAAAGTAATCTCTAGCTTCTTCAGAAGTAGCAATCTTTAAAAAATTCATAATAACTAACCCCTTTTAAATAATTTAATTACTTTCAAGATTATAGTACTACTTTCCTAAAAAATTGTTAATACTTTCACAAGTAAAAAATATATTAATTGTTGACGCTTTCATAAAAGATAAAAATAAAACCACTCAGTAAATGAGTGGTAACACGAAAAGTGAAAAAGACAAGGAAATAGTATATGATAAATTAACAAGTAATATCATCTATAAACGAAGGGTAACATACGATTATATTTTGTACATAACACTATTAACTAATCGATATTGGAAAATATTATAACCACTTGTTATATAAAAATTAATGTAAAATAGTTTACAAGTAAAGAAGTTACAAGATATACTGAAACTAACAAATATTGCTAACATTTACGCACCAAACCCCAGCCTACTGCAATAGGCTGGGGTTTTTCTTCGGTGTTGGCTACGCCGTCTTATTTTTTATTACGTTGCTCTAGCCAAAATTTAAACAACGCAACACAGCATTCTATAAAAATAGATACTGTTATATAAACAAATATCGCTAACATTTCATCGCACCCCCTCTCTACGTCAATTTGACGTCTGAGAGATAGACGACCTCAATAGTATAACAAAATCTTATTTTAAAGGGGTTACTGATTTTGAATAAAGATACAAAAGTTCTATAAATGAAAATACATGAAAACGTGTGGTTAAGGGTATGTATAAAAGATGCATAACCAATAATCCAAACAACAAGGGACAAACGCCGTCATTTCAGCGTTTGTCCCTTTGTGTTGAGTTAACATAATTATGTATTATAGGTAGTTAGTTTGTATAGTCTATTCATTGACTGAATTATATCAATAATTTTATTAACATTAAATTATTAGAATATTATCTATATTTATAATATATTATAAATATTAGTAAAGGAGGAATTTAAAGATGTTAGTAACTATAGTAAGTTGGATACTTACTTTCATAACTCTTGTAGCTATTGGCTCTTTAATTACAAAATTGAAAAATAAAAAATGAATTATCTGAATATACTAACTGAGTTCTTTACTTTTTTATTAAATTTTATATCTACATATATTGGTTCTCTTTTGTCAATTGTTGTTTTATCTTTTCTTGTTAAGATAATGCTTTATAAAAATCAAGTTGATAATTTGAATAACTCGATAAAAAGAGACTTAATTCATGATGATATACAAAAACTTTTACAACGATTTAATAAAACAAAAAATCTGGCTAAAAGGAAAACTATAAAAAAAAGAATGAAGACTCTTAAATTAAAAGTAGGTATTATTCCATTTAGACATCGATTTTTATTGATAATCATACAACTGTATGTACTAGCATCTTTTATAAGAGCGCTATATCATTTTAAAATTTACAATAATAATATATTATGGTTTAGTCTTAATAATAAAGATCCCTACTATATTTTGCCATTTTTAATACTTTTAATAAATTCCATATTAGAATGGCCGTACAAAAAAAGTATATCTAATTTCATTTTTTACACAATCGCTAATATTGGTATTTTTATTTTGACTACGCAGCTAAAATGCATAGTATTAATTTACTGGATAGTTATTTCTTTAGTCTCTTTAATAATAAAATATATATATATTAAAAATCACTTTACAAGAACTTAACTTAATATAAGTTGATTTTAAATTTAAAAAACATATAAACTAAAAACGGGAGAAAATAGAAAATAATAAAAATTATAGTGAAGAGAGGTTTTTAATAATGAGCGCTGTAGTAAAAAAGGTTGCACAATATTTAGTAAGTCATTGGAATCAATTAAGTTCAGGTGTACAATGGGCAATTAAACAAGTTGCCGGAAGTGCTTTAGTTCAAGCAGTTGAGTCTGGATACCAAGCAACAGTTAATTATTTATCTCACTTAAGTTCTTGGGTAGTTAATAAAATCGCTAGTATATTAGGTATTTCTTAATTTTTAAATAGGGTATTATTTTCTATTTTTCTCTCAATTAATATGGTATGGAGGTTTCAACTCAATTGCTCGCAATTATCAAATACGAATTAAGTTCATTATTAAAAAGCATTAAATCAATTATAATAATAATATTTTTCACTCTTATAACTTTTCTTACATCTAAATTTTTTGCTCATAATGAATTCATAATGAGTCAAGATCATAGTGACTCAGTATATACATCTACAATAAAGTTTTTATTCTTTTTTTTAGGTTTTATATTCATTGCTGCTGTTTCTCATGACATTTTAAATAAGGATATAGAAATGGAAACAATTAGATTTTTAGTTGCCAAAACAAGTCGTTTAAACATTATACTAGGGAAATTTTTTGGTGTCTATATTTTTTGGATGCTATGCTTAAGTGTTTGTTTTTTTATAACTTTCCTATTCTCTGGAAAATGGCCTTTATATGATTATCTAAGTATTTCTATTTTCTTATTTTATGCCATAGCTTTTACATTTCTCTTGTCAATTACTATACCGAAACCAAGTTTAACAATGTTACTTGGAATTATACTCGGTTTTATTATACCTATACTAGGAATTGTTGCCACATTTAAAAGTAATATTTGGTATCTTTTACCTTTCAAATATATATTACCTTATTTTTATATACTTAAAACTGGATTTTTTATGTTGATACCTTTATTCATAGGTTTCTTATTAATTAGTATTTCTCTTGTCATGCTTAAAAGGAAGGATCTTTAGTCTATGGAAGCAATTAAATTAACAAATCTCAACAAACAATATAACAAGAAAAAAGTACTAAATGATTTAAACTTAGCTATTCATCAAAACGAAGTATTCGGTTTGATTGGAAGAAATGGTGCTGGAAAGTCTACACTTTTACATACTATTAGTGGTATTATACATAAAACTTCCGGAAATATTTCAGTATTTAATTATAAAAATATAGAAAATATAAAAAAAGAAATTGGTGTCATGCCAGATGCCTCAAATTTATATCCTAATTTAAATGCCATAGATTTTTTAAAATATATGGGAGGAATTAAAAAAGTTAAATATTCAACTAACGACTATTGGACAGTCTTGGAGAAAGTCGGTTTAAATAATGTTAAAGATAAAAAACTTAAGGACTTTTCTTTTGGTATGAAAAAGAAAATAAGTATCGCTCAAGCGATACTTGGAGATCCAAGTTTAATCATTTTGGATGAACCGACTTCAGGATTGGATCCTGAGTCAAGTATCAAAATTCGGAAACTAATATTAAATCTCAAGCAACAAGGAAAAACAATTTTTCTTACTTCTCATAATTTTGAGGAAATCGAAGAAATTTGCGATAGATTAGCAATTATGAATAATGGTCAAATTGCTAAAATGGGAACTATAGATGAATTGAAAGATAGTACTAATGAGATTAAAATTCAAATTAAAACATTAAAAAAATTAGCATCTAATCAACTTTATGATATTAATAATATATTAAAAGATAATAGTCAAACGCTAGAAATACAAGAAGATAATTTGTTTTGTATAGAAGTTAGTTCAATAAATGAAATACCTAAAATTATTTCAATTTTAACAGAAAATAATATTGAAATAATAGAAGTTACTCAACAACGTTCTTCTTTACAAGATATATTTATGTCTATATAAAAAAATGATTTTGATACATAAATCTTAGAAAAGAAGCCAGTAAATGAATCTATATAGATTCATTTACTGGCTTCTTTATTTACAATATTTCATCTTGTTTCCTCAAAGATGTCTTGCTTTTTGAAAAGACTTATATAACGCTTACTTATAATTTAGTAATTCATTATTATTCTTTCAATCTTTTAATCGCTTTTTTTAGTGGCCGATCATCACGATATGTATTGAAATTCAAGAATGCCGTACTATCAAAATGTTGTAATAAGTGATGAAAGACGTCATTTTCTTGTCTCATTTGGGCTATTTCATCTTCCAGTTGATGAACATGTTGCTGGAGTTCTTGGTTGTTGGATTTGAGTGCCTCGTTATCTTTTTTCAGCTGTTCAATGACTTCATGCCAATCATTTGTATCATTTTTAGAATGAGAATCATCCATTATTATTTGTTCTTTTGGATATTCAATGACCGTCGGTTTAATCCGATTACCCACTGCTGTTTGGCGTATATATTCTGTTGTATTCA
>NZ_JBIAHR010000055.1:0-1420 GCF_042870695.1 Streptomyces sp. NPDC006384
AACACAGTGGACGCGAGCAACTGAGGACAAGCCCTCGGCCTATTAGTACCGGTCACCTCCACACCTTGCGGTGCTTCCAGATCCGGCCTATCAACCCAGTCGTCTACTGGGAGCCTTACCCCATCAAGTGGGTGGGAGTCCTCATCTCGAAGCAGGCTTCCCGCTTAGATGCTTTCAGCGGTTATCCCTCCCGAACGTAGCCAACCAGCCATGCCCTTGGCAGGACAACTGGCACACCAGAGGTTCGTCCGTCCCGGTCCTCTCGTACTAGGGACAGCCCTTCTCAAGACTCCTGCGCGCGCAGCGGATAGGGACCGAACTGTCTCACGACGTTCTAAACCCAGCTCGCGTACCGCTTTAATGGGCGAACAGCCCAACCCTTGGGACCGACTCCAGCCCCAGGATGCGACGAGCCGACATCGAGGTGCCAAACCATCCCGTCGATATGGACTCTTGGGGAAGATCAGCCTGTTATCCCCGGGGTACCTTTTATCCGTTGAGCGACGGCGCTTCCACAAGCCACCGCCGGATCACTAGTCCCGACTTTCGTCCCTGCTCGACCCGTCGGTCTCACAGTCAAGCTCCCTTGTGCACTTACACTCAACACCTGATTGCCAACCAGGCTGAGGGAACCTTTGGGCGCCTCCGTTACTCTTTAGGAGGCAACCGCCCCAGTTAAACTACCCATCAGACACTGTCCCTGATCCGGATCACGGACCCAGGTTAGACATCCAGCACGACCAGACTGGTATTTCAACGACGACTCCACACACACTGGCGTGCATGCTTCACAGTCTCCCAGCTATCCTACACAAGCCGAACCGAACACCAATATCAAACTGTAGTAAAGGTCCCGGGGTCTTTCCGTCCTGCTGCGCGAAACGAGCATCTTTACTCGTAGTGCAATTTCACCGGGCCTATGGTTGAGACAGTCGAGAAGTCGTTACGCCATTCGTGCAGGTCGGAACTTACCCGACAAGGAATTTCGCTACCTTAGGATGGTTATAGTTACCACCGCCGTTTACTGGCGCTTAAGTTCTCAGCTTCGCAACCCCGAAAGGTCACTAACCGGTCCCCTTAACGTTCCAGCACCGGGCAGGCGTCAGTCCGTATACATCGCCTTACGGCTTCGCACGGACCTGTGTTTTTAGTAAACAGTCGCTTCTCGCTGGTCTCTGCGGCCACCCCCAGCTCGGACCGTAAAGATCGTCACCGGGTGCGGCCCCCCTTCTCCCGAAGTTACGGGGGCATTTTGCCGAGTTCCTTAACCATAGTTCACCCGAACGCCTCGGTATTCTCTACCTGACCACCTGAGTCGGTTTAGGGTACGGGCCGCCATGAAACTCGCTAGAGGCTTTTCTCGACAGCATAGGATCATCCACTTCACCACAATCGGCTCGGCATCAGGTCTCACCCCGTA
>NZ_JBIAHR010000055.1:1513-2791 GCF_042870695.1 Streptomyces sp. NPDC006384
CGTAGTGAGTGGCGGATTTGCCTACCACTCGGGCTACACCCTTACCCCGGGACAACCACCGCCCGGGCTGGACTACCTTCCTGCGTCACCCCATCACTCACCTACTAACCGCTTGGGCCGGCGGCTCCACCACTTTCCTTCCCCCGAAGGGTCCGGAACGGCTTCACGGCCTTAGCATCACGATGCTCGATGTTTGACGCTTCACAGCGGGTACCGGAATATCAACCGGTTATCCATCGACTACGCCTGTCGGCCTCGCCTTAGGTCCCGACTTACCCTGGGCAGATCAGCTTGACCCAGGAACCCTTAGTCAATCGGCGCAAACGTTTCTCACGTTTGTATCGCTACTCATGCCTGCATTCTCACTCGTGAACCGTCCACAACTCGCTTCCGCGGCTGCTTCACCCGGCACACGACGCTCCCCTACCCAACCCAGCACCCGTTGGGGCTATCTGCTGGATTGACACGACTTCGGCGGTACGCTTGAGCCCCGCTACATTGTCGGCGCGGAATCACTAGACCAGTGAGCTATTACGCACTCTTTCAAGGGTGGCTGCTTCTAAGCCAACCTCCTGGTTGTCTGTGCGACTCCACATCCTTTCCCACTTAGCGTACGCTTAGGGGCCTTAGTCGATGCTCTGGGCTGTTTCCCTCTCGACCATGGAGCTTATCCCCCACAGTCTCACTGCCGCGCTCTCACTTACCGGCATTCGGAGTTTGGCTAAGGTCAGTAACCCGGTAGGGCCCATCGCCTATCCAGTGCTCTACCTCCGGCAAGAAACACACGACGCTGCACCTAAATGCATTTCGGGGAGAACCAGCTATCACGGAGTTTGATTGGCCTTTCACCCCTAACCACAGGTCATCCCCCAGGTTTTCAACCCTGGTGGGTTCGGTCCTCCACGAAGTCTTACCTCCGCTTCAACCTGCCCATGGCTAGATCACTCCGCTTCGGGTCTTGA
Organism: Streptomyces sp. NPDC006384; assembly: GCF_042870695.1. Lineage (NCBI taxonomy): Bacteria > Bacillati > Actinomycetota > Actinomycetes > Kitasatosporales > Streptomycetaceae > Streptomyces > Streptomyces sp. NPDC006384. The sequence goes on from NZ_JBIAHR010000055.1 coordinate 2,476, forward strand.
GCGTGCTACTGAACCGCCCTGTTCGGACTCGCTTTCGCTACGGCTTCCCCACCCGGGTTAACCTCGCAACACACCGCAAACTCGCAGGCTCATTCTTCAAAAGGCACGCAGTCACGAGACACCAGCAAGCTGATGTCCGACGCTCCCACGGCTTGTAGGCACACGGTTTCAGGTACTATTTCACTCCGCTCCCGCGGTACTTTTCACCATTCCCTCACGGTACTATCCGCTATCGGTCACCAGGGAATATTTAGGCTTAGCGGGTGGTCCCGCCAGATTCACACGGGATTTCTCGGGCCCCGTGCTACTTGGGTGT
>NZ_JBIAHR010000056.1:0-3949 GCF_042870695.1 Streptomyces sp. NPDC006384
GCAGCGACCTCATAGACGGCTGCCTCGCCGAGACCGGCCTGACCATCAGACCCGCCTGAGCAACCCAGCGACATCACGAGTTCAACCTCAGTAGGCGCTATTAGTCCACGGGCCTAGCTGTCCCGCGTGGACCGCCACGAACGGGGGATGGCGGCCCGGGTCTTCGCCAGGACAACGCCGGTAACCGGGTCACGGTGCACCGGGACGTTCAGGCCCCAGTCGGCGTCACCGGCCGTAAGCCGGCCTCCGACCCACGAGGCATCGGTGGTCCCCAGCTCGCGCCCGGCGAGTGGGCCGCCCGCGAAGCGAACGATCAAAGTAGTACCGTCTACCGTCGTCTGGCGGGAGCTCCCTGTCTTACCCCTTGGTGGGGCTCAGCGCCCGGAGGGCAGCACCGGTTCCGACGGCTTCCGTCGCGACCCGGCCTCCGGCAACCGGACCGAGCGCGCCCCGAGACCCGACCCAAAGCCGCAGGCAAGGGCATTGTGCCCAGCTCGATCGCAGGCGCGCGTCCGGCCAGGCGGCCGACCTGGCGGTCGCGGCCAGGCTCTCTCGTTGGAGCGGTCAGAAACCGTCCTCGTCGCCTCCTGAAACGTTGCCGAGACCAGCGAGATCTTCCTCGGTGAAAGGCTCTCCCAGGTCGGGCAGCCTAAAGAGCGCTCCCAACCCGCTCCCCGCCTCCGTGAATACGATGGCGCGGTCGATAGGCCTGTACAGTGACGCCTTTCCCAGCGGCGCGTCGCAGGCGCGGCACCGCCACGGGCGTTGGAGGGTTCTCCACTGGGCCCGCCTACATGCCGGGCAGGTCACGAAGTATGCGGACGGCCCGAGAGGGGTCGCCCAGCTCGCGTATCCGCCGCGGGGCCGGTGCCCAGGCTCGTTCCACGGCGAGGGCTCCGAGGTCTTACCGATGATGACAAATTCGCCACCGGGCCACCGACAGCTGCAGGAGGCCTTGCACGCGCATGCACGCGTCTGCGCCAGCTCCTTCGTCTTCTCGAGACGCGGGATACCGGGGCCTTTCACCTCGAGCCACGTGCCTATTTCAGGAAGCCAGAAGTCGGGGAGGTACAGCGTGCCGGAGGGCAGCGTGATCAGTTCGGGCTCGTAATGCCAGGCGATGCCTTTGCTGTCCAACGTGGCAGCCCAGTCGGCCTCGAGCCGAGACCGGAAGGTGACTCCGTGGTAGAGGGTCGGGACAGCGTCTATGGCCGGGATAGAGCTGTCGGGGTCGTCAATCAATGTGAGGCTCCAGTCCTGGCTCGGTAACCGGCGCCGACCGCCGGCAGAGGCCGCACGGAGACAGTAGACGACGCTCGCAGACAGCTCACGGGGCCTCCTCCTGCCTGAAGCGGTGGCTGCCCGGAGCAGAGTCGGGTCACCGTTTCGCGGTTTTGCCCACAGTTCGAGGCACTGTCTCAGCGGGGTCCCGGGTAACGGGTGCGGGAGGGGGCTCCTTCGCCTCAGGACGGGTGCTTGGCGTCGCGAGCAGCTCCTGGACTTGTTGGGCGAAGCCGACGCCGGGGAGGGGCAGTTCGGTTTCGGGTTCGCGGAGGTAACCAGCGGCGACCACCCCGGGGATGTAGGCCATTAGCTTGAGGACTGCGGCCGACCTTGAGCGGGTGGAGGTTGCAGAGAGGTGGCGCAGGACCCGGAGGATGGTAGTGGTGGAGGAGCTGGTGATGACGTGGTTGGCGGGGTGCCAGCGTCGGTCGCAGTACGGCTCGGGGTCGTCTTGATCAGGGTCGGGTGATGGGGGTAGGGGTTGGACGTCGTCGGTCTGGTGGTGCCACCAGTCGGCTGCGGCGCCTTCTCCTTGGGCGAGGTGGTGGAGGTAGAGGCAGTAGGCGGCGGCGGCATGTCCGGCGCCGGCGGCGTACTGCCACCAGAACCGTGCCCCCTCGTCGGTGTCGGACAGCTGCAGGACGCAGGCGAGGGCGAGGGCGCTGCGGGGCGCGGGGACCTGGTCGGTGAGGAAGTCGGCGACGGCGGTGGGTGGGGTGTGGGTGAGGAGGGTTTCGCACAGGGCGCGCAGGTCTTCGGCCGCCCCGTTGAGTGAGCTGTCCTGGGCAGGGGCGGGTGCGGGTGGCAGTGCGCCGGCCGTGGGTGGTGTGGGGCGGGGGGCGGCTTCGCGGGGGATGGTGCGGTTGCGGACGAGGAGGGCTCTGGAGAGGCGTTCTTCGATGTGGCTCACAGGGTGGTCCCTTCAGGGCTGGGCGGCGGGATGACGCTGTCCAGGAAGCGGGTGGCGTGGCGTTCGTCGGAGCGGATGGTGGCCAGGGAGGTGCCCAGGAGGGCGGAGGCGGCTTCATGGGTGAAGCCGCACAGGCGGCGCAGGACGATGACGTCGAGCTGACGGTCGGGCAGGCGGCTGATGGCGGTGAACAGTTCGAGGGTTTCGTCGAGCTCGTTGGCGTAGTCGGCCGGATCGGTGAGGTTCTGCAAGATGACGGTGTCGAAGGCAGCGCCGCCGAGTTCGGGCCGGCCGTCGCGGTGGGGGGTGCGGGCCATGACGGTGGTGCGCAGGACGTTCCAGGCGTAGCGGCGGGTGTCGTGGTGGGCGAGGGCCTCGTTCCAGGACAGCCAGAGGCGGTTGAACGTGGCGTCCACGGCGTTGTCGCGCTGGTCGTCGTCGAGGAAGACCTGGGCGTAGAGCGCGTAGTCGTTCTCGACGAGTTCGCGGAAGGCGCCGTGGTCAAGGGGCGGGTTGGTGTGGGTGGCCGTCACGGTGGTGCGGTCGGTGCAGCCGTTGATCCATTCGCTGCTCCTGTGGGCTTCCAGGGCCGCCTGGCTCCACAGCCGGTACAGGGGCCAGTTCGGCATGCCCAGCTCGAGGGCGAGCAGGATGACAATCTCCCAGCGGGGGTAGAGGCCGACGCCGCGCAGCAATTCGGAGATCTTCGACTTGGCGAAGCGGACCCGGCCGCTGAGCTCGTTCAGGGTCAGGCCGCTGGCCAAGTAGGCGGTGCGCATCGGGTCGAGCCAGGCCCGGTGGGCGCTGCCAACGTTCTCCACGATGGGTCCGAGCTTGCGCCCTGGCCGGGCGGGTACGGGTCTGCCAGGGGGTACGGGGGGTTCGGTCGGTGTCGTCACGGGACGTCGTCCTCCTTGTCCGCACTCGCGTCCGGGCGCTCGGCGCCGGGCGGGGGAGCGGTGCGGGAGCGGACGGTGTAGATGATCTGCTGCACGGTCAGGGTGAGGGCCGGGGCGAGCGCGGCCACCGCGGCCGTCTCGTCGGCGGCCACCATCACCACACTCCAGGCGAACACAGTCGCCGTGACCGTGACGGTGGTGAGCGCTATCTGCCGAGGATTCATACGGGGTTCTCCCCTTCGTCGTCATGTCAGCCATGTGAGCCCGGCGGCCCCATCCGGAAGGCGCGCCGGCACCCCGGGCAGACGGGTGCCGAGGCCGCCGCGCTGGGGAGGGCAACCAGCATGGCCAGACAGGGAGTTGCTACGCCACGTGATCAAGAAATCACGGAACAATCGCGATCACAGCGGTCCCGGCTCGGCCCGGGAGAACATCAGCAGCCGAGGGGCAAGTAGGCGCGCTGGAGGGTGGAAGTTCCCGGTTCTCCTTGCAATTGCACGCCGAAGCGACGTCAATAGGACATGACGCCGTTGGTGTCGGCCTTCCATCCGGAAGGGCCCCTCCCCGTGCCGAGAACAAAAGGGGAGCGGGCATCCGCTCTCGCCTGGCCGGCCTTAGAGGCCAGGCGAGAGCGCAACCCCACGCAGGGCCACGAGGACCGTAGACCACAGCACTGACACTCCCCGCAGCCTGCTCGCACAGCGGCCCCGCCAACCGCACCACCTCCGAGCGCAGCCCTCGCCGGAGCACCACACCCCCGTCCTACTGAGGTTGAACTCGTGATGTCGCTGGGTTGCTCAGGCGGGTCTGATGGTCAGGCCGGTCTCGGCGAGGCAGCCGTCTATGAGGTCGCTGC
>NZ_JBIAHR010000057.1:0-2928 GCF_042870695.1 Streptomyces sp. NPDC006384
AGACCCCAAGCCGTTCATCTGGACCAAGACAGCCGAAGAGATCCTCGACTCTCTCGCCCGCTTCTGCCGACGGATCTCTGGCGCAGGACACTAGCGGCGGGGCGTTCGTCTCACTTCTGTTGAACGTTCCGTCGCTCCGTGGTTGAACCGGAGCGGCATGTTCGTGCTGCTCGGAACTTCTTCTGGGCAACGGAGCACTCGGTGTTTTCAGGCATTCTCTCTTCGCGCGGGGACGATTCGTCCCCGGTGCGCGCGTGGCTGGTGCTGTGCTGCATGGCCATGCTGCAGTTCTTCATCGCGGTGGACGTGACCGTGGTCAACGTCGCCCTGCCCTCGATCGGCGCCGACTTCGGGGTCGACGGTCACGCCCTGACCTGGGTCGTGGTCGGGTACACGATCACCGGCGGCGGGCTGCTGATGCTCGGCGGCCGACTGGGCGACGCGCTCGGCAGGCGCCGCATCCTCCTGCTCGGCACAACGCTCTTCGGTGTCGCGTCCTTGCTGGCCGGGCTCGCGCCGTCCTTCGCCGTGCTGGTGACGGCCCGGCTGCTGCAGGGTGCCGGGGAAGCGATCGCGCTTCCGGCGGCGATGGCGGTGATCGTGCTCATGTTCCCCGAGGGGCCGCGCAGGTCGCGGGCGCTGAGCGTGTGGGCGGCCGTCGCGAGCTGTGGCCTCGTCTTCGGGTTCGTGGTCTCCGGGATCATCACCGAGCTGCTCGGCTGGCGGTGGATCTTCCTGGTGTCCGTGCCGTTCATCCTGGTCGTGCTCGCCGCTGCGGTCATTCTTGTGCCGAGCGAACGGCCCGCCGAACCCTCGCCTTTGGACCTTCCCGGTTCGCTCCTGCTGGTCGCAGCTCCGCTGCTGTTCACCTTCGGCGTCATCGAGGCGGGAGGGGCGGACGGCACGCTGCCCTGGCTGCCGCTGGCAGCGCTGGGCGGCGCGGTGGCAGCCGGGGCTCTGTTCGTCGGGGTCGAGCGCCGTTCACGGAACCCGCTCGTGCCGCTGCGGTTCTTCCGCAACCGGCCGCGCGTCCTGGCCAACCTCGCCACCGCTCTGCTGAGCGCGGCACTGTCCACCTCGTTCCTGCTGTTCACCTACTACCTGCAGGACCGGTGGGGCGCCGGCCCGCTCCGGGCCGGTCTGACGATGCTGTCCCTGGCGGTGTCCCTGATCGCGGCCTCGGTGCTGGTGCCCCGGCTGCTCGGACGGTGGGGTGCCCGGGCCTGTGTCCTGGCCGGCATCGGCTTCACCGTGCTGGCGATGGCAGCCATCGCGCTGGTCTCCTCCCTCGGGGCCCCCGGCCCGGCGCTGATTCCGGCCATGGTGCTCATCGCGGCCGGGATGGGGTTCGGGATCGTCGGGCTGCAGTACGTCGCGGTGACCGGCGTGACCGAGGACGACGCCGGCATCGCCTCCGGAGTCCAGCGAGCCGTCGACCAACTGGGCGGTTCCACCGGTGTCACGCTCTACGTCGGCACCGGGTTCGCTCCCGCCCTGGACGGCACCGACCCGTTCCTCGCCAGTAGCTTCCTCGCCGTCGCCGGGCTCGCCGCGGCCGGGTGCGTCGCCTGGCGGATCTCCCTGCCCGCCGCGGTGACGGAGGAAACGCTCGGGTGATCTTGGGCAGGGCTGCGCCCGGCCGGACCGCCGGACGGGCGCAGCCCTGGAAACAACAGGTCCACGATCACCACCGGTCAAGCAGAAGGTCACGTGCCCGTCCTGCCTTCCTCCATCACCGGCCCTCTGTGAGAGCAGTTCCACGCGCTGCTCCCGCGCCGCCAGGTCGCTCATCCGCTGGGCTGTTATCGACCCCGCGTCCCGGACAGGGTCGTGTTCGACAAGCTCCTGGCCCGGCTCGTGCTGGGCGGCACCTACCAGCAGCACGCCGACCACCAGGTCTCCGCGACCACGCTGCGGTCCCGGCGGGACGAGTGGATCGCCGCGGGAGTCTTCGAAGCCCTGCACCAGGCCGCGCTGGAGGCCTATGACCAAGCCATCGGCCTGGACCTGGAGAACCTCGCCGTGGACGGGTGCATCGTGAAGGCCCCCCGGCGGCGGGGAGAACACCGGCCCCTCGCCTGTGGACCGCGGGAAATCGGGGACCAAACGGTCGCCGCTGTTACGCCCCACCTTGGAGACTCTTGGGCGCTTCGGTTTCCATCTGCCCGACCGGATCACGGTGCACCTGGACTCGGGCTACGACTCGCGCGTGACCCGCAACCTGCTGACCGAGCTGGGCTGCGGATGGCGGATCACCCCAAAGGGCGCGTTCCTGCCGATCAACCACACCCGCCGGTGGGTTGTCGAACGGACAAACTCCTGGCACACACGGGGCTTCAAGTCACTGGCGATCGTCACTGACCGGCGTGCGGTGGTGCAGGCCGCGTGGGTAGCGCTCGCCGGCGCGGTCATCGTGATCCGGCGCCTGATCCGCAATGCATGGACGGCCTACCGATGGGACACACGGACCGCCCGACGCCCGTGACCTATCCGCGCGAACTCTTAGTTGGACAACCTCGTTCATCGGTCTATGCGGGGTCAGGGGCCGTGCACGAGTCGACGCGCTCGCGGGCGGCCCCTGACCGACGAGGTCGACACCGACATCGTGCTGGCCACCGGGCTTAGGTCGGTTCGGCGCTGGCGGTCGGGCCCTGTACGACCCGCGGCTGGCGGGCGGAACCGCTGGTACTGGTTGGGCGGCGCCACCCCGGATCCACGCTCCGGTGAAGCGGATCTGATCGTCCGCCCAGTTGCCCAGGCGCCCCCACGAACGCAGCCGTCCGAGCAGATAGCCGGCCGCGAGCGCGGCGGCCGCGGTGATGACGACGCTCACCATCATGTCCAGCGCATGCCGATCGCGGACAGCAGCTCCACCCGTTCTGGTGGCAGGGTTGCGGCTCTGCTGCGTTGGTTGCTGATCCATGCGCC
>NZ_JBIAHR010000058.1:0-2848 GCF_042870695.1 Streptomyces sp. NPDC006384
TGTCGGCGTACACGTGAACGTCCCCACCCGCGTACGGATGAAAAGGGACAGTTGTTGATGCGTTGAGACCTGCTGCTCGGCACTCTGCTGCTTGGTCGGTGAGAGGCGACGGGAGGCGGTCGACGGTGGTCCTGGATCCGCAACGTTGGTTGGAACTGCGGCGCTTTCGGAGTCTGTTGGAATCCGGGGCGATCAGCCTCTCGGAGGTGTCCCGGGAGACCGGGCTGGACCGGAAGACGGTCCGCAAATATCTGTCGGCGCCGGGGCCGGCGACCCCGCCGCGGCGGTCGCCGAACGGGCGATCGAAGGCGAGGGTGATCGACGAGTTCGCGCCGCTGGTCGACTCGATGCTGCGGGCCGAGATCCTGATGAAGGCCGCAGTGATCCACGAGCGGCTGGCCGTGCAGTACGGGTTCACCGGCAACTACCAGCGGACCAAGCTCTACGTCCAGGAAGCCCGGCCCCGGATCGCCGAGGAACTCGGCATCACGCCGAAGGAGCTGGCGGGCATGCACCGCCGCTTCGAGGTCATCCCCGGCGCCCAGGCCCAGGTCGACTGGGGCGACGAGGGCAAGATCCTCGCCCACATGGGCATCCCGAAGGTCTACTCCTTCCACATGACTCTGTCGTACTCACGAGACCCGTTCTGCTGCTTCACCACCAGCCAGGACCTCCAGACGTTCTTCGACTGCCACCGCCGGGCATTCGCCCACTTCGGCGGAGTGCCGATGACGATCGTCTACGACCGGACCAAGACCGTCGTCCGCCGCCACGTCGCCCCGGGCGAGGCGGTCCCACTGCATCCGGAGGCGGTCGGCTTCGCCGGCCACTACGACTTCGACATCGACGTCCTGGCCGCCTACCGGCCCACCGGCAAGGGACGCGTCGAGCGGCAAGTCCTCATCGTCCGCGACCACGTCCTTTCCGGCCGATCCTTCTCCTCCGTCGAGGAGATGGACGCCGCCTTCATCACCTGGGTCCCGCAGCGACGGGCCCAGGCCCACAGGACCCACCAGCAGATCATCGGCGAGCGGGCCGCCCGCGACCACGTGGCCCTCAAGCCACTGCCGCCGACCCCGTATCTGGTGGCCGAACGGCATCTGCGGCCGGTCGGCAAGGACTGCCTGGTCGCCTTCGGCGGCAACCTCTACTCGGTGCCCGCCCGCAAGGTCCGACCACGTCAGCTGGTGGAGATCCGGGCCACAAAGTCGCAGATCATGTTGCACTCCACCATGGCCGACTCCAGCGGCGAGACGTTGCTGGCGACCCATCCTCGGGCGATCGGCCGCGGGGTCCGCGTCGTCGAAGAGGCCCACTGGGACGGCCTGCCCACCGGCAGAGGACGTTGCACCACAACCGGCGACGTCCTGCCCCAGCCCCGCCAAGAGCGTCCTCTGGGCGAGGAGGCCGGACCTCTGCAGGCCCTGCTGAACCGGGCCGCGGCCACCCGCGTCGAGGTCGGACGCCGGCCGCTGTCGGTCTATGACGAGCTGACCGGAACCCGTCCCTTCACCACCCGTCCGAGCACGAGGGAAACGTCTTGAGCGAGCTGGTCTCCACCCGCATCCGCAACACGGCCGGCAAGCTCGGCCTGCCCCACCTGGCCGAAACGATCAACGAATACACCCGCCGGGCCGACGAGGGGAAGATGGGCTACCTCGACTTCCTCGACCTGGTCCTGTCCGAGGAACTCGCCGTCCGCGACGACCGCCGCTTCCGCCAGGGCCTGCGGCTCTCCCGGCTGCCGCACCACAAGACGCTCGACGAATACGACTTCTCCTTCCAGCCCGACCTCGACCCGCGGAAGGTCAAGGACCTCGCCACCCTCTCGTTCGTCGAGGGCAAGGCGAACGCCGCCCTGCTCGGGCCGCCCGGGGTCGGCAAGACGCACATCGCCGTCGCCCTGGCGGTCGCAGCCTGCCGGGCCGGCTACTCGATCTACTTCACCAGCCTCGACGACATGGTCCGCAACCTCAAGGCCGCCGAGGCCGCCGGCCGTCTGACGAACAAGCTCGGCACCTACCTGCGACCGAGCGTTCTCGTGGTCGACGAGGTCGGCTACCAGCCCCTCGAACGAGCGGAGGCGAACCTGGTCTTCCAGGTCATCTCCAAGCGTTACGAGAAGGGCTCGATCATCCTGACCTCGAACAAGACCTTCAGTGAATGGGGCCAGGTCTTCAGCGACGAGGTCCTCGCCACCGCGATCCTCGACCGGCTCCTCCACCACTGCGACGTGATCTCCATCAACGGCCCCAGCTACCGGCTCAAGAACCGCCTCAAGGCCATCGAGCGCGAGAACGACGTGGCCTGACCATCCACGACGCTTCCGGCGGCCGAGCACTTTGATCAGTCGTCGATCACCCGTTGAAAGATCTCGGAGAACTCGCCGTTCTCGATCAGGCCGGCGATCACGCCGGTCATGCTGTCGATGCCGGGATCCCTGACGATCAGGCCATCCGAGACCCAGAAATACCGGCCCCCGAGGGCCTCGTCGGTCCCTGTCCAGAGCTTCATCAGGCGCTCGACTTCCGCGACGGTGAACACGGTCGCGGTCCAACAGGATCCGTCCTTCAGGGTCACGAAGACATCGACGTTGCAGACCTCGTCCAAGTCCTCGCCGTCGCTGGGCAGGAACGACGCCTGGAAGTTGTCCATGCGGACCCGATACCAGGGCTCGTCCCACCCTCGTTCGATCGGTTCAGACGATGTGCTGGGGCTCATCGCGTGAGTGTCCCGGCTCGGGTCATCGATCTCAACCGAGATCCTCTGTCCCGTTGCCGCTGCCTGCGGCCAGAGCCGGGGACGTTCGTCCGTACGCATCTGGGGAGAAAAGTCCGTACGCCGACAG
>NZ_JBIAHR010000059.1:0-2687 GCF_042870695.1 Streptomyces sp. NPDC006384
ACCGGCCGGGCCTGACCCTGCCGTGCGCTGCGTTCACACTGAAGGGCGACGTTGAGGTGGTGGCGGGTGACGAGGGGAAGCAGGCCGCCCAGCCGCGCCGCGGCCCACAGGTGCTCAACGGCCGCCTCCAGCGCGGCTGCGGCCTCGCCCCGGTTGACGAGGTCTTGCGAAATGTGACCTGCCACGTGGGCAAGTTGGTCGGCGAGCTCGGCGATTCCCGGGTCGTCGAGCACGGCACAGCCCCACTTCGCCGTAGCCTCCGCCAGTTCCTCGACTGCTCGGGAGCGGGCGGGCAAGCAGCGGGCGGTCAACGCGTTCATCGAGCCATCATCACCCGGTCCGCGCCGTCACGTGAGAGGTTGACCGAATCCGCTGCGAGGGCGGCGCTGCTGGCGCCGCAGCGCGAGGTACTGAGCTGCGCGACCGCCCGGCGCCGCCGATACCTCGCTCCCAGTGGCCCCGTACGCCGGTAGCGTGGCGGCGCAACGGACGGCACAGAGCAAGGCGGGTTGAAGTATGAGGCACGGCCAGAGCCGTCTGTCGTCACTGAACCGAGTCGAGTTGCGGCGCCTGGACATCGACCTGCCGACGGTCGTCGAGGCGAAGGTCCAGCTCGTACGTGCCGGGACGGGGAAGTGGCACGTCCCGGTTCCGGAGGGCAAGTCCTGGGGGCACTGCCAGCACGCGACCAGGCTGTCGGGACGAGCCCCGGATCAGGTCGTGGTACTGGAGGCGCTGGCCGAACTGTGCTCCGGCTGCGCCGGCGCCGTGGAACTGCCGGACGGGGCCGAGGTGTTGTGGCAGGCGCTGGAGCAGATCCTGCGGGCCGATGCCCGCGCGACCGAACTCGCCGGCGCGAGCGGACCCCGTACCTGGCCGTCGTACGCCAAGGCGCTGGAACGGGCGGCCCGGCACGACGATGCCGCGGTGCGGGCCCTGCTCAAGCCGGTCCTCGATCATGCCGAGCTCGGCGCCCAGGGGTGGCGTGCACTGCAGGCGTGGACCGCCGTGGTCGAGCGGTCGGACGAGGCACTGGCCGCGTACCGGGCGGCCGCTCCGCCCGCGACGGCCACCGCGTCGGTGACCGCGGCCTGTGACGCGGTCGCGGCCGACCGGAAGGTGCACGAGGAGTCCCGAGCCCTGGGCGCCGTACTCGGAACCGGTCACGGATACGGGTACGGGCGGCCGTCGCTGGAGTTGTGGGCGATGGTCCGGGCGGCCTGGACGATGGCGCGCGAGCAGGGCCGGGATGCGGGCGGAGCGCTCGACTACGCCTCTGCCGTGGTGGCCAGTGAGTGGGGCAAGGCCCGGGTGCGGGATGTGACCGCGCTGCCGCTGCCGGCGCTGACCTGCGCGGCGGGGCACGCTTCGCCGGCCGCGTGGGCCGAGGCCGAGTTCCACCACCAGTGGCACTCCTTCGTGCAGCGCTGGTGCGCCCGTCTGGAGGCCGAGCTCGCCGGGACGGCGCAGGGATCGGACAAGCAGCAGCTGCTGCTTGTCTGCGGCTGGCCACTGACCGGGCCGCACGATCGTGATCTCGCCTTTCTGGCCCAGTACGAGCAGATCGGGCCGAGGGTGCCGTGGGGCGCGGGGCGGCGCTACAACCCGTACGGGGAGAACCTGACCGCGGACGCGGTGGTCCTGGCGGTGCCCGAGTTCGCCGCCGAGCGTGCGCTCGAGCACGCCACGGGTCAGCGGGGACGGCTGATCGCCGGCGAGCCGCTCGCCGCGGGCGGCTTCACGCCGGACAGGCCCGCTCCTGCGGTGCTGGGCGCGGCCCGTGCCCTGCTGCGGACGGCTTTCCCCCTGCTGACCGAGGACGTCGCGCAGGACGGCCGGCGCCCTCGGCCTTCCGAGCGGGTGCGAGAGGCTCGCGCGCTGCTGCGCGAGAGGCGCGAGGCCCAGCCGGTGCACTGGGCGCCTCAGCGGCAGGAGGACTCCCGGTGGCGGTGGAAGCAGTCGTTCGAGCTGGGGCAGTGGATCTGGGTTCCGGACGACACCGCCGCCGGTCCGGCCGGTCAGGAGCTGCGGGAGCTGACCGAGCCGTATCCGCCGCGCGGCGTCATGCGGCTGATCGTCGAGACCGGCGTCCGTAGCAAGGCGGCGGTGCACGTCTTGTACGGAGCCGTCGACGGCTGGGACTCGCGTCGGCGCGTGCTCACCTTCACCGCGCGCGACACCGAGCACCAGCTGAGCGTGCCCGTGCACCGGATCGTGGGCCTGACCGGTGACCGCGACCGCCGCTCGCACGACGGCCCGCTGTGGGAGGAGTACACGCCTCCCTCCCCTCACCAGTACCGCTACTGATGATCCGGCCTGCGAACGCTGTCAGGTCAGCAGCCGTACTGCTCCAGGATCTTGCGGGCGGCGGCATCCGCAGGGACAAGGTGCTGCAGGCCGCCGTCGACGGCGTGGTCCAGGCGCAGCACGGGCAGGCCCTCGGCGATGGGGTCGATGACCATCCGGCCGGGGTGATCGTCCGCGAAGGTGGTCTGGGTGCGGTCGAGGTTGTACGGCGTGCTGTACAGGCAGCGTCCCGGGCCGCCCAGTTCGCGTTCGTAGCGCTCCACGGCTCGGGGGAACAGCGTCTGAGCCCAGTCGGGGGCCGAGCTCATGATGGTCAGCAGGACGATGCCGGCGACGATGCTCTGCCACAGGTAGAGGCCGAAGCGGGCGAGCAGCCGGTG
>NZ_JBIAHR010000060.1:0-1937 GCF_042870695.1 Streptomyces sp. NPDC006384
TGTCCTGGTCGAGTTCGGTCGGCGCGCAGCGGGCCGCGAGGTGGCCGGGCAGTGGACCGAAGCGGGTGGTGTCCATGCCCAGCGGCTGCCAGGTGCGGGCGGCGGCGAGCTGGTTCAGGGACTGGCCGGAGAGGTATTCGGCGAGGTAGCCCAGAATGAGGGCGGCGCGGTCGGTGTACTCGACGGCCTGGCCGGGCGGGCGGTGCAGGGCCTCGTGCAGCACGCCGGCCCGGATGGTCTGCGGGTCGGTGCCGTAGAGGTTCTTCAGCTGGGCCCGCAGCGGGACGCCCGCGGTGTGGGTCAGCAGCTGGCGGGCGGTCACCGCTCCGAGCGGATGTCCGCTGACCTCGTCCCAGAAGGTGCCAAGCGGGGCGTCGAGGCCGAGGAGGCTGTCCTCCCATAGGGCGCCGATGGACGCCCACACGGCGAGGATCTTGGTGAGGCTGGCGGCGTCGAAGACGGTGTCGAGCTGCATCTTGGCCTGCGGCTCGTCGGGGTCCAGCACGCCGGTCGTTCCGCAGGCGTGGACGCGGTCGGTGTCGCCGACGGCCCATACGGCGCCGGGGTAGACCTTGTCGCGGACGCCTTCGTCCAGCAGGGCTTCGATGCGGTCGGTTGGGTACGTCATGGTCTCTCTGTTCGCCGGGGGCATCCCGCCGGGCCAGCGTAGTGACGCGGGCGGGCCGGGCTGTGCAGTGGCGCGTCGTGGATGCTGCGGCTGTGCTCCCGTACCCCCGCTGGCGGGGGTACGGGAGTGGCCGTCCGGGCGCCCGGCTGAGCACGGTGACCAGGCTCCAGCGGCAGTGCAGCCACAGCGGGCGGTGGTTTCAGGTGAGCTGGCGGCCGAGTTCGGCCAGGGACCGGGCTGTCACCGAGAGGGGGTAGCGGGCTGCGTTGGCGTAGCCTGCCTGCCGCACGGCGGCCAGCAGACCCGGCGCGGTCCGAAGGCGTTCGATGCCGCGGGCGAGCGCGGCGGTGTGGGTGAAGTCGGTCGCCACACCAGAGGCAGCCAGGGCCTCGCTCAGTCCCGGGACCGGCTGGTAAAGCACCGGCAGGCCGCAGGCTTGGGCCTCGAGCGCGACCAGGCCCATGGCCTCCAGGGTGTTAGACGGCATGACGAGCACGTCGTGCTCGGTGAACGCCCGCCACAGCTGCGGGCGCCGCAGCCAGCCGAGGTAGCGGGCTCGTACGCCGGATCGTTGCAGCAGCGGGGCCAGCGCGTGGAACTGGGCCCTGGGGGCGGCGATCGACAGTTCGATGCCCTGGACGGGCGCCAGGCTCCGGATCAGGGCCTCGGCCCCCTTCTCGGCGGTCAGCCGGCCCGCGTACAGCAGTCGCAGGTGGCTCATCGAGGTACGGGCGGGCCGGGTGGGCGGAGTGGTGAGGAGATGGTCGGGGATGCCCCAGGGGATGTGGGTGATCTTGTGGCGGTCGGTCTGCGGGGCGAGCTTGAGGAGGTGGTCGGCCATCGCGCCGGTGGGGACCACGATGGCGTCGGCGGCCCGGGCGGTCTCGCGCAGGACCTGGAGCTGGTCGCGGTGGGCCTCGGCGAAGATCAGGTCGGTGCCGTGCACGAGTGCGATCCGCGGGTGCGACGGCAGGGCACTCATCAGGGCGGGTGTGGCGCCGAAGGCGAGGTGGTGCAGGTGCAGAACGCCGATCTGGGACGGGTCGATCGCCACCCTGAGCGCCTGACGCAAGGCCGCGACGTACCGGCCGAAGGCCGGGCCTTCCAGGCACTTCCCGGCCACGGTCAGCAGGTCGAGCCCGGCCGGGGTCCGGGGCCGGTGGGGGCGAGCATGAACGCGCGGGCTGGGATGAGGGGCTTGTCGCCGGTGTAGAGGTCGAGGAAGACTTCGACGCTGCCGCCGGGGCTGTCGGCGGGCAGGTCCAGGAAGGTCGCGGCCGGCGGCCCCGCAGCGGGTCTCACCAGGGGG
>NZ_JBIAHR010000061.1:0-1659 GCF_042870695.1 Streptomyces sp. NPDC006384
ACATGTGAATTCATAGCATGTCAGAAGGCAGACCCGGAGAACTGAAACATCTTAGTACCCGGAGGAAGAGAAAGAAAAATCGATTCCCTGAGTAGCGGCGAGCGAAACGGGAAGAGCCCAAACCAACAAGCTTGCTTGTTGGGGTTGTAGGACACTCTATACGGAGTTACAAAAGAACATGTTAGACGAATCATCTGGAAAGATGAATCAAAGAAGGTAATAATCCTGTAGTCGAAAACATATTCTCTCTTGTGTGGATCCTGAGTACGACGGAGCACGTGAAATTCCGTCGGAATCTGGGAGGACCATCTCCTAAGGCTAAATACTCTCTAGTGACCGATAGTGAACCAGTACCGTGAGGGAAAGGTGAAAAGTACCCCGGAAGGGGAGTGAAAGAGAACTTGAAACCGTGTGCTTACAAGTAGTCAGAGCCCGTTAATGGGTGATGGCGTGCCTTTTGTAGAATGAACCGGCGAGTTACGATCTGATGCAAGGTTAAGCAGCAAATGTGGAGCCGCAGCGAAAGCGAGTCTGAATAGGGCGTTGAGTATTTGGTCGTAGACCCGAAACCAGGTGATCTACCCTTGGTCAGGTTGAAGTTCAGGTAACACTGAATGGAGGACCGAACCGACTTACGTTGAAAAGTGAGCGGATGAACTGAGGGTAGCGGAGAAATTCCAATCGAACTTGGAGATAGCTGGTTCTCTCCGAAATAGCTTTAGGGCTAGCCTCAAGTGATGATTATTGGAGGTAGAGCACTGTTTGGACGAGGGGCCCCTCTCGGGTTACCGAATTCAGACAAACTCCGAATGCCAATTAATTTAACTTGGGAGTCAGAACATGGGTGATAAGGTCCGTGTTCGAAAGGGAAACAGCCCAGACCACCAGCTAAGGTCCCAAAATATATGTTAAGTGGAAAAGGATGTGGCGTTGCCCAGACAACTAGGATGTTGGCTTAGAAGCAGCCATCATTTAAAGAGTGCGTAATAGCTCACTAGTCGAGTGACACTGCGCCGAAAATGTACCGGGGCTAAACATATTACCGAAGCTGTGGATTGTCCTTTGGACAATGGTAGGAGAGCGTTCTAAGGGCGTCGAAGCATGATCGCAAGGACATGTGGAGCGCTTAGAAGTGAGAATGCCGGTGTGAGTAGCGAAAGACGGGTGAGAATCCCGTCCACCGATTGACTAAGGTTTCCAGAGGAAGGCTCGTCCGCTCTGGGTTAGTCGGGTCCTAAGCTGAGGCCGACAGGCGTAGGCGATGGATAACAGGTTGATATTCCTGTACCACCTAGTATCGTTTTAATCGATGGGGGGACGCAGTAGGATAGGCGAAGCGTGCTGTTGGAGTGCACGTCCAAGCAGTAAGGCTGAGTGTTAGGCAAATCCGGCACTCATAAGGCTGAGCTGTGATGGGGAGAGGAAATTGTTTCCTCGAGTCGTTGATTTCACACTGCCGAGAAAAGCCTCTAGATAGATAACAGGTGCCCGTACCGCAAACCGACACAGGTAGTCAAGATGAGAATTCTAAGGTGAGCGAGCGAACTCTCGTTAAGGAACTCGGCAAAATGACCCCGTAACTTCGGGAGAAGGGGTGCTCTTTAGGGTTCACGCCCAGAAGAGCCGCAGTGAATAGGCCCAAGCGACTGTTTATCAAAA
>NZ_JBIAHR010000062.1:0-1428 GCF_042870695.1 Streptomyces sp. NPDC006384
AGGAGTCTCAATGACGGTGTCAAGCTGTTTGCGGGACGGGCGGATCGGGGGTGAACACCCGGTTGTCGCGCAGCAGTGCCCACAAAACGCTCGCCCGGCGGCGAGCCAGGGCGATAACGGCCTGGACGTGCTTGCAGCCTTCGCCGCGCTTCTTGAGGTAGAAGTCCCGGTTCGGTCCTTCGCGCATCATGCTGGTCTGCGCGGACATGTAGAACACCCGGCGCAGGCGGCGGCTGTAGCGCTTGGGCCGGTGCAGATTGCCGGTGCGGCGGCCGGAGTCGCGGGGCACGGGAACCAGCCCGGCCGCAGAGGCGAGGTGGCCGGCGTCCGCGTAAGCGGTCAGGTCTCCGGCGGCGGCGACGAACTCGGCGCCGAGGATCGGGCCCATGCCGGGCAGGGACTCGATGATCTCCGCCTGGGGGTGGCGGCGGAAAGTGTCCCGGATCTGCTGATCGATCCGCTTCAGCCGGTCCTCCAGGGCCAGGATCTGCATAGCCAGGTCGGCAACAATCTGTGCGGCGATGTCCTCGCCGGGCAGCGCGGTCTGCTGAGCCTGGGCGGCGTCCAGGGCGGTGACCGCGACGGTGTCGGCGCCGCGCACGCCACGGTTGGCCAGCCAGGCAGTCAGCCTGGCCCGGCCGCGGCGACGGAGGGCGGTGGGAGTCTGGTAGCCGGTCAGCAGCACCAGTGCACCCTTGTGGGCCGAGTAGTCGAAGGCTCGTTCCAGGGCCGGGAAGATACCGGTCAGCACGTCACGCAGCCGATTGATCATCCGCACCCGGTCGGCCACCAGGTCGGCGCGGTGGGAGGTCAGCAGCGCAAGATCGGCAGCGAGCTGGGCGGGCACGTCGATCGTGGCGAGGTCGCTGCGGTGACGGGCGGTTTCGGCAATCACATAGGCATCGCGGGCATCGGTCTTCGCCTCGCCCCGGTAGGCGCCCGACATGCGGTTGACGGTGCGGCCGGGCACGTAGACGGCCTGCTGGCCATGGGCAGCGAGCAACGCCAGCAGCAGCGCGGAGGACGTCCCGGAGATGTCCACCGCCCAGTGGACCTCGTCCGCCAGGTCGAGGATCTCACCGAGTGCGGTCAGGATCGCCGACTCGTCGTTGTCGACCTTCTTCGACCACAACGTGGCACCGGTTTCGTCGACCACCGCCACCCAGTGGTGGCCCTTGCCGGCGTCGATGCCGGCCCAGACCCGGGTCCGTCGCTTGCTCACTTGCCCCTCCTCGTTCCGCACAGCGTGCCATCGGCCCGAGGAACACCCCGCTGTCGTCTCCGTAAACAGCGACCGCACAAGGCGCGCACATCTCAATCAGCAGTCAGGGCGTCCCGGAGAGCCGGGCGGCCACTCCTCGCGAGCCACGACTGGCAGAGAGCTATCAGCCACACCCGGCCCTCCCGGGCCGCCTAACAACTTACGGA
>NZ_JBIAHR010000063.1:0-1355 GCF_042870695.1 Streptomyces sp. NPDC006384
GAAGGTCTCGCGGGCGTCGCCGTCCACGTCGGCGGCCATCGACTCCAGCACCGCCCGGTACATCGCCGCCAGCCGGTCCACCGCCGCCCGGCCGAGGACCGCCGGGTCCGCGGTGAGCAGCAGTCCGCTGCCCCGGGCGGCGACGGCCAGGCCGAATTCGGTGGCGCCCTCGCCGTCCCCGGAGTCCGCGTCGACGAGGTCGCTGTCGGCCTGGGCGTCGGAGAGATCGAGGTAGCTGAAGCGGACATCGAGGAGGCGCGTACCGTCCCCCAGTTCCCGCTGCATCACCGGCATGGGGAAGCGGCGGTGCGGCCACAGCTCGGTCTCCTGGTCGAAGACCTGGTGGATGAGTTCCCGCCAGGTGCGGGCACCGCGCCGGTGGGCGAACGGCACCGTGTTGAGGTACATGCCGTAGACCTGTTCGGCGCCCTCGACCTCGGGTCGGCCGCTGGAGACGAGGCCGGTGCAGAAGGAGTCCTCGGTGGTGAGCTGGCTCATCACCTTGAGGTGGGCCGCGTGCAGGACCGCCTTGAGCGAGGTGCTCGTGGTCCGTGCCGCGGACTGCAGCGCCGTGGTGAGATCGGCGAGCGGCACTTGTACGGTCACGGCTCGGTCGGCGGGCTCGGCGTCGCCCCAGCCGGCCGGGAGTGCGAACTTGGCGTGGCCGGTGATGAGGTCGCGCCAGTAGGCACGGTCCTCCTCTGAGTCGAGGGACGCCTGCTCCGCCGCGACGAAGTCCGCGTACCTGACGCCGGGGACCGTGACCTCGCGCAGCTTCTCGCCGGCGCGCAGGCGCAGGTAGCCCTCGACGATGTCACTGAGGAGGGTGCGGTGGCTCCAGCCCTCCGTGATCGGGTGGCAGACGCTGACCGACAGCCACCACGCCTCGTCGGACTCGACCAGTGCCGAGACGCGGAGCAGCGGGGCCCGGTCGAGCTGGAAGGCGGTGGCCCGCTCGGTGATGATGTGGGCCCGGCGCGCCTCGGCCTGCTGCTCGAAGCTCTTGCCACGGAGGTCGAGCACGGTGACGGGGAGTTCCGCCGCCGCATGGATCAGCTGCAGGGGCACCGAGAACGTGTCGAGGTCGAAGGACGCCCGCAGCATCTCGTGCCGCTCCACCACGGCACGACCGGCGCGACGCAGGGCGTCCACGTCGAACGGACGGCCGTCCTTGATCCGGAACGTGGTCGTGTTGTGGTACTTGTTCCGCCCGTCGTCAGCGAGCATCTCGACCAGCATGCCGAGCTGGACCTGCGCCAGCGGGTAGGCGTCGATGATGCCGTCGGGGAGGTGGTTGCGGTCTTCGTCGCCGACGAGGGTGAAGGGTTTTACGGGCTGATAGGCGTCGGTGGTGT
>NZ_JBIAHR010000064.1:0-1168 GCF_042870695.1 Streptomyces sp. NPDC006384
TACTGAGGTTGAACTCGTGATGTCGCTGGGTTGCTCAGGCGGGTCTGATGGTCAGGCCGGTCTCGGCGAGGCAGCCGTCTATGAGGTCGCTGCGGTACTGGATGTGCCGTAAGCCGCGTCGGATGCGCTGGACGAGGTGTTCGGGGGTGCTGAAGGCGACGTTGGAGAGCCAGCCCCGTCGCAGGAGCGACCAGATCCCTTCGACGGGGTTGAGATCGGGTGCGTAGGGCGGCAGGTAGTAGATGGTCAGCCAGTCCCGGGCGGCCGCCCATTCCCGCAGGCCGGCGGCCTTGTGAACGTTCAGGTTGTCCCAGACGAGGACGATCGGGCCGCCGAGCTGCTGGTGGGCGGCGATCAGCAGGTCCCGGTAGTCGCGCCAGGAAAAGCTCTTGCGCCCGTCGCGTTGTCCGTCGTCCCGGCGGGGCCGGTAGATCAGCCGGGACCGGTGACCGGGCCTGTAGCAGGTCAGCGCCGCGATGGACACCCGTCTGCGGGAACGGCCCCGCACCCGCACCACCGGGGTGCGGCCGCGCTGTGACCAGGTCCTGGCCTGCGGCGGCGTCATGGAGAATCCGGCTTCGTCCTCGAAGACGAGCCAGGCCCCACGGGCCGCCGCGAGTCTTCCGCGCAGGGCCACACCTCCTTGACCCATCCGGCGACCGCCTCGTCGTCCCGCTCGATCGCGCGTCGGGCCGGGACCTGGCAGGACCAGCCGTTTCGCACCAGCAGCTTCCGCACACCCTGGATCGTGTAGGTCAGGTGGAAGCGCCGGCCGATCACCGTCTTCACACGGCTCAGGGTCCATCGCTGGTCCTCCCAGCCGTGCGCGGCCGGACCCTTGGCCAGTTCTGCCTCCAGCTGCGCGAACTGCTTCTCGCTCAGCCTCGGCAGTGACGCCGGCCCCTGTGACCGCAGGGCCCGCGGACCGCCCTCGTCCCACATCTGCCGCCATCGCTGCACCGAGCGGACGCTGACCCGCAGGTCCTTGGCGATCAACGAGCTCGCCTCGCCCTGGGCGAACCGCTCGGCCGCCTTGAGACGTAACTCCTCGCGGAACTGCTGCCGTTCGGCGGTCAGCCCGCCCCCTTGTGGATACCGCATGTCCCGGTGATACCGCACAGTCGACAAGCCGTCAGCCCCTACGACTCCACGAGTTCAACATCAGTAA
>NZ_JBIAHR010000065.1:0-1164 GCF_042870695.1 Streptomyces sp. NPDC006384
GCTAGTGTCCTGCGCCAGAGATCCGTCGGCAGAAGCGGGCGAGAGAGTCGAGGATCTCTTCGGCTGTCTTGGTCCAGATGAACGGCTTGGGGTCTTCGTTCCAGTCCTTGACCCAGGCGCGGATGTCGGCTTCGAGGGCCTGGATGTTCTTGTGTGCGCCGCGGCGGATCATCTGGTGGGCCAGGTAGCCGAACCACCGCTCGACCTGGTTGATCCAGGAGGATCCGGTCGGGGTGAAGTGCAGCTCGAACCTGGGGTGTTTGGCCAGCCACGTCCTGATCGCCGGGGTCTTGTGGGTGCCGTAGTTGTCCACGATCAGATGGACCTGGAGGTGCGCGGGCACCGCTTTGTCGATCCGGATCAGGAACTTCTTGAACTCCACGGCCCGGTGCCGGCGGTGCAGGGCTGTGATGACTTCGCCCGTGGCGACGTCGAAGGCGGCGAACAAGGTGGTCAGGCCGTTGCGCACGTAGTCGTGGGTGCGCCGCTCGGGCATGCCCGGCATCATGGGCAGCACCGGCTGGGACCGGTCCAGGGCCTGGATCTGCGACTTCTCGTCTACCGAGAGCACCACCGCACCCTCGGGCGGGTTGAAATACAGCCCCACGACGTCGTAGACCTTCTCCACGAACAACGGGTCCGTCGACAGCTTGAAAGTGTCGGCCAGATGCGGCTTGAGCTGGAACTGCCGCCAGATCCGGCCGACCGTCGACTTCGACAGACCACTGTGCTCGGCCATCGACTTCCGCGACCAGTGAGTGGCGTTCCTCGGCAGCTGTTCCAGCGTGGTGACCACCACCGCTTCCACCTGATCGATGCTGATGGTCGGTGGTCGGCCGGGCCGGGGCTCGTCTGCCAGCCCGTCCAGCCGCTCGGCGAGGAAGCGCCGCCGCCACTTGCGGACCGTGTCCGCGGTCACCCGCAGATCCCGGGCAACCGCGACGATCGGCGGCACCTCCGGCCCCGCACAGGCCAGCACAATCCGCGCCCGCAGGGCCAGAGCCTGGGCCGATGTCGCCCGACGCGTCCACCGCTCCAACACCGCCCGCTCGTCCTCAGACAAGAGCAACGGTTCCAGCTTCGGGCCCCGACGAGGAACTGACGCACCAGCAGTAGAAGTCACACGACTACTAACGATCAACTACTGGCGCAGGACACTAGCGG
>NZ_JBIAHR010000066.1:0-1062 GCF_042870695.1 Streptomyces sp. NPDC006384
GGTGCTCATCGCCAATCGTGGCGAAATCGCTGTCCGCGTAGCCCGGGCCTGCCGGGACGCCGGGATCGCGAGCGTGGCCGTCTACGCGGACCCGGACCGGGACGCTGTGCATGTCCGTGCCGCTGACGAGGCGTTCGCCCTGGGTGGTGACACCCCCGCCACCAGCTACCTGGACATCGCCAAGGTGCTGAAGGCCGCGAGCGAGTCCGGGGCGGACGCGGTCCACCCCGGCTACGGCTTCCTCTCGGAGAACGCCGAGTTCGCGCAGGCGGTCCTGGACGCGGGTCTGATCTGGATCGGCCCGCCGCCGCAGGCCATCCGCGACCTGGGCGACAAGGTCGCCGCGCGGCACATCGCCCAGCGTGCCGGCGCCCCGCTGGTGGCCGGCACGCCGGACCCGGTCTCGGGCGCGGACGAGGTCGTGGCCTTCGCCAAGGAGCACGGCCTGCCGATCGCCATCAAGGCGGCCTTCGGCGGCGGCGGCCGCGGCCTGAAGGTCGCCCGCACCCTGGACGAGGTGCCGGAGCTGTACGACTCCGCCGTCCGCGAGGCGGTGGCCGCCTTCGGGCGCGGGGAGTGCTTCGTCGAGCGCTACCTCGACAAGCCCCGGCACGTGGAGACGCAGTGCCTGGCCGACCAGCACGGCAACGTGGTCGTCGTCTCCACCCGTGACTGCTCGCTGCAGCGCCGCCACCAGAAGCTGGTGGAGGAGGCCCCCGCCCCGTTCCTGTCCCAGGCACAGGTCGCCGAGCTGTACCGCGCCTCCAAGGCCATCCTCAAGGAGGCCGGCTACGTCGGCGCCGGCACCGTCGAGTTCCTCGTCGGCGCGGACGGCACGATCTCCTTCCTGGAGGTCAACACGCGTCTGCAGGTGGAGCACCCGGTCACCGAGGAGGTCGCCGGCATCGACCTGGTGCGCGAGATGTTCCGCATCGCCGACGGCGAGAAACTCGGCTACGACGACCCGGTCCTGCGCGGCCACTCCTTCGAGTTCCGCATCAACGGCGAGGACCCGGGCCGGGGCTTTTTGCCCGCGCCCGGCACCGTCACCCGCTTCGACGC